>DAINCY010000011.1:0-39229 GCA_036732145.1 Candidatus Dormiibacterota bacterium
TCCCAGGGGATGGACTCGAACCATCGATACACGGTTTTACAGACCGTTGCCTTAACCAGCTTGGCTACCCTGGGGGCGGGCTGGGAGGGTATCGCAAAGGCCGCTTGCCTTCGCGGCAGATGGAGAGGCAGGCATGCCCGCGTCGGCGTCGTTCAACGTCGCGGCGCTGGGAGGGCTTCGCGCAACTCCGTGCTGTGGCGGTAGGCCTCGACGGTGGCGAGAATCTGCTCGGGGTCGCCGGCCAGGGAGTCGACGAAGTATCCACCGTCGAACGGCCGTTGCGCGGCACGCAGGAGAGCAGCCGCCGGCTGCCGGCGAGGCGGCGGGATGCCGGGCACCAGCCGGTAGCCCAGCACCAGCCGGTTGCCGGCCCGGGTGAGTCCCAAGGCGTCGATGACCTCCCACCGGGTGAGAGTGCTGAAAGGGTACTGGCGCTGCAGCAAACCCTCGCGGGTGAGCTCGAGCGTCGGCCGGAGGATCAGCCCGGTGGTGACCAGCGCGACCGCCGGGGCGGCACAGACGAACCACCCGATGGTGGCGCCGTTGAGGAGGGAGAGCACTCCGGCGATCTCGGTGACCGCGGCCAATGGGACCACCAGCGCCGCCGGCCGGCGGGCCCGGAAGACGACGCGACCGCGGTTGGGCGCATTCCCCGACGCGGAGGGGCTGGTCGATGCCGGGTCGGGGTTGCTCACCCGCCGATGGTACGCAGAGCCCGCTGCGGGGTCGCTCTGCGATGGTGGCGCGGTGCCCGTGCTCGCTCTCTCGGTGGTCGACGTCCTCGTTGGGATCGGACTGGCCGCGGCGGGATTCCTGGTGGTGGCGCTGGTGTGTGCGGCCGTCCTGGCGATGCTGCAGGTGGTGCTCCCTTCCGTTGACGCGGGTGCTGCTGAGATCGATCGGCTCCATCCGCCGGACGGCGAGCTCGGGGTGGAGGTCGGCGATGCCGCGCCGATTGACACCGAGGTCGATGCATAAGGTATCCTTTATCAAAGGAAACGTTATGCAAGCACCCCCGCGCACCCCTGATCCCACCCGCCGGCCCGCGCGCCGCGCCCTTCCGGGCAGCATCGCCGCGGGCGCACGCGACCTCTCGGTTGCCTTCGAGGGTCTCGCCAACCCCACCCGGTTGCTGATCGTCGAGAGCCTCGCCACCACCGCCGAGATGCGGGTGAGCGAACTTGCCGAGCTCTGCATGGTGTCCCAGCCGCGAATGAGCTGGCACCTGCGGATTCTGCGCAAGGCCGAGATCATCCGCACTCGCCGCGACGGGCGCGAGGTCTTCTGCCGTCTCGACCGCGACGCCATCGCAGAGCACCTCCGCGCCTTCGTCAGCCTGGTCTCCGCGCGCAGCGATTCGAGCAGCGATGCGCTCACCCAGAGTCTTCAGCCAGTCAATGAGGGAATCTCATGAGCAACAAGGTCAGAGTGGCCATCATTGGCGTCGGCAACTGCGCCTCCTCCCTCGTCCAGGGTCTCGAGTACTACAAGGGGGCCGACCCCAACGACATCGTCCCCGGTCTCATGCACGTCGATCTCGGCGGGTACCACATCAGCGACATCGAGATCTCGGCGGCCTTCGACATCGACGCCGAGAAGGTCGGAAAAGACGTCAGCGAGGCCATCTTCAGCGGCCAGAACAACACCGTGAAGTTCAGCGATGTGCCCCACCTCGGAGTCCCCGTGCAGCGCGGCATGACCCACGACGGCCTGGGCAAGTATCTCTCGGAGGTGATCAAGAAGGCCCCCGGGTCCACCGTTGACATCGTGGAGGTGTTGCGAAGCACCAAGACAGACGTGGTTGTCAACTACCTGCCGGTGGGCAGCGAGGAGGCGACCCGCTGGTACACGGAGCAGATCCTCACCGCAGGCTGCGCGATGGTCAACTGCATGCCCGTCTTCATTGCCCGTGAGGAGTACTGGCAGAAGCGGTTCGAAAAGGCAGGCAGCTGCATCATCGGCGACGACATCAAGTCGCAGGTGGGGGCCACCATCATGCATCGCGTTCTCACTCGACTCTTCCGCGACCGGGGCGTCGAGATCGAGAACATGTACCAGCTCAACTTCGGTGGCAACACGGACTTCCTCAACATGCTCGAGCGGGAGCGCCTGATGAGCAAGAAGATCAGCAAGACCAATGCGGTGAAGTCCCAGCTTGATCATCCCATCCCCGAGCGCAACATCCACGTGGGCCCGTCCGACTACGTGCCCTGGCTCAACGACCGCAAGTGGGCCTACATCCGCATCGAGGGCAAGTCTTTCGGCGACGTGCCCCTCAACATGGAGCTGAAGCTCGAAGTTCATGACTCGCCAAACAGCGCGGGAGTGGTCATCGATGCGGTGCGGTGCTGCAAGCTCGGCATCGACCGTGGCCTGACGGGTGCTCTCGAGGGACCGTCCAGCTATTTCATGAAGTCACCCCCGCGGCAGGTCTCGGACTCACTGGCGCGTGAGCTCACCGAGCAGTTCATTGCCGGCGCTCCGGACCAGGCCGCGAACGGCCGCGGCCGCAGGCATGTGACCGCCACCGAGCCGGTCGCGCAACCGGTCACCCCCGTTTCCGACTAGGCTGAGGTCACAGCGTGGTCGAGGCGGGCCGGGGGTCGACGCTCCCGGCCCGTTCGCGTCTGTTCCCCTGGCGGCGGCGTCGCGAGTCGATGCTGCCGTACCACCTCTATCGCCTCGCGTCCCTGCTGGTGCGTGTGCTGCCGCGCCGCGTCAGCTTCGCTCTGGCCGACCGCGTCGCCGACGTGCTCCTCGCTGCGGTGCCCGCCAAGTTCGACGCCCTGCGCGACAACCTGCGACTGGTCCTCCCGCAGGCCGGCGTCGGCGAGCTCAACCGCGTGGTGCGACGCAACCTCCGCAATCTCAGCCGCAGCTGGGTCGACGTCATGGCCATCCCGCTCGATCCCTCAGCCACAACGCGGCGCCTGCGCGAAGTTGACCTCCACCACTACACCGACGCGCTCGCACGTGGCAAAGGGGTGGTGGTGGTGTCGATGCATTTCGGCGCATGGGAAGCGGGTCTGGCGGCGTGGAACGGTGGCGGCGGTCAGCTGGCGCTGCTGGCCGAGCAAATGCGGCCCCAGAAGCTCTTCGAAGCGATCGCGGGCGCGCGCGGAGCACTTGGCGTCAAGGTCATCCCCATCGACATCGAGGCCATGCTGCAGGGCGACTCGCAGACGGCACGGCGCATCGGGGCCGCGGCGATGCGCGAGGTCTTCAAACACCTGCGCAGCGGCGGTGGCATCGCCACCGCCATCGACCGCGACCTCAGCGGGACAGGCACGCGGATCCCGTTCTTCGGCAAGCCCGCGCCCATCCCCCTGGGCGTGGTCGAGGTGGCCATGCGCAGCGGGGCCGCGGTCGTTCCCATCGCCCTTCTGCGCACCAGCTGGGGCGTTGATGGCCTGGTGTTCCCGGAGATGACGTATGACGGCGACGCACCGCGCGAGGCGGAGGCGGAGCGCATCGCCCGCGAGATCCTGGCCATCTTCGAGACGGTGATCCGCAAGCACCCTGACCAGTGGCACGTGCTCGATCCGGTCTGGCCGGAGCGCGGGCTGTGAAGGTGTGCCTGGTCTCTCCCTACGACTACATGCATCCCGGCGGGGTGACCGAGCACGTTCGCCATCTCGCAGCCACCCTGCGCGAACGCGATCATCAGGTCACCGTGCTGGCGCCTTCGAGTCGGGTCGGCGACGACCACGGCATCCCGGGGTACGTGCGCATCGGACGCAGCGTTCCGATCAAGACCAACGGCTCGGTGGCTCGCATCGCGCTCAGCTTTCACCTGGTGCGCCGCGTCCGGGCCCTCCTCGATGACAGTGACTTCGACGTCGTGCACTACCACGAGCCGCTGGTGCCGTCGCTGCCCATCACCGTGCTCCGCTTCCACCATGGCGCCAATGTCGCCACCTTCCACACCAATGCGCGGCGCAATCTCGGCTACTACTACGGCCGGCCGTTCCTGGACCGGTACTTCAAACGTCTGCACGCCTGCATCGCCGTCAGTGTGCCCGCTCGCGACTTCATCTCCCGCTACTTTCCCGGCGACTACCGCATCGTCCCCAACGGCATCGACACCACCAGGTTCCATCCCGATCACCCTGGGGTCGCGGACCTGCGAACCTCGGGGATGAAGACGCTGCTGTTTGTGGGGCGCATGGAACAGCGCAAGGGATTCGGCATCCTCCTCGAGGCGTATGCCCAGCTCCGCCGCCGCCGTTCGGATCTCCGCCTCGTGGCCGTCGGCGACGGCCCCCAGCGCGAGCGGTACGAGCGCCAGGTCGACTCCTTCGGCATTCCCGACGTGCTGTTCAGCGGCCGCATCAGCAACGAGATGCTGCCGCGCTACTACACGTCGGCCGACGTGTTCTGCAGCCCGGCGACGGGCGGGGAGAGCTTTGGGATCGTTCTCCTCGAGGCCATGGCGAGTGGGGTACCGGTGCTGGCCTCGGCGATTCCCGGATTCACGGCAGTCATCGATGGAGGCAAGGACGGACTGCTGGTCCCCCCCAACCAGCCTCGGGTGCTGGCCCAGGCCATCGACACGCTGCTCCAGGACGAGGCTCTCTGCCGCGCTATGAGCGCCAACGGGCTGCGCACTGCGCAACAGTACGACTGGCATCGCGTCGCGGACTCGATCCTCGACGTGTACGACGAGGCACGCGGACGCTCCCGTGTGCACATGGTGGCAGCCGGTGTTCACCGCCAGGTTTCAGGAATGGGTTAGGGCCGGGGCGCGGCGCCTCGTCCCGGCGCTGCGACTCCTCGGCCTCACGCCCAACACCCTCACCCTCGTAGGGCTGGCAATCTGCGCCGCCTCGGCGGTGCTGGTCGCGACGGGCTTCCTGATCCCGGGCGGAATCACGCTTCTCATCGCCAGTGCGTTCGACATCCTCGACGGCGCCGTGGCCAGGGTGACCGGCAAGGTGTACCGCTACGGCGCGTTCCTGGATTCGACAACCGATCGCTACGCCGAGTCCTTCACCTACATCGCGCTCCTCTGGTATTTCACGGTCGACCAGCCTGGGCACCACGTCATCGAGCCCATGCTCGTGATCTTTGCGCTCACCGGCTCATTGCTCGTGTCCTACGTGCGGGCCCGCGCCCAGTCCCTCGGCTTCGTCTGCGACGGTGGCGTGCTGGCGCGACCGGAGCGGGTGGTTCTGACCGTGATCGGGCTGCTGGTTCCCGCGCTGCTCTTCGGCTGTCTGGTTGCGCTTGCGGTGTTCACCAACGTCACTGCTGTGCAGCGCATCTGGTTTGTGTGGCGGCAGTCGTTGAAGACCGCCCCCGCGGACATATGACGGGGCTGGCGCGCTGGTGCCGATGGGAGTTCGGACGGCGCATCGAGATCAATGGGGTGATCGTCTACATCATCTGCGAGCGCCTGGTGAAGGCCGTGGTTCTCATCGGCGGTGGCATCGTGCTGCTTCTTGTGGCCTCGCACACCGACCTGCGCAACCTCGCCGAGCAGGCCCAGGACCAGCTCGACCTCAACGGCGGCACGTCTCTGTGGCGCCGTCTGTTCGACCAGCTGCTTGCGCGATTCGGAGGCCGCGCCAATCCGATCGCGGCCGCCGCCATCGTGTACGGGATCCTCGAGGCCGTCGAGGCTGTGGGGCTGATATTGCGTCGCCGCTGGGCCGAATACCTCGTTCTTCTGGCCACGGTCGCGTTCCTGCCCCTCGAGCTGGATGAACTGGTGCGCGCGCCGTCGGCGCTCAAGGGACTCGCCGTCGTCGTCAACATCGCAGTGGCGATCTACCTGATCTGGCGCAAGGAGCTGTTCCTCGCCAGAGATAGGAGCAGCGCCGAGGCGGCGTGAGGCCGGCGGGGGACTAACACGCCGTGGTCGTGGCCAGGATGGCGATGATCCCGACCAGGTTGAAGAGCCCGTGGACGATGGCTCCGGGGAGCAGAGAGTCGGAATACTCGTACAGCAGCGCCAGGATGATTCCGACTCCAAAGAGCGGCAGGGCAAGCACCAGCACCACGTGGGCGGCGGAGAACACGGCCGCGCTGATCAGCACCGCGGGCAGGACAGCAAGTCGCCGGCGCAACCAGCCGTAGATGAAGCCGCGGAAGATCGTTTCCTCGGACAGAGGCGCGATCATGCACACCAGCGGGATGGCGACCCCAACGTAGCCGCCGTACTCATCGCGGACTGAGGTGCACTGCGTGTTGGGGGAATTGGGCAGGAGCTGGGTGGCCAGGGAACCGAGCCAATCCGCCGCGACAAGTGCCACCACCGCTCCGACAACGCCGATCGCCAACCACGGCAGCCACCCCAGCCGGCCGAGTGACCGGGGGATGCGCCATCCAAGGTCACGCAGGTGTAATCCGCGACGCAGCAGGACAAGCACGGCCAGCGCCGCCGCAGCGGCCGCGTAGGAGGCCGCCTGACCTGCGAAGGCCTCCACGGCGGTGCGAGCGGCCGGCTGCAGGCCACCATCGACCGCCTGGGTCACGCCCACCAGGACGCTGCCGGTCAGCAAGACAGCGGCCGCAGCGGCAGGGATGAACGCTGCAAGGTCCGACCAGTCCCATCGCCCCGCTCGGCCGGTGACACCGGTTGCGCGTGGCAGCGTCGACGGCTGGTGGTCGCCGGTGACGCGCCGCCCCACGTAGACGAGCACCATCGGCGACAGAACGGCGGCAACGATGAGAACCGTGCGCGCGGCGGCGGATGTCGTCTGGCTTGACGCCAGGAAGGTCACCAGAGCGAGGGGGGCGGCTCCGAAGAGGCAGTATCTGGCGTAGTTCGCCCGTGGCGGCAGAATCGCGGCAGGTGCGCCCGAGGGGGCTGGCGGCAGGGACACGGACGGCCAATTCTGCACAATCGTCCGATGCCAGCCCCCACGTCTCTGATCGGGCATGAGGCGGTGCTCGGCCGACTTGAGGCCGCCCACCGCGATGGCGCGCTGGCCCACGCCCTGCTGCTGAGCGGCCCGACCGGAGTGGGCAAGACCACGCTCGCGCTGCAGGTGGCGGGCAGCATGCTCCACGCCGGGACGTGGCCGGGGGGCCTGGCCGCGCATCCCGACCTCTGGCTCGAGGACTCGGACGCCGAGCGCATCGGCATCGACCGCATCCGAGCCGGGTCGAAGTCGGATACGGGGCCCAGCCTGCAGGACGTCATGAGCCTGCGCACCTACGCGGGCGGGATGCGGGTCGCGGTGCTGGCCCGGGCCGAGCGGCTCACCGAACAGGCGGCTGACGCGTTGCTCAAGACACTGGAAGAGCCACCGCCTGGCACCCTGATCATCCTCTGCGCCGCCAACCCGGAGGCCCTCCCCGCCACCATCCTGTCGCGGGCGCAGCAGGTGTCGATGGCCACCGTGCCGGTGACGCGAATCGTCGCCTGGCTCCAGGACGCGGGCAGCGAACCACGGCTGGCCAGGCTGTCGGCCGCGCTTGCCGGTGGCCGCCCCGGTCGGGCGCTTCGCCTGGCCTCGGAACCGGGCGCGCTCGCCGCCGAGATCGCGGCGCTGCACGCGTTCCTGTCCATCGCCGGCGGTGGCATGGAGGGTGCACTGCGGGCCGCGTCCGATCTCACCCCCGGAGCGGGGGCTGAGGGTCGCGAGCGGGCCATGATGTTGCTGGCGGTGTGGTCATCGTTCGTTCGCGATGCCGCTCTCGAGGCCTCAGGGGTGACGGAGCTGCGTCTGTGGACGGACTACGCGGAGCCGCTCGAACGATGGGCGGAGAGCCTCGGGGCTGTGCGGCTCACAGACATCCTGGGGTCGCTTCTCCGAGCGGGCTCAGAGATCGCCCAGTACGCCCAACCGCGCCTCACCTTCGAGACGCTGTTCCTCGACATCTTCGTTGGTCCCCAGCCGCCACCACCCGTGAGGGTGCCGGCAGTCCCCGCCGGTGTGGCGGACGCGCCGGCAGCGACCCCCGGCAGCGGGCAGGCGTCAAGGGCGGCTCAGAGGCGCCCCGCCAGGCGACGCTGAGCCGCAGCCGGTGGTGATCCGATCAGGCGTGGTCGCGCCGGCGCAGCAGGAGGAGGAGTCCGAGCGCTGCCAGGATCGCCGCAGCCAGCAGCCAGGGGCGCTCCTCGAGCTGCTCGGCGAGCGAACCCTGGCCGCCCGCGGCGGACAGCGGCATCTCGATGGGCGTGGAGGTCATGAGCCGCACTGTGCCGGGGACGGGCTCCTCGCGCCGCCGCGCCGCACCGGCCTCCCCGCCCTGGCTCACGTGGCCATCTCCGAGCCTGTCACGGCCGCATTATCACCGCGCCGCCAAGCCCCGGTTCGCGCGGGCCCGAGTCAATCTTGAGTAGAATGGTCGGGTTTCCAGCCATCGGGCCTAACCAGCCATCGGGCCTACCAGGGAGTGCACCACACATGGCCGACTACGCGCATCCGGAAGTTCTGGTGACCACCGAGTGGCTCCAGGACCACCTCGCCGACGACTCCGTCCGCATCCTCGAGGTCGACTACGACCCCAGCAGCGCCTATGAACTGGGTCACATCCCAGGTTCGGCGCTGGTCGACTGGAAGCGAGACATCAACGACACAGTTCGTCGCGACATCCTGTCGCGCGAGCAGTTCGATCGGCTGCTCAGCCGGGTCGGCGCCACCCCGGACACCACGCTGGTTCTCTATGGCGACATGCGCAACTGGTTCGCGGCCTTCGCCTTCTGGACGTTCGCCATCTACGGCCACGTCGACATCCGCCTGCTCAACGGCGGCCGGCGCAAGTGGTTCGAGGAGGGCCGTCCGACCACCGAGGACGTTCCCAGCTTCGCCGCCACCGAATACCGCGGTGCCGACGCGGACACCAGCCTCCGCGCCTTCCTCCCCGATGTCCGCACTGTGATCGGCCGCGACGACTTCAGCCTCGTCGACGTCCGCTCCCCCGCCGAGTTCAAGGGAGAGATCTCCGCGCCGCCGGAGTACTCCAACGAGGGTGCGCAGCGCGCCGGGCACATCCCGGGAGCCGCCAACATCCCGTGGGCGCAGGCAATCAAGGACGACGACACCTTCAAGTCGGTCGACGAGCTGCGTCAGCTCTACGCCGCCCAGGGAGTCACCGGCGACAACCCGGTGATCACGTACTGCCGCATCGGTGAGCGTTCGTCGCATACGTGGTTCGTGCTCCGCTACCTGCTCGGCTTCCCGACCGTCAGCAACTACGACGGATCCTGGAGCGAGTGGGGCAATTCGGTGGGTCTCCCCGTCGAGCGAGAGGTTCCCCAGGGGACTCCGGCGGGCGGGTGACCCCAGCCGGCAATCACACGGTGGGAGCGGGGGCTGTGCCCCCTCCCGCCGTGGTGCTCGATCTCGGCACTTCGGAGCAGGAGTGTGGGGATCCCGCACTCGAACGAGTTCGCCGCGCCTACGCGGCGCTGGTCCCCGGCGAGGTGCTCGAGGCGCGCTCACCGATCGCCGAGCACGCATTCGCGGTGCGTGCGTGGACGCGGCGGGTGGGCGCGGAGCTGGTCGGCGACGAACATGCCGGGGCTGTGTCGGTATTGCGGGTGCGGCGCCCCGGCTGAGCGACGGCATACTCCGCCCGTGAGCCGCCGGCTTCCGGACGATTTCCTCATCGGCTGCGCCTCCGCGGCGCACCAGGTGGAGGGCGGGCTCGACGACGACTGGACTCGCATGGAAAGCGAACATCCCGAGCGCATCAGGGACGGTAGCGTGTCCGGCATCGCCTGCGACCACTACGCGCGCTATCGCGACGACCTTCCCCTGCTCGCCGAGATGCACCACACCGCGCATCGCTTCTCGATCGAGTGGTCGCGCGTCGAGCCTCGCGAGGGGGTCTTCGATCGGGCGGCGCTGCTTCATTATCGCGACGTCGTGCGCACCTGCCGCGCACTGGGCATGGAGCCGGTGGTCACGCTCCAGCATTTCACGCTGCCGCTCTGGCTCGCGGATCGCGGCGGTGTTCTCAGCCGGGACGCCCCGCGCCTCTTTGCACGTTTCGCTGCGGTCTGCGCGGAGACGGTGGGAGCCGACGTGTCCTGGTGGGTCACCATCAATGAGCCTGAGGTTCTCGCGGTGTTGGGGTACCTGTACGCCGAATGGCCGCCTCTCCAGCCGTCTGCACGTGCCTTCCTCGGTGCCCTCGCAGGCATGGCTCGCATGCACGCCGCCGCATACAAGGCTCTCCACGCGGTGGCAGAGGCGCACGGATGGAGCGCGCGTGTCTCGGTGGCCCACCATGAGCGCCCGATGCGGCCGCTCAACCCGCGGTCTCCAATCCACCGCGCGGTCGCAGTGCTGCCCAACGCGATCTTCAACCGCTGGTTCCTGCGCGCCTGCACCAGCGGACGGCTCCTGCCCCCGGTCGGCCACGGGCAGTCGGTCGCAGGACTGCGCGACTCACTCGACTATCTGGGGTTGAATTACTACTGCGAAGAGCGGGTGCGCTTCAACCGTCGACGGCCGCGCGAGCTCTTCGCCGAGAACGTGGTGCCTGATGGGCTGGCCGTGTCGTCCTTCGGGTGGACCATCGACGCCGACGGACTGCGGCGTGCCCTCGAGAAGCTCTGGGGGGATCTGCACCTGCCCATCCTCATCTCCGAGAACGGCGTCGCCGACGAGGAGGACGAGCTGCGCCCGGGATTCATCGTGGATCACCTTGCCGCCGTCTGCGACGCGCTCGCCACCGGCGTGGATGTGCGTGGCTATCTGCACTGGACCGCCCTGGACAATTTCGAGTGGGCCGAGGGATATTCGAAACGCTTCGGTTTGATCGCCGTCGATCGCAAGACGATGGAGCGGGCCCCCAAGCCGAGCGCCTCGGTGTTCGCCGAGATCTGCAGGACCAAGACCGTCGCCGATCACAGGGCCGACCTCTCAGGCGCGTGAGGCTCCGGCCCAGGGCGCATTGCACAAGAGAGAGAGGGCTCGACGCCACGAGCGACCAGCCGAACCAGATACCATGCTGATATGGGGCCTCGAGCTTGTGCGGCCCGCCCTAGGAGTAAGGCCAATGAGCTCTCGATCTGCCACTTCCCACACGACGGGCGGAGGGAATGACGTCGCCACCCGCGTTGCCGAGGCGGGCGTTCGCCACATCCACCTCCAGTTCAGTGACGTCCTCGGGACCGTCAAGACGGTGACCATCCCCACCGCCGGCCTGGACGCCGCCCTCGAGCATGGGGTCTGGTTCGACGGCAGCTCGGTCGAAGGGTTCACGCGAACTGCAGAGAGCGACATGTACCTGGTGCCGGATCCGACCAGCCTTCAGGTCCTCCCGTGGACCGCCGAGCCCACGGCGCGGCTGATTTGTTGGGCGCGCACACCCGACGGCGAGCCCTACAGCGGGGACCCTCGCGGTGCTCTGCAGCGTGCGGTGAACCACGCCGGTACGCTGGGATACGACTACCGGGTCGGCCCCGAGATCGAATTCTTCCTTCTCGAACGTGATGCCCACGGCGTGGCCCGGGCTCTCGCCGGCGACGCCGCCGGCTACTTCGACGTCACAGGCGGCGCCCCCACGGACCTACGGCAGGCGATGCTCGCCGCGGCCGCGCGAGTGGGTGTCGAGATCAACAGCGCCCATCACGAGGTGGCTCCGGGCCAGCACGAGGTGGACCTGGCCGCGGGCGAGGCGCTCGCCGCCGCCGACGCCGTGGTCACCTTTCGACTGGCGCTTCAGGCAGTGGCGCAGCGCTCCGGTGTCATCGCCAGCTTCATGCCCAAGCCCTTCAACGATCAACCCGGCAGCGGCATGCATGTGCACCAGAGCCTGGGACGAACGGGTGGAGGAAACGCGTTCGCCGGAGCCGATGACTACGGTCTCAGTGACGTCGCCAAGCACTTCATCGCCGGGCAGCTACACCACGCCGCCGGCATGTGCCTGGTCCTTGCGCCTCTGGTGAACTCCTACAAGCGCCTGGTGAGGGGACTGGAGGCGCCCATCTTCATCTCATGGGCGCGCACCAATCGCGGGGCCCTGATCCGGGTGCCCCACGTGTCCCGTCCGCAGGCGGCGCGCATCGAATTGCGCATTCCCGACCCCTCCTGCAACCCGTACCTGGCGTTCGCGGTGATGCTCCGCTGCGGGCTCGACGGCGTCGAACGGCGGCTCCCGCTTCCGCCGCCGGTGGAGGAGGCGCTGTACGGCTTCGACGAGGTGGAACTGGAGCGCCGCAATGTGGGTCTGCTGCCCGACAACCTCAAGGATGCTGTCGACGCGTGCGCCGGCGACGAGGTGGTTCGGGACGCCCTCGGCGACAACCTCGCTGATCGCTTCCTCGACGCCAAGCGAGCTGAGTGGCGCGACTACCGCGGCCAGGTGACCAGCTGGGAGCTGGAACGCTATCTGGAGCGCGCCTGATCGTGGCACGGCGGCACGAGATGGGGAGAGGGCTCTGATGGAAAGCGCCCTCATCACCGTGCGCGACGTCTGGCGCGGTGCACTGCCGGAGGGCACCGAGCTCCTCGGCGGCGGCGCTGGGTTGGAGCGCCGTGTCGAGTGGGCGACGACGCTGCGCACCCGGCCACCGGCTTTCGAGGCCATCAAGGGGGGCGAGATGGCGCTCGTGCCGGTGGGCTCAATCCGCCTCCTCGACGAGCGCCTGGAGCTAGCCGACGTCATGAACGGTCTCGCCGAAAAGGGCGGGGTGGCGGTCGCAATTGTCGGCGATGCATCGCCCGCCAGCCTCGGGGTGGCGGAGCGGCTCCTCATGCCTCTGCTGCGACTCCCCGACGGCTCCCACGTCACGGAGACGCAGCAGTCGGTGGTGCGCTACATCGTCGAGCAGCGCACCGTCCTTCACGACCGCTCCCAGCTTCTGCAGATGGAGCTGATGCAGCTGGCTCTCGGGGGCGCCGGCACCGACGCGATCGTCGCCCGGCTGGGGGAGGTGACGGGGCACGTGGTCGCCTGGCACGACGACGCCGGCCGGCTGCGCGGCGTCTCCGGTGAGCTGCCCGCGACCGTGCGCGACGCGCTCGGCAACGGCGAGGAGTTGCTGCGCTGGGTGGCGGGGCAGACCGTGCCCGCCGCCGAGCCGCCGGTCAACGAGTTCGGCCTGCCGCGGGGACGCACTCGTCTGGTGGCCCCCATTCCGGGACGTGATGGAGTCCACGGATTCGTGTCCCTGATCGGCGAGGAGCACCAGCTCGGCCAGCTCGAGCGCGTGGCCGTGGCCCGCGGTGCCTCCGCCTGCGCCATCGAACTCGATCGCGAGCGGGCGGTGCTGCGGGCGCGCGACGATCTCGAGGGAGAGTTGGTGGCGGCGCTGGTCGAGGGCTCCTACGGGTCGGACGCGGGAGTCACCGAGCGTGCCAATCGCCTCGGCTTCGTCGTCGGCGACCCGTTCAGCGTTCTTGTCGTTCGTGGCCGCAATGCAGGGGCCGCCGCCCTTGACACACTGACAGTGGCCGCGCGCCGCTGCCTGGCGCGGAGCGCGCCCGGTTCGCTGCTGACAGCTCACGACGGCACTGTCTGTGCACTGGTGCCGGATGAAGGTGACGTCAATGGGCGCAGCCGGGTGATCGCCGAGTCACTGCGCGCCGACTGCGCCGCGGCGGTGCGCGACGAGGTCATCGTGGGCGTTGGCCGCTCGCGCAGCGGTCCGCAGGGGGTACGGCAGTCACATCGCGAGGCGGAACACGCCCTGCGGATCAGCGCGCGGCTGCAGTCGCCGCGCGCAGTCGCAGCCTTCGCCGATCTGGGACTGCATCGCCTGCTGGTGGCGATGACCCAACACGCGGAGCTCGAGGACTTCTATGGCCAGTCCGCGGGGGCACTTGTGGCATACGACGAGCGCACCGGCTCCGGGCTGATGGAGACGCTCGACGCCTTCTTCCACTGCCATGGTTCGCCGACCGACACCGCCCAGCGTCTCCACTTGCACCGCAACACGGTGCTCTACCGGCTGCGTCGCATCGAGGAGATCGGCGGGCTGCGACTCGACGACCCGGCGACACGGCTCAACCTGCACCTCTGCCTGCGCATCCGCGATGTGCTGCCCGCGATGGCGGCGTCGCGCCCAACCAGCTAGCACCTCCGTTGTGCCCGGCGCACATGTGACTTGTGCTCCGTGCACAAGAGAGAGGGGCACGACTTGTGGCGGTGTGCGCAACGAAGCCGGCCGCGTTGCTTCCTAGGCTTGGAACAGCCACCAGAGACGAGGAGAACGCCGTTGCCCCAACGAACCCGCATCCGTCTCGCCGCAGGCACCGCTGTCGCGCTCGCTGCACTGCCTCTGACCGCTCACGCAGCGGACACCACGGCCACTCAGGCCGCCGGGGTGGCGGCGGACACGGTGTGGGTGGTGGTCGCGGCCGTGCTCGTGCTCTTCATGCAGGCGGGCTTCGCCATGCTCGAGGTCGGCTTTACGCGCATGAAGAACGTGGGCACCGTGGTGGCCAAGGTCATCGTCAACCTCAGCATCAGCTCCATCGTGTACTGGCTGGTGGGGTTCGCCTTCGCCTTCGGCGCAGCGTCCGGGTTCGTCAACAGCCTCATCGGTTTCAGCGGCTTCGCGCCATCGTTCCACCCCGGGTCGACGATGAATCTGCCGGCGCTGGTGGGCTCGACGGCACCGGCCGCCGCCAAGTTCTTCTTCGAGTTCGTGTTCTGCGCGGTATCGCTGGCAATCGTGTGGGGCACGATGCTGGAGCGCACCAAGTTCATCGTCTATATCCTGTTCGCGATCCCCTTTGCAGGCTTCATCTACCCGCTGATCAGCCATTGGCTGTTCGGGGGCGGGTGGCTGATGACCACGCTGGGAGCGCAGGACTTCGCCGGTTCGACGGTGGTGCATCTCACCGGTGCCACGGCGGGGTTTGCCGGGCTGCTGTTGCTCGGCCCGCGCCTCGGCAAGTACTCGCGCGACGGCAAGCCGAATGCCATCCCTGGGCACAACATGCCGCTCGCTCAGCTCGGCGTCATCATCCTGTGGTTCGGTTGGTTTGGCTTCAACCCCGGCTCCACACTCAACGCCACCAACCTGCACTTCGCCGATGTGGTGATCACCACCAACCTGGCAGCCGCGGCGGGCGCCTTGGCGGCGATGGCCACCATATACCGGCTGCAGAAGTCACTGGACGTGGGCATGATCGGCAACGGCGCCATCGCCGCGCTGGTGGCGATCACGGCGCCGAGCGGATACGTGCAGCCCTGGGCGGCCATCATCATCGGCGCCGTCGCGGGCGTGATCGTGGTCTACGGTGTCATCGCCATCGACAAGTGGATTGACGACCCGGTCGGTGCGCTCAGTGCCCACGGCCTCGCCGGCATCTGGGGCACGCTCTCCTGCGGCCTGTTCACCGACCCGCAGCTCGCCTCCTTCAACGGTATCGGCCAGGGCGGCCTCTTCTACACGGGCAGCTTCAAGCAGCTGGGTGCGCAGGCGGCGGCGGTCAGCGCCGCCTTCATCACCGTCTTCGCGCTCAGCTATGGGCTCTTCTGGGCCATCAAGAAGACGGTCGGGCTGCGCGTCAGCGAGCGCCATGAGATCGACGGCCTCGACATCAGCGAGCACGGCATGTGGGGATACCCAGAGCAGTTCATGCCGGTACCAGGCGGGGCGTATATTCACCCTGACGCGGTCGCCGAACCGGCACGTCAGTTCGTCGGCTCTCTGACGTCCACGCCAGAACGCTCGCCCACTGCTGAGGGGGTGACAGCGCCCACCGAAGAGGGAGTGACAGTGTGAAGAAAGTGGAGGCGGTGATCAGGCCCGACAGGCTCCAGGCTGTGCAGGACGCCTTGGACGGACTGGGCACATCGGGGCTCACCGTCACCGAGGTGCTCGGCTGCGGAGCGCAGCGGGGCTACACGGAGATGTACCGCGGCGCCAAGGCGAATATCTCCCTGCAGCGCAAGGTGAAGGTTGAGGCCGTCGTCGGCGACTCGATGGTGGAGGCGGTGATCGACGCCATCAGTAGCGCCGCACGGACGGGTGAGGTGGGAGACGGCAAGGTCTTCGTAACTCCAGTGGAAGACGCCGTGCGAATCCGCACCGGCGAGCGCGGTGACGCCATCGTTCGCCACCTCGCGCCAGAGCACTGGGGGCACTGAGAGCCGGGCTGACGACCGGAGCGACTAGACTCGGGCAGCCATGACCTACGTCGTCACCGAAACGTGCATTGATCTCAAGGACAAGTCCTGCATCGAGGTGTGTCCGGTGGACTGCATCCACGAGGTGGACGAGGACCGGATGGTTTTCATCGACCCCGACGAGTGCATCGACTGCGGCGCCTGCGTCGACCCCTGCCCCGTGGATGCGATCTATGCTGAGGAGGACGTCCCCGCCCCGCAGGTCCCGTTCACCCAGATCAACAAGATCTACTTCAAGGACAAGGCCGCGGCTCGCGAGCAGGTCGACGGGATCAAAACCCCCGTCTGATCCGCCCTGGCCCCAAAGCGAGGACGTTCGTCTTTGTGCGCCGCGCACAAGGGCGGCTGGGCTTCGCTCGGGTGTAGCGTCCATAGTGGTCGGCCTACCGGGAGGCTAGCCTGAAGCTCGACAATCCCGGCCACGCTTGCGATCGACCTTCCCTGTGTGGCCACAAGCCGACCAGCGGAGGGACGAGCGCATGGCGATCGACGGGTTGGTAGCCACAAGGTCCACAGCAGAGGTGCAGCCCAGCATGTCCCCGACCGCCGTTTCCGCCCCCACCGCCGAGCAGGTCATCGAGCGCGCCAAAGAAGTGGGCGCGAAGATGGTGGACTTCCGGTTCACCGATCTCCCCGGGACGTGGCAGCACTTCAGCGTGCCGGTCGGCGAGCTCACCGAGTCGGTGTTCACGGATGGCATCGGCTTCGACGGTTCGAGCATTCGCGGCTTCCAGAAGATCCACGAGAGCGACATGCTGCTCTTCCCGGATCCCGCGCGCGCCTTTCTCGACCCCGTCCTGGAGGTGCCGACGCTGGTCGTCGTCTGCGACGTCGTCGACCCACTGACGCTCAAGCCATACAGCCGCGATCCGCGCTATGTCGCCCGCAAAGCCGAGGAGTACCTGCGCCAGTCGGGCATCGCGGAGACCTCGTACTGGGGTCCCGAGGCGGAGTTCTACATCTTCAACTCGATCCGGTACGACCAGAACAGCCACGAGGGGTACTACTACATCGATTCCGATGAGGGGGTCTGGAACACCGGCAAGAACGGCACCGCCAACCTCGGCTACCGCCCCAAGTTCAAGGGCGGGTACTTCCCGGTGCCGCCGGTGGACAAGCAGCAGGATCTGCGCAGTCGCATCGTCCTGGCGCTCATCGAGTCCGGCATCGACATCGAGGTGCACCACCACGAGGTGGGCACCGCCGGCCAGGCCGAGATCGATATGCGCTTCGACACGCTGGTGTCGATGGCCGACAAGGTTCTGCAGTACAAGTACATCGTCAAGAGCGTGTGCTATCGCGAGGGGTACACCGCCACCTTCATGCCCAAGCCGCTCTTCGGTGACAACGGCAGCGGGATGCACACACATCAGTCCTTGTGGAACGGCGACACTCCGCTCTTCTACGACGCCGCCGGGTACGCGCTGCTCAGCGACACCGCCCGCTGGTACATCGGGGGACTCCTAGCGCACGCGCCGGCGGTGCTCGCCTTCGCAGCCCCCACCACCAATAGCTACCGGCGGCTGGTCCCCGGGTACGAGGCGCCCATCAAGCTGGCCTACAGCGCGCGCAACCGCAGCGCCTGCGTACGCATTCCCACGTACAGCGACAAGCCGGCCGCGCGCCGTCTTGAGTTCCGCTCGCCGGACCCGATGTGCAATCCCTATCTGGCGTTCTCCGCCATGTTGATGGCGGGCTTGGACGGCATTCAGAACAGGACCGAGCCCCCTGTGCCGGTTGACGCCGACCTCTACGAGCTCGAAGGCCGTGAGGCAGAGCGCGTTCATGACCTTCCCGGTTCGCTGTCCGAGGTGCTCGACGCACTGGAGAACGACCAGGAGTTCCTGCTCCGCGGCGGGGTCTTCACGCCGGATCTCATCGACACGTACATCGCCTACAAGCGAGAGAGCGAGGTCGACCCGATCGCGCTGCGGCCGCACCCGTACGAGTTCTTCCTGTATTACGACGCCTAGCGGAGGAGGGAGAGGAGCCGCAGGCTTCTCTCCCGACGGAGCGACGGCGGCGCACCAGGTACGACGCCTAGCGGAGGAGGGAGAGGAGCCGCGGGCTTCTCTCCCGACGGAGCGACGGCGGGAATTGGGTTCTGGCAGAGTTCGGCTGGTGGTTCTGGAACTGGGCGTCGCAGACGCGCGCGCGCTGGCCGTCGTCGCACAGGGCCTGACCGGCCGCCGCCATCGCGAGCCGCTGCGGTTGCTGCGGCGAGTCAGCGCCATTCAGATCGACACCATCTCCGTGATCGCTCGCTCCCACGAGCTGGTCGCGTTCTCACGGCTGGGCCCGGTCAGTCGCACCGACATCGCCCGAGCGTGGTGGGGCCGCGGCGAGACGTTTGAGTACTGGGCTCATGCCGCGTGCATCGTGCCGCTGGAGTTGTGGCCTCTGTTCGCGTGGCGTCGTCGCCGCTACACACGCCGGTACCGTCTGCGAACCGCCGAGCAACGCGAGATTGTGGCTCGCCTGCGCGACCTGGGGGCGCTGACGATTGCGGAGCTGGGAGGCGTACGGATTTCACCGGGATGGTGGGAATGGAGTCCGATCAAGTCCGCTGTGGAGCAATTGCTGGCGTGCGGTGAGGTCGTCTGCACAGAGCGGCGCAGCTTTCGGCGGGTGTACCGCCTGGCCGAGGACGTGGTGCCGTCGGACCTGCTCGCCAACGACCTGGGCGACGCCGCGTGCCACGCGGCACTGGTTGCCCTCGCGGCATCGCACATGGGGGTCGCGACCGACGACGACCTGGCCGACTACTTTCGGCTTCCGATCGCAGCGATCCGACCCGCCGCAGAGGCTGCCGGATTGACACCCGTGACGGTGCGCGGGTGGTGCAGGCACACCTGGGCGGATCCCAGTGCACTGACCGGGGGCATCCGATCGGTTCGGCATCGACCTGTGCTGCTGTCGCCGTTCGATTCCCTGATCTGGCACCGCCCCCGGACCGAGCGTCTCTTCGGGTTTCGTCACCGCCTCGAGGCGTACACGCCCGCCGCCAAGCGCGAGCACGGTTACTTCGTGATGCCCCTGCTCGCCGGCGGCCGCCTCGTCGGCCGCGTCGACCCGAAACGCGAGGGCACAGTGCTCCGAGCCCGGAAGGTGTCGTTGCAGCCCACCGCGGTGAACGCGATGGCAGAGGCCCTCCGCTCCGCGGCGATGTGGGTGGGATGCGCGGAGGTCATCGTCGATGACGTGTTTCCCCGCGAGCTTGGCAGTCCCCTCCGCGCAGCCCTCGAGCCCGGTGGGCTCGACGAAGGGAGGACAGGGACACCACCCCGGTCGTCTGTGAACGCCGCCGGCTGATGTGTTTGCATACTGCGGAGCAAGCCCACCGCTGTCCCCCGCAGACTCCCGCCATGAGCGATCGAGGCCAGTCGCGCAGACCGTGAGAAGGCGATGAGGCTCGGCAACATGTACGGACCCGACGCCACCTTCGTCGGCGTGCCGCCGGCTGACCTCGACGATCCCGCGAGCCTCGTCGGCGCCGCGGCCGTCATCCTCGGAGCACCGTTCGATGGAGGCACGAGCCACCGACCCGGGTGCCGATTCGGTCCGCAGGCCATCAGGCTGACCGACTACCTGGCCCACGATGGGCGTCGTCCCCACCTCGCTCTCGGCGTCGACCCTCTCGCCGAGCTCGGAGTGGTGGACGCCGGCGACGTGCTCATGCTCTCGGGCGAGACCGAGCTCTCACTTCGGCGCTTGGAGCAGGCGGTGGAGCGGGTCGCACGAAGCGGGGCTGTTCCTGTTGTTCTGGGTGGCGACCACACCATCGCGCTTCCGGACATCACCGCAACGGCGCGAGCCGTCGGCTGGGGACGCGTGTCCGTCATCCACTTCGACGCCCACGCCGACACGGGCGACACTCAATTCGGATCGCTGATCGGCCACGGAACCCCGATGCGCCGGCTCATCGAGTCGGGCGCCGTTCGGGGCGACCGGTTCTTCCAGATTGGCCTCCGAGGATACTGGCCGGGGCCGGACACCCTCGACTGGATGGCCGCCCAGAAGATGCGCAGCTTCGAGATGACCGAGGTGGTTGCCCGCGGGCTCGACGCCTGCCTCACCGAGGCGATGAGCCTTGCCTTGCGGAAATGCGACGCCGTCTTTCTCTCCGTTGACGTGGATGTCGTCGATCCCGGAATGGCCCCGGGGACGGGCACCCCCGAGCCCGGCGGTCTGACCGGCAGGCAGCTGCTCGACGCCGTCCGTCGGGTCGCCATGGAGGTGCCGGTCGCAGGGGTGGATGTCGTGGAGGTTTCGCCGCCGTACGACCATGCCGAAGTGACCGCATATCTCGGTAATCGCATCGTCCTCGAAGCGCTGTCGGGGATCGCCTGGCGTCGTCGTCGCATCGCGGGTGAGCGGGTTCGCCGGCCTGAGGAACCGCTTCTCAGCCGCGGCACCGACCCGCCGGCGTCCGGTGCAGCGTCGTCCAGCCATCAGACACCTTGTTGACGCACAGGTCGCCGCGACGAGTGGTGCGTGCCAGATGCGCCGAATCCGGCGCAGAGGCGTGCTACAACACGTCTCATGGCGACGCCACCCTCCAACCCAGGGCCGTCATCGACGCGGCTGGACGAGCGACTCGACCGCTGGGAGAGGGCCGGTCTCATCGACGCCGACCAGAGCCGCCGGATCCGCGACTTCGAGTCCGCGGAGACCTCGCGTGCTGCGGTCGATGGCGACGGCGCGGCGCGGTCGCACACAGACGCGCCGGCGGGGCCGACCGGCACCGAGCTGCTGGCCTACCTGGGAGTCCTGATCGCCCTCGCCGGGGTGGTCACGCTCGTGTACGCGTCGCGGGCGACGCTCTCGCTGATCGCCGCGCTGACCTTGGCAATCGGCCTCGTCGCGCTGGCCGCCGCGTGGGAATTCACCCGCCGCGGTGGCGGCCCGTCAGCCCGCGCAGCCGGGGCGTGTCTCGCGCTCGGCGCCGCCGCCATCGGCACCGCTGCTGGTGAATTCTCGTCCGCCGCCTCGGTTTTCACCCGGACGGTGGTCACCGACGTCTCGTGTGGCACCGCGAGCGCCTGTCCTGCGTACACGTCGACGGATCAGTCCGGCAACGTGCTGCTCGGCGCCTGTGTCGTGCTCGCCATCGCCCTGGCCGTGATCCGCTTGGTTCCGGGGCGCATGGCCGCGATCGTGGCCGTTGTCGCTGCGTATGTCGGGGCGGCCGCGGCGATCAACGTCGGCCAACTCCGCGTCGAACAGTCGCCCGTTGCGATCGCCCTGGTGCTCCTGGCGGCCAGCGCCATCCTCGTCGGTTTCGGAGAAAGCATGCAGACGCGCCAGCGCGACGTGTCCGGGCTCCTGGGTTTCGCCGGCGTGATCGGCGCAACCATTCCGCTCTACCTCGCCGGCGGCCAGAGCGACGTCCACCTCGACGTCCTGGCCGGCGTCATCGCGGTCGTGGCCGTCGCCGCTGGGATCGTTGCGCCGCGGGCCGGGATCGCGTACGGGGCGGTGATCGGCCTTGCCGGACTGGTGGTGGACATCGGCGCGCGCAACTTCACGACACCGACGGCGCTCGGCGTCTTCTTCAGCGTCTCGGGCGTCGTTGCGGTGGCCGCGCTGATCTCGATCACCCGGTTGCTGCGACGTCGCAGGATCGAGGGGAACGGGCTGTTCCGGACAGAGGCTGTGGCGCTGGAGCGCGGGACTGGCTCAGAGCCGTAGCGGTCCACCGGCGGCGGCCGCGCCGTTGCAGGATGACCACGGAATCGTCATGAGGTGACAGATCGCCGGCAAGCACGCGGCCTACCATTGGTGACGCAATTGCGACGATCTGGTGGCGGTGGAATCGCCGAGGACGGAGACTGATGCGCCCACGCTGGCACCCCAAACAGGATGCTCCGGTTGTCGAATTAGACGTCCCCGGGACCTCGAGCCCGTACACCGTGTTGGGGGCGGCCCAGTGTGATGGCGTCGGTTGTTCGTCACGGGGTGGGATCGCGTGCGCCTACGTCGATCGCAGAGGACGATCCTGCCCGACAGCGTGGTGCCCAAGCCACCGCTCTGTCTTCGACGGCACCGGCTACTGCGCGCTCCACGCAGCGACGATGGGCGGTTTGCAGTGGGACTATGGCGATTCCTCTCATCCGACCTCGACAATCGCATCCCGGCCTTGGTGACATGGATTTCGCGGATCGCGGAGGACGACATCGTCGCGACGCTGCGATCCATCTGCCGGGAGCGTGACGAGGTCCTCGTCAGTGATCCGGTCCGCCAGGTCCTGCTGGGGGTCAAGCGCGAGAGAAGCTGGGAGCGTGCCTGGAAGGTGTGTTCCGTGGTCGGAGTCAGCGCCCGCGTGGCCATCGCTGTGGAGGAGGACAATCCTCAATGCGTGCTGGTCAAGGTGAATTCCAAGGTGGTCGCGCATATCCCCGCTCCCGAGGAAGGGGTGGGTGGTGAGCCGCGATCCTCCGAAGCGGAGACCCTCTTCCGGGAACTGGTGATGCCCGTGGCCTTGGCGCTCGACTTTTGGCAGCAGGGCAAATCCTTCGAGGCCGAGGTGATCGGACAAGGACCCTCAGAGGAGCCGACGGCATCGACTCCCGCTGCTGTCTGACGCTCGAACTCACGGCCTCGGTGACCTCTGTGTGCCGCGCGGATAATGACCCACTTGCAATCCGAGCGTCCGGTACTGATCGCCCTCGCCTTGCGGCTGTCAATGCTGTCGGTCGCCTGGGCGGCGTTGTCTGGCACCGCAAGCCTCACGCTCGGTGTGCTCGATCACAGCCTCGCCATCACCGGCGTGGGCCTCAACCTTCTCGGTGACCTGGCCGGCTCATTGGCACTCATTTGGCGGTTCGATCAGGAACGCAGGGGGTCGCACCGAGCTGATGGTCTTGAGCGCGTCGCTCGCCTCGTGGTGGGCACATCACTCGGATTAGTGGCCGTGTTTCTCGTCGTGCAGTCCGCTCGCCGCCTGGTCGACGGAACCAGACCTTCTACGGATGTTGGAGCGATCCTCGTGGCCGCCGCATCCGTCGTCGTGCTGCCACCGCTGGCCCGAGCCAAGCGTCGCGTGGGGGCAGCGCTGGGCAGCAGGGCGCTGCGTGGCGACGGCACGCTCAGCGGCGTCGGCGCGGCAGTCGCG
Organism: Candidatus Dormiibacterota bacterium; assembly: GCA_036732145.1. Taxonomy (GTDB): domain Bacteria; phylum Chloroflexota; class Dormibacteria; order Aeolococcales; family Aeolococcaceae; genus Aeolococcus. The sequence continues at coordinate 23,159 of DAINCY010000011.1, forward strand.
CTGCTTGCGGTGGCCGGTCTCCTCGTCAACCGGGCGCTGGGCTGGTGGTGGGCCGACCCGGTGGCGGCGCTGCTGGTCGCGGTGGTCGCCGGGCTGGAATCCCGACGGGTGGTCGCGGGGGCTCCCTGAAACCCCGCCCTCTGCCTTCGGAGGCAGCTTTGGGCCGTGCGCGACAGACAAGTACGGGCGCGCCGAGTTGTAAGCGACGCACATAGAAATGACACCCGTGGTCGCCAAAAATCGTCGCACCAGGCGGCTACGTGCGCGCCGACCTACAGAACAAGGCGTGACACAGAGGGGAAGACCGCATGTTGAGTGCGTTGGTTCCAGATCCCAGCTGGTTGAATCCTGGGGACACCGCGTGGCAGCTGACGTCGGCGACGCTCGTCGGAATCATGAGCATTCCGGGCCTCGCCATCCTCTACGCCGGCCTGATGAAGCGCAAGTGGGCGGTCAACTCCGCGTTGATGGTTGTCTACGCGTTCGCGATGACCCTGGTGGTCTGGATGTTCTTCGCCTACGACATGAGCTTCGGCCACCCCGCATTCTCTGGGGCCCCGGGTGCGCTGTCGAGCATGGTGGGCCTACCGCACTCCGTCGCCGGGGCGACCGATCTCACGCAGCAAGCCAGCATCCCGCTGCTCTCCGGACTGATTCCGGATCTTCGGTTCCCGATGTCCTCACTGGTCTATTTCCAGTTCGTCTTCGCGGCGATTACGGTGATCATCCTGGGCGGAGCACTGCTCGGACGCATCAGCTTCCGCGCTTGGGCGCTCTTCGTTCCGCTGTGGATCACGCTGGTGTACTCGGTCGGGGCTTTCAGCCTCTGGGGTGGCGGTTGGCTGAGCGCGATGGGCGCGGTCGACTACAGCGGTGGGTATGTGATCCACGTCGCTGCCGCGGCCTCGGCCTTTGTGGCGGCAGCGATGGTGGGGCCGCGATTGCTGAAGGACCGTGGCGGTAAGCCCAGCAACTTGATGCTGGCGGTCGCCGGAGGCGGATTGCTGTGGCTCGGCTGGAGCGGCTTCAACGGGGGGGACCCGTACTTCGCCAACGCCGACGCCTCCGCTGCGGTACTCAACACGCACCTCTGCACCGCCACCGCGCTCCTGGTGTGGTTGCTCATGGACGTGTTCTTCATCAAGCGGGCGAACGTCACCGGCATGCTGAACGGCATGATCGCGGGTCTCGTGGCGATCACGCCCGCAGCTGGTTACGTCAACGGTTACGCAGCACTGATCATCGGCGTGGTCGCGGGCGTGCTGCCGTGGCTCAGCATGAACAAGCTCGGCAAGACGCGCCTGTTCACAAGGGTCGACGACACGCTCGGCGTCTTCCACACACACGGGGTTGCGGGTGCGAGCGGCGGCCTGCTGACGGGGCTGCTCGCTTCACCGAACATGATCGTCTACATCGGCACAGGTACCACGGCGTCTGTATCGGTGACTGGACTCGTGTACGGAAACCCGCACCAGCTGGCGGTTCAAGCACTTGCGCTGGCTTTCATCATCGGCTACGACGTGGTGGCGACGTTCATCGTGATCAAGCTGGTGTCGTTCGTGGTACCTCTGCGCATGACGGACGCGGAATTGGAAACCGGGGATGAGCACTTGCATGGAGAGGTGGCAATCGACATGCAGCCACACGAGCCTCTCCCCATCGACGGCCATGGGAGCGCACGGCCGCTCATTCCGGCGGGCGCGGGCGAGGTCATCTGAACCTCGTCGATCGCTAGATCGCTAACACGGTGCGGCCCGGAGGCAGGTCTCCGGGCCGCACCCCCATCCCTATCCGATCTCAGACCTCCATGCCGGCCACCGGCGTCGACCTCCGCCACCTCCTCTCGACCTCTCCGAGGTCAGCCTGCGACCTCGCGGCACGGCTCCCCGTGGCGCTAGAGTTCCGGGCGCCGAACCAGGCGACACTCTCGCGATTCACTTCGTGTCCATCGAGCCCAGCCGGGACTGGGCGGCATCGACAACGGTGCCGCTGTTCGGCGCGCTGACGAGCACCCATCTCACGGCCACTCTGCAGGATCCTCTGCCCGAACTCGTGTGGATGTGGCAGCTCGACCGCACCGCGCGAACATGCAGGTTCGAGGCCCGCGAGGGAGAGTTCACGGTGGATCTGCCGATGGTGCCCATGCACGGAACCGTGGGAGTGGCGCCGGCCAACCTCGAGGTGCGCTCAGCGCTGGTGCCAGACGCCTACGGCGGCAACATGGACACGCCGGAGATGCAGGCTGGAGTCACCTGCTACCTCGGCGTCAACGTGCCGGGCGCGCTCTTCTCCATCGGGGATGGCCACGCTCGCCAAGGTGAGGGCGAGACCTGCGGCGTCGCCATCGAGTGCGCGATGGACACCGTGGTGGCCATCGACCTCGTCAAGGGTCGGCCCACACCGTGGCCTCGGCTGGAGTCGGACACGCACATCATGTCGACCGGTTCGGCACGGCCGCTGGAGGACGCCTTTCGCATCGCACAGGCAGACCTCGTCAACTGGCTCGTGTCCGACCACCGTCTGGCCGTGATGGATGCGTATCAGTTGATCAGCCAGGCGGTGGAGTCACCGCTCGCCAACGTCTGCGACACCAACTACACATCAGTCGCCAAGATCCGCAAGCAGTGGTTGCCGCCGCGTCAGGGCGCGCTCGCAGACGTGCATGAGCGGTTGCGGCAGGTGGCCCGCGCCTACGGCGAAGCGCTCTGAAGGGGTGCCCACCCCGGCCAGCTGCGCTGTCGCCAAGGTTGCTGACCTCTCCCCCGACCTTCCCGTAGAGTGGGCGCGCTCACGTCACCGCCCGCCCGCACAGGGAGGTCGCTGTCATGCCGTACAAGGTCCGCGGCGTCATCGCGCGCACTCGGGGAGCACCCGTCGAGGTGGTGACGGTCCATGTTCCTGACCCCGCTGCCGGCGAGGCCCTCATCCGGGTCCGCGCCTGCGGTGTCTGCCATACCGACCTGCACTACCGCGAGGGTGGCATCGGCGACAACTTCCCGTTCCTCCTCGGCCACGAGGCCGCGGGCACGGTCGAGGCGGTCGGTGAGGGCGTGAAGAACGTGGCGCCGGGCGACACCGTGGTGATCGCCTGGCGGGCGCCGTGCGGCACGTGCCGGAGCTGCCGGCGCGGGCGCCCCTGGTATTGCTTCGCCAGCCGGAACGCGGGCCAGCGCATGACCCTCGACGACGGTGCCGAGCTGACCGCTGCGCTCGGCATCGGTGGGTTCGCCGAGCTCTGCCTGGTGCATGCCGGCCAGGCGGTGCCGATCGATCCGCTGGCACGGCCGCAGGCAGCCGCCTTGATTGGCTGCGGCGTCATGGCGGGCTACGGAGCCGCTGTCAGCACCGGGGCCACAGCCCCCGGGGACAGCGTCGCCGTCATCGGGTGCGGCGGCGTCGGCGACGCGGCCATCGCCGGTGCAGCAATCGCCGGAGCGCGCATCGTGATCGCCGTCGACGTCGTGGCACACAAGCTCGAATGGGCCCGGAGGTTCGGCGCCACCCACACGGTCAACGCTCGCGACCAGGATCCGGTCGAGGCGATTCGAGCCCTCACCGACGGCTTCGGCGCCGACCTGGTCATCGACGCCGTGGGACGACCGGAGACCTACCTCCAGGCCTTCCTGGCGCGCGACCACGCCGGGCGGTTGGTCAACGTCGGGGTCCCACCGGAACAGGGCATGACCGTCGAGCTGCCGATGTCAGAGGTCTTCGGCCGCGGGGGATCGCTGCGTTCCTCGTGGTACGGCGACTGCCTGCCGACACGCGATTTCCCCGTGCTCATCGACCTCTATCGCAAGGGTCGGTTGGACCTCGACGGCTTCGTCTCCGAGACGATCACCGTCGACGATGTCGAAGATGCCCTGCAGAAGATCGTGCGCAGCGAGGTGCTGCGGTCAGTGGTCGTGTTCGGGGGAGTGTGACAAGGGCGGGAAGGCTTCGACGGTGCGCGGACACCCGCCGCTGAACATCGGCGCTATGGTCGCTCGTGATGGACGACGAGGTGGTGGTTGTCGAGGCATCCGGACGCGAGGTCCCCATCACGAGCCCGGGCAAGGTCTTCTTCCCGGAGCGGGGCGAGACCAAGCTGGATCTGGTGCGCTACTACCAGGCTGTCGAGGAGCCACTGCTTCGCGCCATGGGCGACCGGCCGGTGCTGCTCCAGCGTTTCCCCCACGGTGCGGGGGGCTCCTCCTTCTTCCAGAAACGGGTGCCCGACTCGCGTCCCGACTGGCTCAAGACCACCGTCGTCAGCACCCCCAATGGCACCACCTCGAACGCCCTCGTCGCCGCCGACCTCGCCCACGTCCTGTGGGCGGTCAACCTCGGCTGCCTCGGATTCCACGTGTGGCCCTCGAAGTGGTCCGATCCCGAGCACGCCGATGAGCTTCGCATCGACCTCGATCCAACTCCCGGGGTCACCTTCGCGATGGTGCGGGAGGCCGCGCGAGACGTGCGGGTGTTGCTGTCTGAGATGGGCGTCGCCTGTCTCCCCAAGACGACCGGCAATCGCGGCATCCATGTGTATGTGCGCCTGCAGCCACGGTGGAGCTCATACGAGGTGCGGGCCGCCGCTGTCGCGGTCGCACGCGAGCTGGAGCGCCGTCGCCCCGAGCTCCTCACCGCGGCCTGGTGGAAGGAGGAGCGTGGGAAGCGGGTCTTCGTCGACTTCAACCAGAACGCGCCGCACAAGACGATCTTCGGCGCCTGGTCAGTGCGCGCTCGCCCCGGCGCGCAGGTTTCGACACCGTTTGCGTGGGACGAGCTCGATACCGTCGTTCCGGACGCCCTGACCATCGTCACGGTTCCACCGCGCGTCGCTCGCCATGGCGACCCCTGGGCTCCAATGTCTGACGCCCCGCAGTCCCTGGAGCCGCTGCTGGCGCTCCATGCGCACGACGTGGCCGCCGGGTTGGTTGACGCGCCGTGGCCGCCGGTCTATCCGAAGATGCCGGGCGAGCCCCCTCGGGTCGCACCCAGCCGAGCCCGCAAGGTCGCCGATCCCGGCTGACAGACGAGCTGCGACCTGAGCGCCAGCCACCCAGAGCTTTGTCCGCCACAGCGCAGACTGCGAATGCCAGCGTGGACAAGGATGCGGGGTGAGCAACGACTGGCCAGGGCAGTGGAGCAACAACGTGGTGTGCGCCGAGTGTGGCCGTAGCCTCCTGCCGCTGAGCTACATCCTTCCGCTCCACGACGACCCCAGGGGGTCGGAGCGCCCGACCCTCAAGTGCCCCGGCTGCGGCGTGCACTATCGGTGGGAGGGCGACGACGGCTGGGTGGCAGTGCTCTCCGCGGGCTAGCCTTCGCCTGCCAGGTAGCCAACACCATGGGCTTCGGTGCCGTCAACCCGGACGAGCGCTTCACACCGCCTGAAGGAGCACCTTCGGCCTCTGTTCTTGGAGCAGAAGCCCCAGCTCGGATTCGCCCATCGGTCGGTTGAAGAGGAAGCCCTGGGCGAAGTCGCACCCTCGCTCGCGGAGATAGTCGGCCTGGGCATCGGTTTCGACTCCTTCAGCCACCACCTCCAATCCGAGGACATGGGCCATTTCCAGGATCGTATCGACGAGCATCGGGCCCGGCCGGCTGACGCCGATGTCATCCACGAAGGCCTTGTCGACCTTGAGCCGATCAAACGGCAGGCTGCGCAGTCGAGACAGCGCCGAATACCCCGTGCCGAAGTCGTCGATGGCCAGATGCACCCCGAGGGATTGAAGGGCCTCCAACGTCTCCTGGGCACCGCTGGACTCGTTGATCGCCACCCCTTCGGTGAGCTCGAGCTCCAACTGTCCCGCAGGAAACCCAGTCTCGTGGAGGATGCGCGCGATTTGCTCGACCAGATCCGCCTGTTCCAGGTCACGGCCGGACAGGTTGACCGCCATCTTGAACTCCGGGAGCCCATCCTCGATCCAGGCACGGCCGACGGTGCAGGCCTCACGCAGGACCCACTGGTCGATGCGCTCAACCACGCCGAGCTCCTCAGCCAGCGGAATGAAGGTGTCCGGGCCCACCCAGCCACGTGAGGGATGATCCCACCGAGCCAGCGCCTCCGCCCCGACGATGCTGCCGGTTTGCAGGTCGATGATCGGCTGGTGCTCCACCTGTAGCGCGGTGGATTCGATGGCCTGGCGCAGGTCTTCACCAAGCTCGAGACGATCCACCAGTTCGGTGCGCATCTCCTCGGCGAAGACGCGATAGCCGCCCTTCCCCGCGCGCTTGGCGAAGTACATCGCCAGATCAGCATCGGCCAGGAGCGTCTCCGGATGGAGGGCGCCCAGTTGACCCGACGCCACCCCGATGCTGGCGCTCGGGTGCACGGCCTTTCCTCCGACGACAATCGGAGAGCCCAGTGCACCGACGATCCGTTTGGCGGCCAGGATGGCGCCCGCGACACTCGTGCTCTCCAACAGGATCGCGAACTCATCTCCGCCGAGACGCGCGACCGTGTCCTCGGGCCGGACGGACGCGACGAATCGCCCACTCACTTCCACGAGATATTGATCGCCAGCCGCGTGGCCGAAGGTGTCGTTGATGCGCTTGAAGTCGTCGCAGTCCAAGTACAGGACGCTGTGCTGCTCGTGGCCGGCATTGGCGGTGGCGCGCTCCATCCTGTGGCGGAGGAGGTCCCGGTTGGGGAGGCCGGTGAGCGCGTCGTGAAGGGCTTGGTGGGTCAGCTTCTTCTCGAACTCGTGGCGGTCGCTGACATCAGTCACGTTGAGGACGATCCCGGCGACTGCGGGGTCATCGAGGCGATTGGTCAGCTTCACCCACGCATGACGCCATTCGCCTCCAGGCGAAGGAGGCGCGCCTCGACCTCAGACACCGTTCCTCCGCCACCGGAGATCACCCGTTGCCATGCCTTCGATGCGTGATCGCGGTCATCAGGATGAACCATCCCGTCGAAACTCTTCACGCCCGCGCCGTCGTCGAAGAACGCCTCACTGAACGACGGGGTGACAAACGCGACCTGCCCACCTCCGTCAATCACCAGGATGCCGTCACTGGCGTGCTCAACCAGCGCCGACAGCCGTCGTTCCCGCCTCCGCACAGTCTCCTGTCGCTCCTTGAGCTGGCGCAACAGCCACAGCGCGGCCACGAATCCGATCGTGATCGCCACGGCGATGGCCAGCGCGGACGCGGTCTGCGTGGCGTCACGTTGATTCTGCCGGGCGCCCACGTCCGCAGCCGTGAGGGCGTCGAGTGTCAGGAGTTGGGCAGTGACTTCGGTCAACGGCGTGTTCAGGTTGGCTTCCGCAACCGGTCGGAGGACCACGGCACGGCGGACGCGCTGTCCGCGCCACTCGTCAAGACGGCCAATCGGGCCGCGCTTGTCACCCGCCAGGCGCGGAGGACCACGGCGAGTGCAGATTCCTCGCTCGAGCTCAGATCACGGGAGGATTGCAGGGCGGCGAGTTCGGCATCGACCTGTCGCCCTGCTGTCGTCAAGGCTGCGGCGTCGTCGGAGGAGTGACTGACCAGAAAAGCAGTTCCGCTGAGGGCCGCGTCGCGCACATGCTCATGGACATTGGCCAGCTGCACGTCGATCACGTCTGTGCGCTGCAGCGCGCTCGCCGCGGCGTTGCTGACGGCCGAGCCCGCCGATCGATGCCGCGGCCACAACCACCATCGGAAGCAAGAGGAGTAGGGATACGAAACGAGAACGGTCCCGGGTGTTGTGGTGCAGGGGAGGAATCACGGTGACTGTGTCGGGCTGCTCCGGTATGTCGAGGTGGTCGAACTCAGGCTAGTGCCGCAGCTGTCCCCGACTCCGCGCGGTAGGCGGACCCCGGACAAGCTGTAGCGGCGCCGTGACCCGTCCACCCAGAATCCACCGCGCCGCCGAGGAGGGTGCGACGGCGCCTGGGCTGGCGCGGTATGCTCGACGTCCGCCGCAGTGCCGCCCAGGGGGAGCCGATGAACAGCCGCCGATCCGTGCCGCTGGTGGTGGTGGTGTGGCTGATCGTCGGTGCCATCGTCGCCGGCGGCCACCACTACTTCGACACTCTGAACTCGATAGGTGCGATCCTCACCGCTGTGCTGGCGGTGGTGCTGTGGCCGCTGATTCTCCTCGGGGTGAAGATCAACATCGCCACCTGACCCCGGCGGCGCGGCCGGACGGCGGATCCCATTGCTCGCGGGCCAGACACGTTGAGCCCAAAAGGTGTGCGGCATGCTCGATGAGACCCCGTTCTGGCATGTGGAACTGTCCGATGGCCGCGTCCTCGAGGCCGTCAGCGGTGGTCCGGAGAACGGCATGCCCCTGCTCTTCCAGAATGGCACGCCCACCGCCGCCATGCTCTTTCCGCCGCTGGTCGAGACCGCTGCGGCTCGCGGTCTGCGCACCGTCATGTACTCGCGACCCGGATATGCCGGCTCCACCGCCAAGCCTGGACGGTCGGTTGCCGACGCCGCGTCGGATGTGGGCGCTCTCCTGGATGCGATCGGCGCCGACAGGTTCGTCACCATCGGCTGGTCTGGGGGTGGTCCTCACGCGCTGGCGTGTGCGGCTCTGCTCGTCGATCGCTGCGCTGCCGCCGTCTCGCTGAGTGGTGTCGCCCCGTATCCCGCCGCCGGGCTGAACTGGTTCGCCGGCATGGGTCCGGAGAACGTCGAGGAGTTCACGCTCACCCTTGAGGGAGATGCGGCGGTGACGCCGTGGCTGGAGGAGCAGGCCAAGCACCTCGCCGCAGTCCAGGGGAGCGATGTCGCCGCTGCGCTCGGAGGGCTGGTCTCTGAGGTCGATAGGGCGTCGCTCACCGGTGACTTCGCGGAGTACGTGGCCGCCAGCTTTCGGCGGGCCGTCTCGACGGGTGTCGCAGGCTGGCGCGACGACGACCTGGCCTTCGCGAAACCGTGGGGATTCGACCTCGACTTGATGAAGCGACCAGTGGCGGTGTGGCAGGGCGGCGAAGATCGCATGGTGCCCATGGCCCACGGGGAATGGCTGGCGCAGCACATCGCCGGCGCGCACAAGCACCTGTACCCGAACGAGGGGCATCTCTCCCTCGGGGTCGGCGCCCTCGACCGAATCATCGACAACCTCATCGAGCTGGCCGGATGAGCTCCGACGGTGCCCGGTGGGACGGCGACCAGTACCAGGCCCGGTTCGATGAGCGCGCCGCGTCCGGTGCCAACGTGCATGGCGAGGCCGACCTGGTGATGACGTTCGGTCCCCAATCGGTCCTCGACATCGGCTGCGGCACGGGACGGGTCGCTCGTGAGCTGGCCGCACGCGGTGTGGACGTGATCGGAGTCGATGTCGACGCGTCGATGATCGCGACCGCCCGCCGTCTCGGCCCGACCATCACCTGGCATGTTGCCGACATGTGCGAACTCCGGCTCGACCACCGTTTCGAGGTCGTCGTCATGGCCGGGAACGTGCCGCTGTTCACGCCGCCGGGCACGCAGGCGGCGCTGGTCGCCGGGTGCGCGCGCCACCTCACAGCCGGTGGGGCGCTGGTGTGCGGCTTCCAGCTCGGCGGCGCCTACAACGTGGTCGATTACGACGATCACTGCCGTGTCGCCGGCTTGGAGCTCGCCGCCCGGTGGTCGACGTGGGATCAGGATCTCTTCCCCGGCGATGGCGGCTACGCTGTTTCGGTGCACCGCCGAGGCTCACGGACGGTGGAAGCGGGAGTTGCAGCCACCGCCGATCTCGAATCTCTATAGTCCCGGGCGTGGGGACTGGGACCGAGGGTGGTGCGGTGCGGGTGGCGATTGTCCAGCACCCACCTGTGTTGCTTGATCGGGAGGCGACGCTTGCGGCCGCAGTGAACCACCTGCATGCAGCCGCCGATGACGGAGCGCAGCTGCTGGTGTTCCCCGAGGCCTACGTGCCCGGCTATCCCGTCTGGATCTGGCGGCTCCGCCCCGAGGCCGACCACGAGCTCACCAGCGCGATCCACAGAGAGTTGCTCGAGAACAGCGTGGACCTCGTCGCCGACGGGTTGCGTCCGCTTCGCGAGGCGGCGGCCGAACGCCACGTCGTGGTGGTGTGTGGGTTGAACGAGCGGGAGGGCGGGTTCAGCCGTTCAACTCTGTACAACACCGTGGTCACCATCGGCTCCGATGGCACGATCCTGAACCGGCACCGCAAGTTGATGCCAACCAATCCAGAGCGGATGGTGTGGGGCCAGGGTGACGCCAGCGGCCTGCGGGTCACGGAAACGGCGGCCGGAAGAGTTGGAACCCTGATCTGCTGGGAGAACTACATGCCGCTCGCTCGGTACACGCTCTACGCCGATGGGGTGGAGGTGTACGTGGCATCCACGTGGGACGAGGGCGACGCATGGATCGCCACCATGAGGCACATCGCTGCGGAGGGCCGCTGCTGGGTGATCGGCTCGGGTTGCTCGCTCCACGCCTCCGACGTGCCCGTGACGTTCCCCGGCCGCGACCAGCTGTTCCCCGACCCTGATGAGTGGCTGAACCCTGGTGATTCCGTCGTCGTCGCGCCCGGTGGGACGATCGTCGCGGGCCCATTGCACGAGCAGCATGGCCTGCTGATCGCTGACATCGACCCAGCGCGCGTCGCGGCAGACCACCGCACGCTCGACGTCGCGGGCCACTACAGCCGCAACGACATCTTCAGTCTTGCCGTCGATCGAAGCGCTCGGGAACCGGTCACCTACCCGTCCGGCTAGCACCGACGACGCAACTCACTCACCGCACGCCGGCAGCTCTGGGAACGGACTCCGCCGGTCACATGCGATGTCAACCGGTGTCGGCCGCCTTGAGCAGCCGGAGCTGAAGCGCTTGGATGGGAGGGCTCGGAGTCGCGCCGAGCTCCTCGCGGAGGAGGACGCGCAGCTCCTCATAGGCACGCAGCGCCTCCGCGATGTTGCCCCGCGCTGCCAGCACCTCCATGTACAACCGGTAGCCGGACTCGCGATACGGGGCGCGAGCGATGAGCTCGCGAGCAGTTCGCTCGCCGACGTGAAGTTCGCCGCCGCCCAGGCCGAGCGCTGCCGCGGTGTAACACTCGAGCGCCGAGCAATGGATGTCCTCGAGACGGCGTCGATGCGGCTCGATCCACGGGGTGTCCTCGCCCCGCAACAAGCCGCGACGGGCGACGAAGAGCGCAACCAGCGACGGGCCCCAGGCAGGCGCCCACTTCCTCTGTGCGATTGCCGACTCGGCGCGATGGATCGCCTCGTCCGCTGCCTCGAAGTCGACCCAGGTATCAGCCGGGAGGTCGAGGCGGACCTCGCCCCGGCCCACCAGCGCCTCTGCCCCGATAGCCCGACGGAGCCTGGAGAGCAGGGTGCTCAAGGCGCCATCGGCGTCCGGAGGCAGCTGGTCGGGCCAGAGCGCTTCGACGAGCTCGTCCCGGCTGGCATGCCGGTGCCGGTTGACCACCAGGTAGATGAACAGCAGACGACCCTGACGGCGCGCAATCAGCTCGGTGATGCTCCGGCCCGCGATCTCCACCGCGAGCCGGCCGCAGATCTGGATTCGGGTCGAGGGCTGGCGCGTCAAGGTTGGTGCAAGGAGAATGTCAGAACTTATCAACCCGTCGCGCCTACGGTATGCGACGCAAGCAGGAACGAGGAGCCATGGCCAAACAGATCATCTGCCAGTGCGGCTTCGTCGGACGTGGTGAAACCGCTGAGGATGCTGCTCACGTGATCTCGGACCACATGCGCAGTGATCACCCAGAGCTCGTCGGTGAGGTCGGCTTCGAGGACCTGCTTGCGATGGCCGAGGAGGCATAGGGCGCCAGGGCCGGCAGCACGCGCCCGGCCTGAGAGGAGGACGGACATGACCGCAACGACGGCTGCAATGGAGGCGCCGGCTGGACCGCTGGTCAGCGGCGAATGGCTGCAAGCCAGCCTCGATCAGGACCGAGTTCGAGTGCTCGACGTTCGCGGACGTCACCCGAGCTCCAAGCTCGCCCACGCCAAGCTGGCCGAATACGCCGAGGGCCACATCCCGGGCGCGATCTTCGTCGACTGGGAACACGACTTCGTGGACGTGACGGACCCCGTGCCGTACCAGCTTGCCGCGGCGGACGCATTCGCGGCGCGCGCCTGCGAGTTGGGCATCGGCGACGGCGACCTCATCGTCACGTACGACGACTATTACGGCATCTTCGCCGCCCGTGTGGCGTGGAGCTTCCGGTTCTACGGCGCCGAGGCCCGCGTGCTGGACGGCGGGTGGCGCACCTGGGTCGAGGAGGGGCGAACCACCACCGCGTCCGTTGGCGACCGGGATGCCGCCGCGTTCACGGCTCGGGTTCGCCCGCGGCTGCGGTCCACCCTCGACGAGGTCGAGCTGGCCCGTTCCAGTGGCGCCACGGTCGTGGACGCCCGGCCACGCCACCTCTTCCTCGGCGAGAGCGGCGTCGCCGGCACGGGGCACATCCCCGGCGCCCTCAGCCTCCCCTACCAGGAGCTCGTGGATGGCGCCACCGGCCTGTTCGCCACGCCGGCGGCGATCGGACGCCTGTTGCGCGGCGCCGGCCTCGACCCCGAACGACCCCCGCGTGAACTGATCACCACCTGCGGCACCGGCGTGTCGGCCACCGTGGCGCTGATCGCACTCGAACTGGCCGGGGTGCATGGGGCAAGCGTGTACGACGGAGCGTTCTCCGAGTGGAGTGCTGACGCCAGCCGGCCCATCGCATATGGCGTCGCCGGTTAGACATGACCTCGCGATCGGGCTCAACAGCCCAGAGGCGATCACCAACAGGCAGTCTCAACAAGGAGGACTATCCATGGCAGCGACGATAGGCACACGGCTGATCCGGAAGAGCATGGATGCACCGGAGGAGACGCGGAAGTTCGAAGCGGGCAAAGGGCAGCTCGCGCTGGTCACGACCGACGGCGGCCCGGTGGGTCGAGCCACGTTCGAGCCGGGCTGGAAGTGGTCTGAGCACGTCAAGCCCATCGCCAAGACCGACAGCTGTCAGGCCGCCCACGTCGCGTACTTCATCTCGGGACGAATGAAGGTCGTGATGGACGACGGGACCGAGGACGAATTCGGCCCTGGTGACCTGATGATCTGTCCGGCCGGCCATGATGCCTGGACCGTCGGCGACGAGGCATGCGTGGTTGTCGACTGGGCCGGATTCGGCGACTACGCCAAGGGCTGAGAGACCGGCGTCAACATGGAGCACGCCACCTCGGGCCTGATGGTGAAGCGGTCGGGCCGGCTGCCCGTTCCGGGAGCCGAGCTCTACTACGAGACCGAGGGCAGCGGCGAAGCGGTCGTGCTCGTGCATGGATTCACCCTCGATACGCGGATGTGGGACGACCAGGTGCCCGAGCTGCGGGACGTCGCCAGCGTGGTGCGCTACGACGCCCGCGGCTTCGGGAGGTCGAGCGGGCCGGCGCCCGCCGTGCCCTACTCCCACAGCGGCGATCAGGACGATCCGCACAGTCCGTTGATCCCGCGCCCGTTCAGTGCCCTCGAAGACGTCGCCGTGCCGACGACCGTCGTGGTAGGTGAGCTCGACGTGCCGTGCTTCCTCACCATGGCCACAGTTCTCGCCGACCGCATACCGGGTGCCCGCAAGATCACGGTCCCCGGTGTCGGACACATGGTGAACATGGAGGCGCCACACGTCGTGAACGCCGTGTTGCGCGAGGCCGTCACCACAGTAGGCTGATGAACGTCGATGCGAGCGGAATGAGCGCGGGAGCTCAGTCGGCGTCACCCGAGCGCGTCAGAGTGTGGCCTTCCAAGGGAGAATGGCGCGCAGGCAGGTAGCTACCGCCAGCGAATGACGCTGATGAGATTGCTGAAATCATCGGTCCAAGGTTGTGCGCCGGGGGTGGGAGCAATCTGCGCCCAACCGGGGGTCCGGCTCAGCTCGGACAGGTCGGCGTCGGGTCCGGCGATGACCATCCACTTCGATGCAAAGCGACCCGCCGCGGCATCTCCGGGCGGAATGTTGGAGTCGTCTCGGGCAAGGCACGTCATACCCTCGGCATGGGCGACGGCGGCAACGACCCCCTGCAAATCCACGTATTGATTCGAGACGTTGAGGACGATGATGCCACCTGAAGCGAGCTTGCTTCGGTAGAGATCCATGGCCTCTCTGGTCAGGAGATGGATGGGAACCACATCAGACCCAAAGGCGTCGATCACGATGACGTTGTAGCTGTGATCGGGCGCCGCCGCCATCGAGATCCTGCCGTCCCCGAGGATCACCCGGCCGTTGCCTCTGAGGCAGTCGCTGTAATAGGTGAACATCGCCGGATCCTTTGCCAGCCGTGCGACGAGCGGATCGATCTCGTAGAACGTCCAGTGTTGCTGCGGCGTCGCGTAGCACGCCATCGCACCGGCGCCGAGACCGATGACGCCGACATTCCACCGGGCCGACAGCGACGAGGTGCTCCGGAAGACATCGCCGAGCGGTCCTTGGCGCGTGTAGTACGTGAGCGGATCGTCGTGATTCGGCCCACTGCTGGTTTGCTCGTTGTGGACGATGCTGCCGCTGTACAGGATGTGCGTACCCGTGGCATTCACCGACGTCACCCGGCTGGTACCAAAGAAATCTCGGCCCGCGAACAACGGCTGCTCGCTTAGCCCAATGGGGAGGACACCGGCGAGTAGCACAGCTCCCAGCGCGAGGCCGAACCGGAGCCGTCGCCGCACCGCGCTGTAACAGAGCAATGCCGCGGGGCCGAAGGCGATCGCATGGACAACAACATCCTGAAAGCTCAGCACGGTGGCTGTCACGAGTGCGCCGACCACCAGGGCGCCGACGGCAACAGCGAAGGCCGCGTCCGCCCACAGCCGCGGCATCGGACCGTTAGGGTGCCGCGGCAGCAGCGCCGCTCCGGCAGCGATCGCCAGTGGATATTCGACGAATCCCGGAGAGATGGTCGGCGCGATCAGGCCGCTCACGGCGCCGCCGATCACGCCGCCCACGGCAATCCAGAGATAGAAGGACGTCAGATGCTGTACGGGCGGGCGATCACGCGCGATCTCGCCATGACAGACCAGCACCAACGAAGAACGTCACAATGTGCAGCGGGCCGACGAACCACAGCGGTCCACTGGCATGGAGTTCCAGCGTTCCGACCGTGGCGATGATCAGAAAGGGCAGAACGAAGGCGCAGCGTTCGCGTGTCAGGATAGTGCGCTTACCGAAGGCGACGTTCAGTGACACCAGATACAAGCCCAGCGGAATTACCCAAAGAATGGGGCTGGGCGCGAGCTCAGTGGTCAGGTAGAGCGTCAGGCCGAGCATCCACGTCGACGGAACTGCGGCAAGTACGATCCATCGAAGGCGACGGTGCCGCGTGAGCTGAACATCGTGACCCGCGGCGACCGGTTCAGGGTGAGCGCGGCTGCCTGCCCGCCCACGTGATCGCCACACGACAACCATAGCGCCAGCGAGAATCGCCACCAAGGCGGCGTATCCAGCAGTCCACCATATGGCCTGCTGGTGCAGTGTCAGAAGCGGCTCGGCAAGCACCGGATAGCTGAGCAGACCGACGGCGCTTCCGATGTTGCTGGCGCGGTACAGGAAGTACGGATCGGCGGAGCGGGGATGACTGATGCTGGAAAACCACCGCTGCAACAGGGGTCCCGTCGTGGAGAGGACAAAGAAGGGCAACCCAACGCCGAGAACGAGCGCCGCAATCAACCACGGGATCGGGTTAGCGTCGCCGCCAGGCGGGTTGCCGATCCGGATTGCAATGGGCAGAAGAAGGAATGGCAGCAGCGCGATGGCCAGATGGAGTCCCACCTGCATCCGGCGCGGCTAGCGATGAGTGGTGAGGTGAGCATACGCGTATCCGCCGAGCAGAACAGCCTGATAGAACACGATGGCGGTGTTCCAAACCGCTGGTGTGCTGCCGAGCCGGGGCAGGACGAGCTTTGCGAAGAGTGGCTCGACCGCGAACAGCAGCATCGCACTGCACAGCACCACGGCGCCGAAGAGAACGACCTCGCCACGCTTTGACGGCGAACCTGGCTCACCTGCGGGGGACGTCGGCGATTTGGACACTGCTCGTGATTGAACAGCCACTTCCGTTCAGTGTCCTCTCTTCACGCCTTTACACCTAGCTTGAGCTGATCGTTGTTCCGAACAGATCCGGCCGTGGCGGGGCACGTACC
>DAINCY010000012.1:0-37445 GCA_036732145.1 Candidatus Dormiibacterota bacterium
GCGGACCTGGCTGATGGAAGCCATGCGCACGCGCGGGTCCTTCATGTCGACCAGCATCATCTGGGAGATCTCCTGGCGGAGGAGCTCGGCGACGCGCTCGGCGCGCGGAGGCCGCGATCCGTGCTGGGCGTGGCTGTGGAAGTTGGTGGTCAACACCCGGCTCCGCCGGAGGCAGCCGATGCAGCGTTCACAGGTTCTGCTGCTCGACCGTGTGCGCCTCGAGGATGTCACCAACGGCGAAGTCGCTGAAGTCCTCCAGGGTGATGCCGCAGTCGTAGCCGCGCGCCACCTCGCGCACGTCGTCCTTGAAGCGCCTGAGGACGGCGATCCGGCTTCGCGCGAGCTGCTTGCCATCGCGAAGAACGGTGCAGATGGAGTTGCGCGGGATGCGCCCGTCGACCACGTGGGAGCCTGCAATGGCCGGACGGCCGTCGACGGTGAAGACCTGGCGCACCTCGGCCCGGCCCTGGAACACGTCGACGAAGGTGGGCTCGTACAGGCCCTTGATGGCCTTCTCGATGTCGTCAGTGATCTGGTAGACGACGTCGTAGTAGCGGACATCCACACCCTGCGCGTCGGCGGCTGCCTTGGCGCGGTCGTCGGAATGAACGTTGTAGCCGATGACGATCGAGTCGGTGACGGCGGCCAGGTTGACGTCGGCCTCGCCGACGGCCCCGACGCCCGAGGCCACGATGACGACCCGGACGCTGGGGTCCTCGATCTTCTCGATCTGGCCGCGCAGCGCCTCCAGCGAGCCGTTGGCCTCGGCCTTGACGATGAGGTTGAGCGTCTTGACCGACCCCTCGGCAACCTGCGAGGCGAGGTCGGCGAGGGTGATCCGGCGGATCGGCTGCGCCAGGCGCTGCTTGGCGTCGAAGCCGCGCTGCTCGGCGAGTGAGCGGGCACTGCGCTCGTTGCGCATGACCTGGAAAACATCGCCGGCCTCGGCGACGCCGGAGAGCCCGGTGACCACCGCGGGGGTGCTCGGGCCCGCGTGCTGCAGGCGTCCACCGCGCTCGTCGAGCAGGGCACGGATGCGCCCGTACACCTGACCGGCGACGATGTAGTCGCCGACTCCGAGGGTGCCGTTCTGGACCAGCACGGTGGCGATCGGTCCGCGACCGGCGTCGCGGTGCGATTCGATGACGGTCCCCACCGCGCTGCCCGCGGGGTTGGCCTTGGGCTCGACCTCGGCGTCGGCGGTCAGCAGGATCATGTCGAGCAGCTCTGTGACGCCCTCGCCGGTCTTGGCGCTGGTGGGCACCACGGTGATGTCACCGCCGTAGTCGCTGCTGACCAGGCCGCGGTCGGCGAGTTGCCTGAGGACGCGATCGGGGTTGGCTCCGTCGGTGTCGATCTTGTTGAGCGCCACGATGATCGGCACCTCGGCGCTGCGAACGTGCTGGATGGCCTCCTCGGTCTGGGGCATGACGCCGTCGTCGGCGGCCACCACCAGGATGGCGATGTCGGTCACATCGGCCCCCCGGGCGCGCATGGCGGTGAACGCCTCGTGGCCGGGCGTGTCGATGAACGTGATCGGCCGGCCGTTCTTCTCCACCTGGTAGGCGCCGATCTTCTGGGTGATCCCACCCGCCTCGCCGGCCGCGACCGTGGTTTCGCGGATGGCGTCGAGCAGCGAGGTCTTGCCGTGGTCGACGTGGCCGAGGACTGTCACCACCGGCGGCCGGGGCACCAGGGTGGCGGGGTCGGCGTCCGACTGGTCGAGCAGGGGGTGGCGCTGCCTGCCGGCGCCCGGAGCGGCGGCGACAACCGCTTCCTCGCTGTCCGCCTCGAAGCCGAAGTGGTCGGCGGCGAGGGCGGCGGTGTCGAAGTCGACGGACTGGTTGAGGGACGCGAGGACGCCATTGCTCATCAGGTACTTGATGAGCTCCGATCCAGAGACCGAGAGACGCTCGGCGAGCTCCTTGACGGTCACCGTGGCCGGCAAGGTGAGCTTCTTCACCGTGGCGATGGCTGTACCTCCTGTCGGAACGCCGCGAGGGCGGCGCTCAGTTCGTCGTAGTTGATGGCATCTTCGACCCCGTGCAGGGAACGCGTCAGCGCCCGCCGGCGCCGTGCCTGAGTCAGGCAGTCGATGCCATCCGCGCAGAGGTAGGCTCCCCGGCCGGGAAGCTGATCGCGAAGGTCAAGAATAACCTGTCCGCCGCTTCCGAGGGCGAGGCGCACCAGTTCAGGCCTGCCTCGGGCGCGCCGGCAGCCGACGCAGGTGCGCTGCGGGACGTGTGAGGTCACGCGGGTTGCTCGCCGCCAACCACGTCGATGCGCCATCCGCACAACCGGGCGACCAGGCGGGCATTGTCTCCTCCCCTGCCGATCGCCAGCGAGAGCTGGTCGGGGTCAACTGTGACCGAGGCGGTGCGGCTCTCCTCGTCAAGATCGACCCTTCTGACGGTTGCCGGGGCCAGCGCGTTGGCGACATAGGTGGCCGCGTCCGCGGACCAGACCACGATCTGCACCTGCTCCTGGCCCAGCACAGAGGTGATCGCCCGGTGGCGGACCCCGCGCGGCCCGATGCAGGAGCCACGTGCGTCGACGGCCGGGTCAGCCGACTCCACCGCGACCTTGCTGCGCCGGCCGGCCTCGCGCACGATGCCGCGGACCAGCACCTGACCGTTGGCCACCTCGGGGACCTCCTGCTCGAGGAGGAGTCGGAGCAGCTGAGGGTGGGACCGCGAGACCACCACCACCGCATCCTGGCTGCGCCTGCGTCCCTCGAGCACCATCACCTTGAGGTGCTCCCCGGGAACCAACTCCTCCCCCGGCGTTTGCTCCTCCGGCGGCAGCAACACCCGCAGATCGGCCGCGCGGAGGTACCAGACCGATCCGGCGCGGCGGTCGACGATAGCGTCGATCAACTCGCCGCGATGCAGAGACGCCTCACGGAGCACCCGGTCCTTGCCGGCCTCGCGGAGGGCGGTCGCCACCGCTGCGCGAGCGGCCTGCGCCGCCTGGCGCGGAAAATCGGGCACACGCACGTCGACGGCGACCTCCTCGCCGTCCGGACCGCGCCGGTACATCGTGCACCTGCCGGTGAAGAGATCGACGCGGGCGTGGACGCCGCCGTCATCGTCGACCATCCTGCGGTAGGTGTCGACGAAGGCCGACTCGAAGAGGGCGGCGAGGCGCTCGTCGCTGAGCGCGGTGGTCTCGCGAAGGGTGGCGATGGCGCCGTCCAACGGCGTCGGTGGGGGCGGCTTCACGGTTCAGATGTCGACGACGATGCGGCCGGCGATGACGTCGGCGCGGTTCACGGCGGTGAGGCGGCGGCGATTTCGGTCGCGGGCCTCGATCTCCACACTGGCGTCGTCGAGATGGCGCAGCCTGCCCTCGACGATCATCTCGCCGCCACCCGACCGCACACGGACGTTGACGCGCCGTCCGACAGCCGCTTGCCAGTCGCTCTCGGTGCGAAGGGGCCGCTCAGCCCCCGGTGACGACACCTCGAGTGCGTACCGGCCGGCGATGGGGTCGTACGCGTCGAGCACAGCACCCACCGCGTGGGACACACGCTCGCAGTCATCGATGCCCACCCCGCCCGCGGCGTCGATGATCAGGCGGAGCACGCTGCTGCGTCCCGGCCGCCACTGCAGGTCGACGAGCTCGAGGCCGAGGTGGCGCAGCGATGGCTGGACGAGCTCTGTCAACTCCTCCGTCGAGACGATATTCATGTGTTCCTCACTGTCTGGGTCAGGCGGCGCGAGCCACCCTCCGTTGTGAGCCGGCCGGAGGCGGGACGCCGGCACGCGCCGCCGAGGCCTTCTGCCAGGCGACCAGCAGCGTGCTGGCGTTGAAGATCGAGCTGTACGTCCCGGTCACGATTCCGATGAGCAGGGCCAGGACGAATCCGGTGATCGTCGACCCGCCGAACAGCACCAGGGCGAGCAGGACGAAGACGACGGTCAGCGAGGTGTTCAGCGAACGCGTCATGGTCTGTACCGTCGAGAGGTTGATGACCTGGTCGAAGGTGAGTCGCGGCCCGAATTTCAGGTTCTCGCGGACACGGTCGAACACCACGATGGTGTCGTGAATCGAGAACGCGACCGAGGTCAGGATGGCGGTGACGAACAGGGTGTCCACCTCACCAAGACTGGTGAAATGTCCCAGGATCGCCCAGATGCCGGCCAGGACGAAGACGTCGTGGAGCAGCTTGAAGAAGGCGCACGCTGAGAATCGCCACGCCGAGATCGCTCTCTGTCGGCGGAATGCCAGCGCCAGGTAGACGGCGATGAGCGATGAGGCGACCAGGATCAGCACGATGGCACTGCGAACGAGGTCGGAGGCGACGCTCGGCCCGATGAACTGCTCCTGGATGGCAGGGTTGTGGGTCTTCGAATCGGTCGGGATGCCGTATGCCTTGCTCAGGGCGGACTGGACGGCCGCCACCGGGTCCGAGTTGTCCTTGGCCGAGCCGGGCAGGAAGCTGATCTCGTAGAGGTTGTTCGAGTCTGCCTGCACCTGGGGTTGCAGGTTGCCGATCACAGAGTTGACGGTGGTGGCCACCTGAGCCTGCGTCGTCGGTTTGATCAGACCGGCGGTGACCTTGTAGCCGCCCCGGAAGTCGAGCCCCAGCCGGAAGCCCCAGAAGAGAATCGCCAGGATGCCCGGGATGATGATCGCCAGCGATCCTGCGAAGTACCAGTTGCGCGAGCGAACGATGTCGAACCGCCCCCCAGGTGGCTTCTCCGCGTACTCCTCGTGGATCTGGGTGTACAGGGTGGGATTGCGGCCGAGGCGCAGCCGGAGAGCTCCGGCGAGCAGCGCGCGGGTCACGGTGACGGCGCTGAAGAAGCTCACCGCGACTCCGATTCCCAGCGTGATCGCGAAGCCGCGGACCACGTCGGTGCCGAGGATGGCGAGCACCAGGCAGGCGATGATCGTCGAGACGTTGCTGTCGCGGATGGCGGGAAAGGCGCGACGAAAGCCGGTATCGATAGCCGGCGCGACGCTCCGTCCGTGGCGTAATTCATCGCGTGTTCGTTCGAAGATGAGCACATTGGCGTCGACGGCCATGCCGACGCTGAGCACAAATCCTGCCAGCGCCGCCAGCGAGATGGTGACACCGATCACCTTGAAGAGAGCAAGGACGATGGCTCCATAGGCGATCAGGGCGACGCAGGCCAACAGGCCTGGGAAACGGTAGTAGGCGATCATGAAGAGCACGATGATCATCAGCCCGACGGCGCCGGCGATGAGACTGCGTTGCACCGTCTGCTGACCGAGCGTCGCGCTCACCGCCGTGCTCGACACCGTGGCGATCTCAGCGGGCAGGGCACCGGCGGAGATGGCGCTGGCGAGCGACTGCGCCTGTGCACTTGTGAAGTTGCCGGTGATCTGAGTCTTGTTGCTCGACACCCCATTCACGTTGGGGGCTGTGATCACATTGTTGTCGAGAAAGATGGCCACCCGGTTGAACGGGGACGACGCGCCGGCGTTGAACGCTGCCGTCGTGATCTTGCTCCACTCGGTCGCCCCGACGTCGTTGAAGGTGATGTTCACGGCGATCTGCCCGGTCGAGTCGACGCCCACGTCGGCGGACTGAACGTCGCTGGCGTCCAGCGCGTCATCGATCTTCCAGTGGTACCCCGACGGGTAGAACTGGGTGTCGTTGAACTGCGTGGTGTTGAACAGGTTTTCCTGGTCAGCAAGGAACTGCGCGGTGGGGCTTGGTGCCCCCGCGACCGCGGTGGCGAAGTGGAGCTTGGCCGTCGTCCCGACCGTCTGCTTGGCCTTGTCAAGGCCGACGCCCGGGATCTGGATGAGGATCTGGTCGGATCCCTGTGCGGACACCGCCGCCTCGGAGACGCCAAGCCCGTTGACCCTTGCCTGGAGCAGCGGGATGGTTTTGTCGCGCGCGTCCTGGACGGTCTGACCCTTGGGGCCGTTGCGACAGGCCACCCCAGCCGGATCGTTGAAACCGTGGCACACCTCGACGACCAGCTCGGTGCCTCCCTGGAGGTCGAGCCCTTTGACGAAGGTGATGGGATGGCCGCCGATGTTGGGGATGCTCGTCAGCTTCTGCGACAAGGGCTGGTGCACGACCACGTAGCGGTAGAAGAGGCTGTAGCCGTCGACGAACAGTGCGCCCGCAACGACGAGAATCACGATCACCAGGCGCACGCGGGTGACGCGAAGAAAGAAATCAGCCACGGGGGCCGAGTGTACCCGGGATCCGCGCTGCCCCGGCCGTGCCCGCACTCCGCGGTGGCGCCGCAGGGTGCTCGCCGACGGCGCCGCCATCGCCGTGGTTTCGGGCTCGAAGGCGGGCCTCGGTGGCGGCACGGAAGGCGGCGAAGCGACCCCCGCTGATGGCATCTCGGGCGGCGGCCATGAGCGCACTGACGTGGGTGATGTTGTGGAGGCTGAGCAGGCGGTGGCCGAGGATCTCCCCGGCGACGAACAGGTGGCGAAGGTAGGCGCGCGAGAAGCGGGCGCAGGCCGGACAGGGGCAGCCCTCGACCAGCGGACGCAGGTCATCACGATAGGCGGCACGCCGCAGCGGCAGCCGGCCGTCGGGGGTCATCGCCGTGCCCGTCCGCGCCAGCCGGGTGGGCGCGACACAGTCGAACATGTCGATGCCCAGGCCGACCATGGTCAGCAACTCGCTGTCGGTACCCAATCCCATGAAGTAGCGGGGCCGGTCCTCGGGCAGTCCGGCGACCGACACCGCCGTCATCGCCTCCATGACGTGGAGCGGCTCACCGACGGACAGGCCGCCGACCGCCACGCCGTCGAAGTCGAGGCCGGCGATGTGCGCTGCGGACGCGGCTCGGGTCGACTCGTCGAAGCCGCCCTGGCAGATTCCGAAGAGAAGCCGCCCGTCCCTGGGGTGCGCCGCCCGGCAGCGGGACGCCCAGCGGTGCGTCCGCTCCGTCGCCAGGGCGGAGGCGGCGCCGTCGCTCCCCCACGGCACCGGCTGGTCGAGGCACATCAGGATGTCAGCGTCGAGCCTCACCTGGTTGCCCACCGCCTCCTCGGGGGTCACCCGGAGGCGCGCGCCGTCGTACGGTGAGACGAAGGTGGCAGCGTCCTCGTCCACGGCGGTCACGTTGCGGAGGCTGACCAGCTGGAAACCACCGCTGTCGGTGAGGATGGGACCGTCCCAGGCCATGAATGCGTGCAGCCCGCCCGCCCGCTCGATCTGGTCGACGCCGGGCCGCAGGGCGAGGTGGTATGCGTTGCACAACACGATATCGGCGCCGCACGCGAGCACCTCGTCTGGATCGAGCGACTTGACGGTGGCGTGCGTCCCCACCGGCATGAACGCGGGCGTCCGCACCTCCCCGTGGGCGGTGCGCAGGCGGCCGGTGCGCGCCGCGCCATCGCGCGAGTCGATGGTCAGGGAGCTCACGCCCCGGCACCCTGCGGCCAGCAGAGCATGCAGTCGCCGAAGCTCAGGAAGCGATATCCCTCGCTCAGCGCGTGATCGTAGGCGCGCCGCCACGCACGGGAGCCGACGAAGGCCGCCAGCAGGACCAGCAGAGAGGAGCGCGGTTGGTGAAAGTTGGTGAGCAGTCCGTCCACCACGGCGAAGCGATGGCCGGGGGTGAGGAACAGCCCGGTCGAGATGGTCCCGGGCTGGAGGCCTCCGGCGCCGTCGACGTGGGACTCGAGGGTGCGCACGGCGGTGGTGCCCACGGCGATGACACGCCCACCCGCCGCGCGGGTGTGGGCGATCGCGGCGGCCGTCCCACCCGGCAGCGTGCAGCGTTCGGTCTGCATGCGGTGGTTGCGCACATCGGGGGCCGTGATCGGCGCGAACGTGCCCAGCCCGACGTCGAGCTGGAGGGTGGCCCAGCCGATCCCTCGGCCGGCAAGGGCATCGCGAACCCGCGCGGTGAAGTGCAGCCCGGCGGTCGGCGCCGCGGCAGACGCCGGATCGCCGGCGGCGTAGACGGTCTGATAGCGCTCCGGGTCGGACAGCGGGGTGTGGATGTACGGCGGCAGGGGCGCCTCGCCGACGCCGGCGATGGCGCGCTCCACATCGCCCCTGGCCTCGAGGTCGACGACGCGTGCGCCCGCATGTCCGGGGGCTGGGCCGGCAACACGGATGCGCAGCCCATCACCGACGGTGACGCACGCTCCGTCGTGCAACCGGCGTCCCGGGCGAACCAGCGCGGTGAAACGGGTGGTGTCGAGGCGCTCAAGCAGCAGGACTTCTGCAGCCCCGCCGTCGTCTCTGCGCCCGCGCAAGCGCGCCGCCCGCACGCGCGTGTCGTTGGCCACGAGCAGGTCACCGGGGCGGAGCAGATCGGGTAGATCCCTGAACTCGTGATCGGCCAGGGCGCCGCCGGGGAGCAGGTGGAGCAGCCGCGACGAGTCGCGCGGCTCGGCCGGCACCTGGGCGATGCGGTGAGCGGGCAGCGCGTACTCGAAGAGGTCAGTCGAGAACGCCGGCGCGGCGTCGCACGTCTCCCCGCCGATCTTCGCCATGACGTGTCTACGCGAAGAGAGAGGGCTGGGTGTCGTCGGTGCCGACTGTGCCCGCAGGCACGGGCAACCCAAGGTGCTCGTAGGCACGAGCGGTGGGCACCCGCCCGCGCGGTGTGCGCGCCAGCATGCCGAGCCGGATCAGGTAGGGCTCGACCACGTCCTCGATCGTCTCGGGCTCCTCCTGCACGCTGACCGCGATCGTCTGCACACCCACAGGATGACCGCGCAACGGCCCGCAGAGCGCAACCAGCACGCGCCTGTCCATCTCGTCGAGCCCGGCGGCATCGATGCCCAGCATGTCGAGCGCCGCCGTGGCCGCGCCAACGTCGATATGGCCGGCGGCGCGCACCTGGGCGTAATCGCGGGCGCGCCGCAGAAGGCGATTGGCGACACGCGGCGTGCCACGTGCACGGGACGCCAGCAGCGCCGCCCCGTCGCTGTCGATGGCGATTCGCAGCAATCGGGCACTGCGCCGGATGATGTCGGTGAGCTCACCGACCTCGTAGTAGTCGAGACGGAAGGTGACGCCGAAGCGGTCACGAAGCGGACCGCCGAGCGCGCCCGCCCGAGTTGTCGCAGCGATCACCGTGAATCGGTTGAGGCTGAGCCGCAGCGTCTGCGCGCCGGCCCCGCGTCCGGCGACGAAGTCGAACGCCAGGTCCTCCATGGCCGGGTAGAGCGCCTCCTCGACCGCGTGGTTGAGCCGGTGCACCTCGTCGATGAAGAAGACGTCGCGGTCGCTGAGCGAGGTGAGGATGGAGGCGAGCATGCCCTGGTGCTCCAGCGCCGGCCCTGACGTGAGTCGCGCCTGCACGCCCATCTCGACGGCGATGATCTGCGCCAGCGTCGTTTTGCCGAGGCCTGGCGGCCCGTACAGGAGGATGTGGTCGATCGGCTCGCCGCGGCCTCGCGCTGCCTCGACGAGGACGCGCACCTGCTCGTGAATCCCCGCCTGGCCGACGAAGTCGTCGAGCCGCTGGGGCCGCAGGGCAACCTCCGCCGCGTGTTCCTCCTCCACCTCCAGCGGCGTGACCACGCGAGAGTCGTCCATCAGCCCGCTGCCACCATGTCGAGGCGGCGCAGCGCGGCAGCCACGAGGGCGGCGACGTCGAGAGGCTCGGTGCCGTCCCGGAGCGCCTCCTTCACGGCAGCGCGCGCAGTGGTCTCACGGAACCCCATGGTGGCCAGCCCGTCGACGGCGGCCCGGATGGCCTGCTCGGTCGCTGCCTCGGCGGGAGTCGCCGTGTCGCCGGGCAGAGCCAGGCCATCAAGCTTGTCGCGCAGCTCGAGCACCACCCGCTCGGCGGTCTTGGCCCCGATGCCCGGCACGGTCGCCACCATGGCAGCGTCTCCGCTGCGCAGAGCGCGAACCATGGTGGCGAGGTCGGCGCGTCCGAGAATGCCCAGGGCCGCCTTGGGCCCGATTCTCTCCACCGCGATGAGGAGGCGGAAGAGTCGCAGCTCTTCGGCGCTGGTGAAGCCGTAGAGGCGGATGGCGTCGGCGCTGACCGAGGTGTGGACGTGGAGGAGGACCTCGGCGTTGGTTTCGTGCAGAGCGACCGCGGTGCGCAGGTGGCACTGCACCGCATACCCGACGCCGTTGACGTCAAGCGTGACCAGATCGTTGTCGACGGCCGCAATCCGTCCGCGCAGCAGAGCGATCACCTCGCCCCCGCCCCCATGCGCGCACGGGCCGCCGCGACGGCGGCGTCGAGGGCGCTGGCCGCGGGTCGAGCGCTCTGGTGACGGACACGGAGCGTGAGGGCTGCCCGGTGGTGGTGGCACACCGCGATGGCGCAGGCATCGGCGACGTCGTCGGGTCCGTCGATCCGGTCCACAGAGAGCAGTTGCATGGTCATGCGCAGCACCTGCGGCTTGCGTGCCGCTCCGTAGCCGGCCACCGCCTCCTTGACCTCGTTGGGGGTGTACTCGACGACCGGGACACCGGCCGCCGCGAGAGCGCAGAGGAGGACCCCTCGAGCCTCGCTCACGCGCATCGCGGTGCTGCGGTTGGTTGAGAAGAAGAGGCGTTCGACCGCGGCGAACGCCGGCCTGTGGTCGGCCAGGACAGCGGTCATCAGTGTGGAGAGCAGGAAGAGGCGCTCGGCGTCGGTCACGCCGGGCGGGGTGCTCAGGCATTGGCTATGCACGAGGGTGAGAGCTCCCGGCCGACCCTCGACGACAGCGACGCCGGTGCGGCCAAGCCCCGGATCGACGCCCAGGACGCGCACCCGGTCAGCCGACCGACTCGAGGACGTCGTCGGGGATCTCGGCGTTGGCGTACACCTGCTGAACGTCGTCGTCCTCCTCGAGGGCGTCGAGGAGGCGGAGAACGGCGGCGGCCTGCTTGGCGTCGAGCGCCACCGAGGTGCTCGGATTCATGGTCACCTCGTCCGACTCCACACTGTGGCCGGCGGCCCCGATGGCGTCGCGTGTCGCCTCGAAATCACCGGGGCTCACGGTGACCACGACTGTGTCGCCGTCGACGCTGATGTCGCCATCAGCACCGACCTCGACAACCTCGAGCAGCTCGAGCGCGAGCTCCTCTGCATCACTGTCCCCGGCCGGGACGCGCAGCACGCCCTGCTGGGTGAACATCCAGCCCACGCTGTTGGTCTCGCCCAGAGATCCGCCGGAGCGGGTGAACAGGTTGCGGATGGCGGCGACAGTGCGGTTGCGATTGTCCGAGAGGACGTCGACCATCACGGCCACGCCATGAGGACCGTAGCCCTCGTAGCGGATCTCCTCGAGCTGCGCCCCTTCCTTGCCGCCGGCTCCACGCTGCACGGCGCGCTCGATGTTGTCGGCAGGCATGTTGACCTCGCGCGCCTTCTGCATGGCAAGGCGCAATCGGAAGTTCGACGACGGGTCGGGGCCGCCCTCCCGTGCTGCCACCGACAGCTCGCGGGCGACCTTGGTGAAGGTCTGGCCACGCTTGGCGTCCACGATCGCCTTCTTATGCTTGATCCCCGCCCACTTGCTGTGACCGGACATGGGTCCTCCGAGTGCCGAACAGGCGTTTGCCATTGTATTCGCGCTGCCAGCCCCAGTCTATGAGTCGGGCCGGGGTGGCCGAGTGGCCGCCGCGGGGCGTCGCCGGAGGTCTCTGCGTGCCGTCACAGATCGCCGCCTCCCCTTGACTAGCGCCCCCGCAGCGCTATCCTGAGGACAAGGAACCGACTGCATACGGAGGACACCTTCACGATGCGAACGGTCTTCGAGCTTCTTCGGCACACTCGAGCCGAGATGTAGGGCCCGAATCTCGGGTCGCTGCGTGCGACCGCCCCGAGGCGCCACCGTCGATACCCCGGTACGTGGCCGGCAGGGTTCCGGTGATTGGTTGGAAAAGAGCGTAGGGCGGCGGCGGCGGAGGCGACGGGTTTCGGGCTGGTCAACCGGCACCAACAGGTGCCCACACCTCAGCCCGGCTTATTCGCTGGGCGGCCGACACAGATCGGCAGAGTTTTTCGGGACCGGCCTCAGAGCCGGTCCCTTCTTTTTGGGGCCGACACTGCCGGCCCCTGAGACCGCCGGATGGCCCGTCCACCAGAACCGCAGCGGCAGGTCGGCCGCGCGACTGATGCCCACTCGAGGGCCGCTCGACACCGGGGGAGCCTCCGAGGCCGCTTCGAGGCGCAGGCGTCCTCCGCGGCAGAGGTCGGCGGCGTTGTCCGCTGCCCCGATGGCGAGCCCGAGGCAGAGGTTGCCCGGTCCGCTGAGCAGGCGGGAGCCGGGGGCGGTCACACGGCGGCGGCCGCTCACGACCGCCTCCCCGTGCTCCACGCTGGCCGCCCGCAGGAGGACCGCGGAGGCCGTCCCCTGCGGTCCACAGACGACATTCGCGCAGTGGTGCATCCCGTAGCTCAGGTACACGTAGAGACGTCCGGGCCGGCCGAACATGATCGAGGAGCGCGGCGTGGGACCGCGAAAGGCATGGGAGGCCGGGTCATCCTGCCCCAGGTAGGCCTCCACCTCGACGACTCTGGCTCGCACCTCGTCCGGCGTCCCGGCGTCGGCGATGAGCAATGCGCCGACCAGGTCCCGGGCGACCTCGCGCGCGCTCCGAGCCAGGAAGGCTCGCGGCAGTCGGCGGCCTATCGCCGCACCTCGGCTCCGAGGCGAGCACGCAGGCCGACGACGATGGCCTCCTGCACCGCCTTCGCCTCCTCGGAGGTGAGGGTGCGGCCGGCAGCGCGGTACCCAAGACGGAATGTCCAGCTCTTGCGTCCCGAGCCCAGGCTCGAATCCCGGTATTCCTCGTAGAGGACCGCGCTATCGAGGAGCGCGCCTCCCGCCTCCCGGATGGCCCGGAGAGCGTCTCCGGCACGGGCATCCTCGCTCACTGTGACAGCCAGGTCCTGGGTCACGGCCGGGTACTTCGGCGGCGCCAGGTAGCGACGCGGCGTCGCGCTTGGCGGAATCAGCGCGTCGAGCTGGATCTCGGCGACCGCCAGCCGGCCGCGCAGCTTGAACCGCGCCGATGTGGCGGCGTCCAGCTCACCCACCAATCCGACGTCCTGCCCGTTGCAGACCAGCCGTCCACTCCGTCCTGGGCGCAGACCGGGAAGGCTTGCGGGCTCTGTCTCCACCGTGCCCGCCCCCAGATCGGCCGCGAGTCGGCTCACCACCGCCTGAAGGTCGCGGATCCGGGAGGCTGAGCCGTCCCCATCGGCAGCGGCGGCCACCGCTCCCAGCAGGAGCGGTTCAGCGGGAAGTGGAGTGAGGCGGTCGTCGGCACCGTCATGTGTCGATCCCGGCACCGAACCAATGCGTTCCCCCTCCCAGAAGGCTCGGCCGAGCTCGAAGAGGCGCACGTCCTCGACGCCGCGGCGCAGGTTGCCCGCGACTGCCTGCACCATCCCGGGGAGGAGGCTGGTGCGAAGCACGCTCCAGTCCTCGCTCAGGGGGTTCCGCAGCGGGATCGGGCTGCGCCCTCGGCCAACGCCCTGCACCCCACTCGCCATCGACGTGGACACGAAGGACCAGGTGATCGCCTCGTCGAAGCCGGCGCCGATCAGGACGTCCTTGACGCGATCCTCAACCGGCGTCTCCGCCGCGGGCCTGGTCACGGTCGCCCGTCGCCCCGGCAGAGTGCTGGGGACGCGGTCGTAGCCGAGCGATCGCCCCACCTCCTCGACAATGTCCTCGACGATGGCAACGTCCCGGCGGAAGTGGGGGACGGTGACCGTCAGCTCGTCCCCGCGCTGCTCGACACCGAAGTCGAGGCGGGCGAGGACGGTCGCAGCCTGGAAGGCGTCGACAGGGTAGCCGAGCTGGGCAGAGATGATGGCCCCGCTCACCTCGATGGACGGAATCGGCGGCAGCGGGCGGGCGCGAACGTCGACGGTGTCCCTGAGCACATGGCCGCCGCCGAGCTCGGCGATCAGCGCCGCCGCTCTGTCCAGTGCGATCGGCGGCAGCGTGTCGCTGAGCCCCTTCTCGTTCACGGACGACGCGTCTGTGCGCACGCCGAGCCGTTTCGATGTCGCCCGAACCGCCGGTCCGTCCCAGCTGGCGGCCTCGAGCAGCACGTTGTGGGTGGCCTCATCGACCGCGGTGCCCGCGCCTCCGATCACCCCGGCGATGCTGACCGCGGCATCCCCGGCACACACCGCCATGTCCTCCGGGCCCAGGGTTCGCTCCACCCCATCGAGGCAGAGCACGCGCTCTCCCCGGCCGCGGCGCACGACCACCCGCGCGGCGCGACCGTCGTCCGCCTGGGCCATGACGAAGCGGTCGAAGTCGAATGCATGCAGTGGCTGACCGATCTCACGAGCGACGTAGTTGGTGACATCGACGACGTTGTTGATGGGGCGAAGGCCGACGGCGCGAAGCCGCCGCTGCATCCAGTCGGGCGATGGCGCTACCGCGACGTTCTCGATGATGCGCACCGAGAAACGTGGGCAGCCGTCCGCGTCGTCCACCTCCACCTCGGCGCGCTTGGCCAGGCTGGCGGCACTGAGGAGTGCCTCGGGGACGGTGGAATCGGGTTCACGCACGGTCTCCCCCACCGCCGCCGCCATCTCCCGTGCGATCCCGACGTGACAGAGACAATCCGGCCGGTTGGTGGTGACCTCCACCTCCAGGACGGTGTCCAGCGTGAGCACCTCGTGGAGGGGCTGGCCGGGCAGCCCACGGTCAAGATGGTGGATGCCGCTCGCGTCCTCGCCGACGCCAAGCTCGGCTGCGGAGCACAACATTCCCGGGGAGTGGTATTTCCCGCCGAACATGGCCCGAACTCCCAGGGGCTCGTCTGCCCCGCGGAGCTGCGTGCCTGGGGGTGCATAGGGAACCAGGTCGCCCAGGCTCAGGTTGGGCGCAGCGGTCAGCACACGCACGGGCTCCGTCCCGATGTCGATGTCCGCGAACTGCACGCCCCTTGTCGATTCCGGCACCGGTTCCAGGCCGACGACGCGGGCGACGATGATCCCCGCGGGCCCGCGCTCCACCCGGTCCACCTCCGTGCCGGTGTCGACCAGGCCGCGCACCAGGGCGTCGAGCGGCGCGTCAAGGGCAGCGTACTCACGCAGCCAGTCGAGCGAGATCCTCATGCCTGGCTCACGAATCGCACGTCGTTCTCGTAGAGGAGGCGGCCATCCTCGATGCCATAGGCGAGCATGGCGATCCTCTCCACCCCCATGCCGAACGCGAATCCGCTGTAGCGCTCGGGATCGACGCTGCCGTTGCGCAGGACGTTGGGGTGGATCATGCCACCGCCGAGAATCTCCAGCCAGCCGCTGCCCTTGCACAGGCGGCAGCCCTCGCCGCCGCACACCGCGCAGGCGACGTCGAGCTCGACAGATGGTTCAGTGAACTCGAAGTGGTGCGGTCGCAAGCGAATCGCCCGGTCCACGCCGAAGACGGAACGGGCGAAGAACTCGAGGGTGCCCTTGAGGTCGCTGAGCGCGATCCCCACGTCGATGCACATCCCCTCGACCTGGAAGAACATGGGAAAGTGGGTGGCGTCGTAGTCGCGCCGGAATGCCTTGCCGGGGACGATGACCCTCTGCGGTGCGCCCCGGATGATCATGCTGCGGATCTGCACCGGTGAGGTGTGCGTGCGCAGCAGGCGCTCGTCGTCGATGAAGAAGGTGTCCTGCGTGTCCCGAGAGGGGTGCCCGGGGGGCATGTTGACCAGCGTGAAGTTGTAGCGGTCGTACTCCACCTCGGGTCCGGCGACGGCGATGTAGCCAAGCTGCGTGAAGATGCGTCGCACGTCGCGAAAGACGCGACTGACCGGATGAAGATGGCCGCGGCGCAGGGGGGGTGGTGGCCAGGTGAGGTCGATGGCCTCGGCCATGTCGTCCGCAGTCCCGGCCTTCAGGACGGCGCGACGCTCCTCGATCACCTCGCTCACGCGATCAACGAGGGCGTTGACCGTCTGGCCCATCGCCCGCCGCGCCTCGGCGTCGGCGATGGACCCGATTCGCTTCCGGAACACGGTGAGCAGGCCGTCACCGCGTCCCAGGTAGCGGGCACGGACGGCATCGAGGGCCGCGGAGTCCATCGCCGCGCTCACCTCGTCGAACGCTGCGACGGAGACGGCGTGCACATCGGCACCGCCCGGCTCCCCTTGGGGAACTTGCGGATGCTCTCGGCGCTGGTTGGTCACGCCGACGTCAGAGCGCCCCGGGCCACCTCGACGAGTTGGGTAAAGGACGCCGAATCCGCGACGGCCAGGTCGGCGAGCATCTTGCGATTGATGTCGATGCCGGCGTTCTTGAGCCCGTGCATGAACTGGTTGTACGCCAGGCCGTTCTGGCGCGCTGCGGCGTTGATGCGCGTGATCCAGAGCGCGCGCATGTCGCCCTTGCGCAGCTTGCGATCGCGGTATTGGTAGGAGAGCGAATGCATGACCGCCTCGTTGGCGGCCTTGAAGAGCAGCCTCCGGTCACCCTGCATGCCCTCGGCCAGTTCGAGGATCTTCTTGTGGCGGGCACGTGCTGTGACGCCCCTCTTAACTCTCGCCATGGTGTCTCCTCCGGCCTACAGGTATGGCGCGAGACGGCGGACGCTCTTCACGTCGGCCGGCGACACCTGGTGCTGCCTGTTCATGACCCGCTTGCGCTTGCTGCTCTTGTGCTCGAGCATGTGCGACTTGAAGGCCTTGCGGCGCATCACCTTGCCCGTGCTGGTGATGCGAAAGCGCTTTTGTGTTGCTTTATGCGTCCGGATCTTGGGCATTGGCTTCCCTCTGCGTGGCGGCGGTCTGTGTCTCGGCGCTCGTGGTGCTCGCCGCTTCCGAGGCGGGACTCTCTGTCGGACGTGTGGCGGGACTCTTTGTCGCAGTCTTTGCCGGACTCTTGGTCGGACTCTTGGTCGGACTCTGTGTCGGACTCTTGGCCCGGGTCTTGGTCGTCGGTGTCGGCTCCGTGGCCACCGTCGCGGGCTGGGGGCTCGGTTCTGTCTCGACGGTGGCAGCTCCGGCAGGCGCGGTGACGCCCTGCGGTGCTCCCGCGGCAGCGCCGGTGGGCGCCGTCGGGGCTGCGCCGTTGCCGGCCGCTGGCTGAACGTCGCCGTGCGGCCGGTCTCCGCGTGCCTGTTTCTTGGTCGTCGGGCTGAGGATCATGATCATGTTCCGGCCTTCCACGAGTGGGGATCGCTCGATGATGGCGAGATCGTTGAGCTCCTCGGTCATGCGGTCGAGCAGCTTGCGCCCGAACTCCTGGTGAACCATCTCCCGACCCCGGAACATGATGGTCAGCTTGACCTTGTCACCCTCGCCGAGGAACTGCTTCACCTTGGCCAGCTTGGTGCGGAAGTCGTGGTCCGAGATCTTCGGGCGCAGCTTCTGCTCTTTCAGCTGGACGACGTTGTGATCCCTCCGACTGTCCTTTTCCCGCTTGAGCGCTTCGAACTTGAAGCGTCCGTAGTCCATGAGCCTGCAGACCGGCGGCTGAGCCAGGGGTGCCACCTCGACCAGGTCGAGGCCGCGATCCACGGCGAGCTGTCGGGCCGTTTCGATGGGGACGATGCCGAGCGCTTCGTCGGTGGTGTCGTCGAAAAGACGCACCTGCGGGATGCGGATCTGCTCGTTGATCCTCAGCTCTCGAAAGGCGATGGGTGGAGACCTCCAAACACAAAAAACCTGGACAGCGATCCGCTATCCAGGCCTGGGCCGATCTGGACCTCCAAGGCGGACCCGGAAGGTGGGGTCCGCAGCGCACGGGCCCTCTTTGCGGCGCCACGTCGGCGTCCGACGAGCGAGCATATCACGGTGGCGGCGTCGCCACTCTCAGGCGCGCACCGCGTGGAGAAGCAGTTCCCGAGAGCCACGGCGGCCCGTCACCGGCGAGTCCATCGACCCGCGCACCTCCCAGCCCGCAGCGGTCACGCCGGCGGACGACGCCTGCAATGCAGCGTCCAGGCTGGCGCGATCGGAGGGAGCGGTGGGGGCGCGCAGCTCGAACATCGGCTTGACCAGCGCGACCAGCACTGCGCCTCGCGCAATGTCGATGCGATGTAGCTGCGCCGCGGCCGCGCTGACGCTGAGATATGACACGTCGATGGTGATCACCGCCACCGGCTCGGGGACCAGAACCAGGTCGAGGTCGGCGATGTTGACAGATTCGAGGTTGACCACCCGCGGGTCCTGTCGCAGCGACCCCAGCAGCTGACCGTGCCCGGCATCCACCGCGTAGACACGCCCCGCTCCCGCCTCCAGGAGCACGGTGGTGAACCCGCCCGCGGCCGCGCCCACGTCAACGGCAACTCGGCCGGCCACCGCCACATCGAAGGCGGCCAGCGCAGCGCGCAGCTTGGCCGAGCCTCGCAGAGCGGCGGTCGTGCGCATCGTCACCAGAGCGGTGCTGCGCAGCCGTGACCTGGTGTTGGTGACCGGGAGCCCGTCGACGAGCACCTCGCCGGCGGCGATCAGGGCTGCCGGGTCGTGGGCGGGGAAGAGCTCGCGCACCACATCGACCAGCGGCCGGCCGTCGCGCGTCATGTCGCCCGATCAGCCCGGTGAGCGATCGGCGACCTCGCCGGCGAGGCGTTCAACGAGCTCGCTGACAGCGACGCTCTCCTGCGAGCCGGCTCGCGTCGACCGCACATTGACGACATCGTCTCCGCGCTCGACGTCGCGACGCCCCACCACCACGATGTACGGCACCTTGCGCAGTTCGGCGTCCCTGATGCGCGACTGCATCCGCTCGCCCGGCTTGTCGTTGACCCCGGCGCGCAGCCCGGCCGCGCGCAGTCGGCCGCGCAACGCGTGCGCGTAGTCGACGACCTCGGCAGCGTCGTCCTGGACCGGGACGATCTCGCACTGCACGGGCGCCAGCCAGAGTGGGAAGTGGCCCGCGTAGTGCTCGAGGAGGATTCCAAAGAAGCGCTCGACGGAACCGAACAGCGCGCGGTGGATCATGATCGGACGAGCCTGCGACCCGTCGGCGTCGATGTAGCTGAGGTCGAACCGCTGCGGGAACTGGAAGTCCACCTGGATCGTCGACATCTGCCAGGTGCGACCGATGGCGTCACGTGCCTGGACGGAGATCTTCGGTCCGTAGAATGCCCCGCCGCCCTCATCCATCACCAATTCGAGGTCCATCGCCCCCGCCGCGGCGCGCAGGGCCTCGGTCGCCTCGGCCCAGTCCTCATCCGAACCGACGGCCTTGTCCGTGGGCCTGGTTGACAGCTCGAGGAAGAAGTTGGTCAAACCGTAGTCGCGCAACAGGCCGAGGATAAAGACCAGCAGGGAGCGCAGTTCGCCGCCCATCTGGTCCTTGCTGCAGAAGATGTGAGCATCGTCCATGGTCAGGCCGCGGACTCGCGTCAGCCCGTGCACCACGCCCGACTTCTCGTACCGGTACACGGTGCCGAACTCGAAGAATCGCAAGGGCAACTCGCGGTAGCTGCGCTGGCGGCTCCGGTAGATGAGGATGTGAAACGGGCAATTCATCGGCTTGAGGTAGTACCTGGTGCCGCCGTCAAGCTCCATAGGCGGGAACATCCCGTCGGCGAACCACTGCAGGTGTCCCGAGGTCTGGAAGAGATCCTCCTTGGTGATGTGCGGTGTGTTCACGAAGTCATAGCCGGCCTCTTCGTGGCGCTGCCGCGAGTAGTCCTCCATGAGCTTGCGCACCAGGCCTCCGTTGGGGTGGAAGACAGGCAGCCCCGAACCGATCTCCTCCGGGAATGAAAAGAGGTCGAGCTCGGCGCCGAGGCGGCGGTGATCGCGCCGGCGAGCCTCCTCGCGCTGGGCGATGAAGGCGTCGAGCTGCTCACGGTCGAAGAACGCTGTGCCATACACCCGCTGCAGCTGCTCGTTGCGCTCGTCGCCTCGCCAGTACACACCGGCCACGCGCAGGAGGCGCACCGCACGCAGGTGACCGCTGTGTGGCACATGCGGTCCGCGGCAGAGGTCGACGAAGTCGCCGGTGCGATACACGCCAACGCCGTCCACATCGCTCGCCATCCGATCGATGATGTCGACCTTGAAGGGCTGGCCCATGCCGGCGAACAACTGGCGCGCCTCCTCCCGCGACATCAGCTCTCGCTCGAAGGGGATACGCCGCTTGGCGAGTTCCTTCATCCGCGCCTCGATGGTGGCCAGGTCGTCCTCGACGAAGTGCGCGCCCTCGGGGAGCCGGAAGTTGTAGAAGAAGCCCTCGTCTGTGGCAGGCCCGACGTCGTAGTGCGCACCGGGGAAGAGCTCGAGGACGGCAGCGGCCATCAGGTGCGCGGCGCTGTGGCGGAGGATGTCCAGGGTCAGCTCGGCCGGCGCGTCAAGGGGCAGGCCGGCCTCCGCAGAATCGTCGACGATATCCTCAGACATGGCCGCGAATTGTAGATGCTGTCAAACAACTCCCCGCCCCGCGATCGGAGGTGTGTGTCAGCTGCAGAGCCGGGACATCCCCTGCGGGACGTCCTCGCGACCCGCTGAGATGCGCGAAATCGCAGCTTCGGGGTTGGTCGCCGGGTTGAACCCGAGACGGAGCTGACGCGTCATCGGCAGCACGCGCCGATTCGAGCGCTGCGCAGACAGTCGGAGTCGCGCGTGGCGCTCGGGGTCGACGGCGCAGCATCGCACGCTGCAGTACTTTGCAGTCGCCTTCTTCACCGGCGCTGCGCAGCCGCGCCGAGCACAGATGCGTCGCCTCGTCCGCTGCGGGTCGGATCCTTTGAATTGGGGCTCGCCTTCCACGGGCCGGAGTGTACGGCGGTGCTCTCGCGGATTGTCAACGCGCCCGGGCCAAACATTGCGTTTGCGAGACCGTGCAAAACCGGCGGCGATCGCGATCAGGCCCTGTGCAAAGTGTGGACAACGTGGACCGTGCTGCCGTGGAGAACGATAGAGGCCTGTGCGCAACATGTGGGCAGAGTCGCGCGTTCGGAACTTCTTAAGGTTCCTGCGTCCAGCCTGCCAGGTCCGCACCTGACGGGCCTTGGGAGGGAGAGACGGGCGTGCCCGGTAGGATTGGCCCACAGTGCAAGCCTTGCGTGCTTCGTGGATCGGTGGGCGATTGGCCCGGTCAGGGGCGGCGACCCATCGATCCCGCAACCGATCAGCACCGCACGACCACACCAGCCCCGTCATCGCCGGGGTCGCTCTCATCGCCGCAGGGGTGACCCTCTACCAGCTGAGCCGTCCCGGTTCGCTGTTCGGCACCACCGCCGACGTCTCCGTGTATCTGGGCGGGTCGATCCGGCTCGTCCACGGCGCCGTCCCCTATCGGGACTTCGTGTTCGTCCAGCCTCCTGGCTTCATGCTGCTCGCAACGCCAGTGGCGTTTCTGTCCGAGCTGATCGGCACCAGAGACGCTCTGGCCGTCCTCCGCCTCTGTACCCCTGTCGTCTCGGCGACGAGCGTCGTCCTGGTGGGCCGTCTGGTGCGCCATCGCGGGGTGCCGGCCACGCTCATCGCGTGTGGTGTGATGGCGCTGTTCCCCGCCGAGCTGTATGCCCTTCACAGCGTGCTGCTCGAGCCCGTTGTGGACCTCTACTGTCTCGGCGGGGCGGTGCTCGTCTTCGATGGCGACAGCATGGCCGGGCCTCGAAGACTGGTGGCGGGCGGGATCATCTTTGGATTTGCCGGGACCGTCAAGGCCTCTGCCATCATCCCCGTGGTCGTCGTGGCCGTGCTGTGCCTGCCTGAGCTGCGCCGCCGCGTTCTCCCCTTTGCGGGTGGTGTGGTGGCGGGCTTTGGAATCCCCACGCTGCCGTTCCTGCTGGCTGCCCCTGCAGCGTTTTACCGCGACGTGGTCGCCACGCAACTGGCCCGGATCCCAGCCTCCGGCCGTGCACCGCTGCCGACCCGCCTCGGTGATCTCACCGGTGTGTCCGCGTTCGCAGGCGGTGACATCGTGGCGATCGCTGCGGCGATAACGCTCGCAGCCCTCGTCATCGCAGCGTTTGTGCTGTCGCGTCGACGACCGACCACCCTCGAATGGTTCGCGCTTGGCTCAACGGTCACAGTGGCTCTGGCGCAACTCGTCCCAGCCCAGTATTACCCGCACTACGCCGCCTTCATCGCCCCATTCCTGGCCATTCTGCTGGCCGTGTCGCTCACTCGCCTGATTGGCAACCGTGCGACTCGCCTGACGTTGGCGGCCGCCGCCGGCATCGTGGCCGCACTCCTGATCAATCAACTTGCCTACATTCGCGGACAGTCATCGCCAGACGTCGTGGCGGCGGTCGACTCTGTGATCCCGGCGGGAGGCTGCGTCACGTCCGACGCCCCGAGGAACCTCGTGACCACCGATCGGTTTGTCGCAGCCGCGGCGGGGTGCACAAACATGACCGACCCCGCCGGCACGATGCTCGCGTTGGGTGACAGCTCCGAGGCGGCGGACGTTTGGCGTGCAGCTTTCGACCACGCCGACTACGTCGTCACCGACATTGCCATCAGGAATTGGTCCGTCCCTGGTGACGCGTCCGCATATGTTGCCAGCCACTTCAGGTTGGTGCATTCGGGCGGTCTCTTGATCTACGTGCGGGACGGGTTCCCAGCCGGGAAGGGAGAGCCACCGTCCTCGTAGATGTGCGCGACATCGCCCGGAGGAGCAGGTGGTGGGCGCAATAGGGATCGAACCTATGACCTCTGCGATGTCAACGCAGCGCTCGTACCAACTGAGCTATGCGCCCGCACGCGCGCCGGGGGCGGGCTCCCCGGGGACGCGATGATACCAGCCGCGCTCTCCGCCCCCGGCCCGGTGGGCCCTACACCCGCGCCTTGCGGGGGCGGGCGATGCTCTTCTGGGCGATGCTGATGTCGTCGGCGGTCACCTCGACGCGCAGGACGCCCTCGCACTCGTGGCAGACGACATGGAAGGCCTCCGGTCGCCCGATCGGCCGTGCCACAGCCTGACGATGACCGCAGCACTCACACGTGACGATGGCCCGCATCTGGTCTCCCGCATCTCCGACGTCTGCCCCGAGGGGGTGGCCGAGAGCTTTGCACCGCCCTCAACCGCGCAGCCAAAGATGACGAATCCGCGACGCCGCCGTTGCACGACTGCGACCTGGCTCAGTGCGGGGGACCTGGCACCGCATCAAGCACCGCCAACCGGCGCCAGAACGCGAGCCTGACGACGACGGCGCCGGCCAGGATGATCACGCCAAGTCCGGCCACAACACCGGCCACTCCGACGGCGTCGGCGATGACCCCGGCGACCAGCAACGGGATGGCCACGGCAGCGTTGATGACGGCGAAGATGCCCCCAAAGATCCGCCCGCGTGTCTCCTCATCGGTGCGCTCCTGCAGGATCGTGAAGGCCGGGATGAGGAGCGCGCCAAGAGCGCAGCCGAAGATCCCGCACAGCACAAGCACCACGGGGACGACTGCGCCCTGGGCCCCCAAAGCGCGCAACAGAGGAGGCGTGGCTCCGATGCCGGCCAGCGAGGCGCCGCCGACGGTCAGGGCCGCGACCAGCGTGACCGCCTTGGAGAATCGGTTCCCGGCACGAGCCAGGACGGCCGCCATCGCCACCAGGCCCAGGGTCGCCGGGATCAGCACCAGGTAGGTGTCCTGATCGGAGCGATGCAGCTCGCGGACCATGAACACCGGGCCCAGCGCGAAGACGGTGAAGACGACGATGAGCGCGATGGCGAGCTGATACAGGCCGAGGCGGATGGCCGGGTTGCCCGCGATCAGGCTGATCCCCTCGCGGAGTTCGTGGCGGAGGCTGGTGGTGCCCTCGGGGACGGTCCGACCGGCGCGCAGGGGCGTCCCGATCCGCCAGATCGACAGGGCGGCCAGACCGAAGAGGGCGGTGGCGATGTAGAAGGGGGCGCGCTCCCCGACGAGCCGGATCGCAAGCGTGGCCGCGGGCACGCCGAGAACCAGCGTGAGGATGACCGTCGTCATGAAGAGCGACGTCGCACCCATGATCTGGTCTCGCCTCACCAGCGACGGGATGCTGGCCGCCTCGGCGGGGGCGAAGAGCTGCCCGACGGAGCTGAAAAGGAAGGTGATGAGGATCAGGGGCCAGGCCTGGTTGCCGAGGACCGGGAGCACCTGGATGATGGGGATGAGCAGGATCAGACCGCCGCGGATGGCGTTGGTGGCGATCATCAGCGTGCGCTTGTCGTGGCGGTCCGCATACACCCCCGCCGGGAGACTCAGGAAGACCGACGGCAGCGTGTAGGCGATCATCAACACCGACTGGATCGAGGCTTTGCGACTGACGTCGTAGACCACGATGAGCAGCGTGAACATGAGGAACTTGTCGGCCAGCTGACTGAACCCCTGGGCCAGCCAGAGCAGCCGGAAGTCCCCCCGCGCAAGAACCGCCCGGAAACCCAGCTGATCGTCGCTGAGCGGGGGAACTGCAGGTCGCGCTGTGTGCAGTTGGCGCGGGGAGGCCGGTGCGATCTCGTCGCCGGGCGGGAACGCGCCCCTCGGTTCGTTCACAGCTGTCCGTCAAGCGTACGGGCCGCAAGGGCGATCCGGTGCCACTCGTCGACATCGAGCGTGCCCGGCCGCCGGTGCGGGTCGATGGCGGCGGCCTCCAGCCAGGCCATCCCCCGCCGCTCGTCGCCACCGGCGGCGTGGGTGATGCCGTGGCGGAGCGTCTTGCGGCGCATCTGGAAGGCTGAACGGGCGACGTCAAGAGCCGCCTGCCGCGAGGATGCGTCGAGGGGGCGCGCGGGATGGAGGCGCACCACACTGGAGTGCACGGCAGGGACCGGATCGAAGCTGGCCGGGGCGACGTCGCGCAGGCGCTCCACGGTGGCCACGCTGCGCACCGCAACCGTGGCCAGGCTCCAGGCTCCAGGCGCCGCTGCGAGCCTCGCTGCCACCTCTCGCTGGATCAGAAACACCCCTCGCTGCGGCGGGACGGACATCTCGAAGAGGCGTGTCAGCAGCGGAGTGGTGATGCTGTATGGGATGTTGCCCGCGGCCAGCCAGCGCTCCCCCAGTCCGAGGGTCGACGGTTCCACGCGGAGGGCGTCACCCTGCACCACCTCGACATTGCGCCGATCGCGCTGGGTGATTCGCGTCGCCGCCACACACCGTTCATCGATGTCGACGGCGATCACGCGCCTGGCCCGTTGCGCCAGCTCGCCGGTCAAGGTGCCGACGCCGGGTCCGATCTCGAACACATCGTCATCGGTCGACGGGTCCAGGGCCGCGGTGATGTCGTCGAGGACGGCCCTGTCGACGAGGAAGTTCTGCCCCAGCCGCCGGTTGGCCACCAGGCCCACCCGCCGCGCCACCGCATAGAGCGCGCCCGGATCGCAGAGGTCGATTGCAGATGGCAGCCGGTGGTTGCTCACAGCCCCGGTCCGGGGAGGCCGAACAGCCGGCGCGCGGTGGCGGTGGATTGCGCGGCCACGGTCTGCTCGTCAGCAGAGCGAAGCGCGGCCACCGCCACCGCTGTGGCGGCCACGTACCCAGGGAGGTTGGGCCGGCCGCGATGCGGGACCGGAGCGAGGAATGGAGAGTCGGTCTCCACGACGTAGTCCGCGTCACCGACGGCGCGCACCGCCGCCTGCTGCGGCTCACTGCGCGGGAAGGTGATGATCCCCGAGAAGGAGATGGCGTACCCCGCGGCGATGCACCGTCGCGCGAATGCCGCGTCGCCGCTGAAGCAGTGCATCACGCCGCGCACATCGGGATGCAGCCGGAGTGCCGCGATCACCTCGTCGTGGGCGTCGCGATCGTGGACGATGACCGGTTTGCCATGGGCGGCGGCGAGGTCGAGCATGGCGTTCATGGCACGCTGCTGCTCGTCGAGTGGGGTGTCATGGTATCCCGGTCGGAAGTAGAGATCGATGCCGATCTCACCCACGGCGACCGCGCGCGGGTGGGCGAGCAGCTCGTCGAGAGCGCGCAGCTGAGCAGCGTCAGGGGCGTGCCGTTCATGAGGATGCCACCCCACCGTGAACCAGACGTTGTCGTGCGCCTCGGCGATGAGCCGGTTGCGGTCCGAATCCTCGATGTTGAGCCCGACGCTGACGATCTGTTCCACCCCTGCGTCGGCGGCGCTCTCGAAGGCGGCGTCGAGCAGCCCCCGTTCCTGGAGAAGGACGAGGTGGCAGTGAGTGTCGACCAGAGGCCGGCGCGTCGCCGTGTCACTCATTCGGCGGCGAGCACGGCCTCGCGATCGAGCCGGGGAAACAGGATCTCACCGACTCTGATCGGCGAGCCCTCGACGAGTCCCGGCCACGTGTGCAACGCGTCGCTGAGGTCACCGGCCAGGCTCACGCCGATCTCAGAGGCGACGCGCTCCGTCGCCCGCGGGATCACAGGGTGAAGGAGCATCGTCGAGACACGGATCGCCTCCAGAAGCTCGGCACAGACGGTGGCGAGCCGGGCGTCGCCCTGCCGATGCAGGGCCCACGGCGCAGTCTCCTCGATGTACTTGTTGGCCCGGTCCACCAGCTGCCGCGCCGCGGCCATCCCCTCGCTGAATTCGAGATGGTCGAGAGCGGCGTCATAGACGGGGACGATCCGCGCCGCGGTGCTGCGCAGCTCGTCGTCGATCGGCGCGCGCGTCGTCATTGCCGGCACCCGTCCGTCGAAATATCGCTGCACCATCTTGGTGGTCCGCGACACGAGGTTGCCGTAGTCGTTGGCGAGATCGGCGTTGTAACGGTCGATGAAGTTGGCGATCGAGAAGTCGCCGTCGCGGTCGAAGGGGATCTCGCTGAGCAGCACCCAGCGCACTGCGTCGCTGCCGAACTGATCGACGAGCTGCATGGGCTCGACGAAGATGCCCCGGCTCTTGCTCATCTTCTCCCCCTCGAGCGTGATGAAGCCATGGGCGTGGATCTTGCGGGGCAGCGGCAGCCGCGCAGCCATCAGGATGGCCGGCCAGGTGATGGCGTGAAAGCGGGTGATGTCCTTGCCGATGACGTGAACGTCGGCGGGCCAGAATCGCGAGAACTCCTCCGCGTCCGGGTACCCGACCCCAGTCATGTACGCGGGCAGGGCATCCAACCACACCCAGATCACCTGGGATTCGTCACCAGGGACGGGAATCCCCCACGTCGAGAAGCCGCGCGAGATGCTGATGTCCGTGAGACCGCTGCGGATCACGTTGAGCATCTCGTGGCGCCGCGAAACGGGAACCAGGAACTCCGGCTCGCGCTCATAGAGATCGAGCAGACGGTCGGCGAAGTCGCTGAGGCGGAAGAACCAGTTCTGCTCCTCCACCCATTCCACCGGGCGCTCGTGGATCGGGCATAGCCCGGCGACGATCTC
Organism: Candidatus Dormiibacterota bacterium; assembly: GCA_036732145.1. Classification (GTDB taxonomy): domain Bacteria; phylum Chloroflexota; class Dormibacteria; order Aeolococcales; family Aeolococcaceae; genus Aeolococcus. Next base: position 27,101 of record DAINCY010000012.1, read on the forward strand.
CTTGTCGGTGTAGAACTGCTCGCAGAATGGGCAGAACCAGGCGCGGTACCAGTCCTTGTAGATGTACCCGGCGTCGGCGACCGCTCGCCAGAGTGTCTCTGCGGTGCGTCGGTTGGCATCACTGCTGGTGCGGACGAACGTCGTCGGCTCGACGTCGAAGGCCCGCATCATGGTGGTGAAAGCTGCCACCTGGCGAGTGCAGAAGTCGGCGGGTTCCACTCCGGCCGCACGAGCGGCGCGCTCGACTGACTGACTGTGCTCGTCGCTGCCCACGGTGAAACGGACGTCGTCGCCGCGCAGCCGCCGATGACGAGCGAGCACGTCGCAGCCGATCTTCTCGTATGCGTGGCCCAGGTGAGGATCGCCGTTGACGTAATCGATCGCCGCGGTGACGTAGAAGCGCGCCGGTCGGGTCACGTCAGCTGGCTCCGATGAGGACTGTGCACTCGCCCCGCGGCGGATGCGCGGCAAACGACTCCGCCAGCGTTGCCGCCGTGCCTGTGTGGAAGGTCTCGTGGACTTTAGTCAATTCTCGAGCGACCACCACCGGTCGCTCCCGGCAGCCTGGTGCGATCAAGGTCAGGGTCCGCGCCAGGCGCAGCGGGGACTCGAAGAAGGCGACGGTCGCGTCGGTGAGCAGGGCCGACTCGACCGTGCGGCGGAGCTTGCCGGGGCTCCGCGGCAGGAAACCCAGGAAACACACCCTGTCTCCGCGCAGCCCACTGGCGGCGAGAGCCGTCGTCAGTGCCGAGGCGCCGGGGACCGGCACCACCGTCACGCCGGCCTGCCGCGCCGCGCGGACCAGCATCGCGCCAGGGTCGCTGACCACCGGCGTGCCGGCATCGGTGCACAGCGCCAGCGTCTGTCCTGCCAGCAACCGGTCGACGAGCGCGGGGACGCGACGCGCCTCATCGTGAGCGGGCAGGGAGAACAGCTGCCGGGCCAGCCCGTGGGCGGTGAGCAACTGCCGGGTGCGCCGCGTGTCCTCGGCGACGACCGCGTCGCACTCGCGCAGCACCCGCAGCGCCCGGAGCGTGATGTCCTCCAGGTTGCCGATGGGCGTGGCGACGACGTGGAGGATTCCCGGGGGCGAGGTGCTCAAGTACCCCAGTCCCGGGGGTAGCGGAAGTCGCGATCGATGGTTCGCGCCGACAGCTTGGCGATGATGGGCGGCCGCCGCTTGTACTGGCTGACGCGCACCCGTCGCCCCACCTCGTCGATGAACGTGTCGTCGAAGCCGAGCGCTCGCAGCTCGGCGCGGGTGCGTCGTTCGTCGACCATGTGGTAGAGGAGCGTGTCGACGGCGGCGTACTCGAATCCGAGCTCCTGCTCGTCGGATTGTCCCTCCCAGAGATCGGCGCTGGGGGCCTTGCTGATCACTGCCTGGGGAAGGTCCATGCTCTGAGCGAGCGCGAACACCTGGGTCTTGAAGAGGTCGCCGAGCGGGTTGAGGGCGCTTGCCATGTCGCCGAACACGGTGCCGTAGCCGAGCAGCAGCTCCGTCTTGTTGCTGGTTCCGATCACCAGCGCGCCATGCGCCCAGGACATGTCGTAGAGGATGGTCATGCGCTCGCGCGCCATCTTGTTGCCCCGCCGGCCGCGGTCGGCCTTCTCGAAGCGTTCGAAGTACGCGTCGATCTGCGGGGAGATGCCGATCACCGTCGGGGTCATTCCCAGGTGCTCGCAGACCAGGCGTGCGTCCGCCTCCGATGCCGATGACGATGTGCGATACGGCATCAGGATGGGCATCACGTTGTCCGGCCCCAGGGCCAGGCAGGCGATGGCCGCACTCAGCGCCGAGTCGATCCCGCCGGAGAGACCAATGACGACGCGCTCGAAGCCGACCTTGCGCACCTCGTTGGTGACGAAGCCAACCAGGATGTCGCGAACGACCGCGCTGTCAATCGCGAGTGCGTCGGGCCCGGAGACGATCCGTCTCGGCGTCGCTGATGTCATGTCGTTCATCCCGAAGCAGTGGATTGGCGATGCGGGCACGCCGTACCGCGGCGAGGTCGATGCGGTGAAGGACGAGACACTCGTCACTCCCGGCCGGATCGTCGAGGAGGCGCCCGTCGGGGCCGACCGCGCGTGACCCGCCCCAGAATCCGACCCCGTCCTCGAAGCCGACGCGGTTGCAGTAGAGCAGGTAGGACGTGAAGAGCTGCGCATAGGTGCGCGTCATGGCGTCGTAGCTGCGCGCGGTGCCGAGCGCATGACCGCGAACGACACCACGCCCCGGGGACGCGGAGGGACAGAGGAACAGCTCGATGCCCTCGCGGGCGAGCAGCCCGACGGCGCTGGGATGCCACATGTCCTCGCAGATGAGCATGCCGGCCTGCCACGGGCGCGGCGGCGCGGCCGCGGCCAGAGGGGCCGGGAAGGTGCGGAAGCGATCTCCCTGGGCCATGTACCTGGCCTCGTCGAAGAGCCCGTAGGTGGGCAGGTACACCTTGCGATGGATGTGATGCACGCGCCCGCCCGACATGTAGAGCGACGCGTTGAAGAAGCGGGCATCCTCGCTCTCCAGCACGCAGCCTGCCACCACGTCGATCCCACCGGTGGCACCGGCCAGCCGCTGCAACTGCTCGGACTGCTCTCGCAGCGCCACGTCGGGGACCAGGTCCTTCAGGAAGTAGCCTGTCAGTGAGAGCTCCGGGAAGACGACAAGAGCGGCGCCGCCGCCGGAGGCCTGGTCGATGAGCTCGAGATGGCGGTCGAGGTTGGCGGCGACGTCGCCCAGGCGGGGCGCCACCTGGGCGAGCGCGATCACGATGTCGGTGCGGTCGTCCGGCCGCAGCCTCGCCGGCTCCGGTTGTGGGGCACCCACCGATGCCGGGTCCGCGGCCGGCGGCGCCTCGGTCAGGGTCATGCGGGCTCCTGGTTCATCTGATGATCCTCTTCTGATTGTCGGCTGGAACCGCTCATCCGTGTCACCTCCGGAACACGGTGATGGAGCACGAAGCCTGCCACCGCCTCGCCGACATCGGCGACAGGAAGTGTCGCCACCGCAGCGGGCGGCAGGGCGTCGAGGAAGCGCTCGCCGTACTCTCGAGTGCGCAGACGCTCGTCGCAGAGCACCACCGCGCCCCGGTCCGAGCCGTGCCGGATGAGCCGGCCAAAGCCCTGGCGCAGACGCAGGACCGCCTGCGGAAGCACGTACTGTCCGAAGGGATCGCTGAGCGATGCGGTGCGGGCGCGCACCAGCGGGTCGGTGGGCACCGCGAAGGGGAGCTTGGCGATGACCACGCAGCGCAGCGCATCGCCCGGGACGTCGATTCCCTCCCAGAAGCTGTTTGTCCCCAGCAGGACGGTGCGCTGATTGGCAAGGAAGCTGGCCAGGATCTGGCGCCGCGTCCCGTCGAGCCCCTGACCGAGCAGCGCGATGCCGCCGGCCTCCAGCCGCGAGCCGAGGAGCGCATGGACACGTCGCAGCGGGTTGTATCCCGTGAAGAGCGCCAGCGTGCTGCCGCCGAGACGCTCGGCGGTGTCGCCGATGAGCGTGGCCAGGGCGCGGTCGTGGGCCGGATCCTCATACGGCGGCACGTCCGAGGGGAGAATGCAGAGCGCCTGCTCGAAATAGTCGTACGGGGAGCTGAGCAGCAACTCGTCGGCTCCTTCGAGGCCGAGCCGGCTGCGGGTGAATCCGAAGTCCCCGCCCACGGCCAGCGTCGCAGAGGTGGCGATCACTGTGTCGGCGCGGGAGAAGACTGACTCGCGCAGGGTGTCGGCCACGACGATCGGAGCCTCGTGGAGCTCACCCTGCTCGGCGCGCAATCCCAGCCACGCGACATGGTTCCCACGCGGGTGGATGAGGACCCGCTCGACGGCGACCGCAAGCTCCTCCAGGGCAATGGCCGCGAGCAGTCGCTCCTGATCGGCACGTTCGGGTTGTGGCAGCAGATCGAATTGCAGGGAGCCGGCGTGCTCGGGCTCGCGCAGACAGGCGGCTGCACTCCGCCAGTGTTCGAGCGCGACCTCCGCGGAGCGAAGCAGCACCGCGTGTCCGCGCCCCTCGACCACGTCGGCGGTCAGCCCGACTGTGGCGTTGCCTGGGTGGTCCGCGCCCAGGATCTCCCCGATGCGTCCCTTGACGTCGCCAAAAAACCGCAGCGTGGCATCGCGCGCGGCGCCCAGCGCGGACCCGAGCTCGCCCTCTGCCGGTCCGAGTCGGTCGAGGACGACCAGCACGTCACTGGCGCGAAGGTCAATCCCGAACTGTTCGGTGGCCGCAGCCTCGAGATGATGCGCCTCATCGATGACGAGCGCGTCGTGCTCGCCCAGGGCCTGGCCACCGGTGGCTGCGTCGGCGAGGAGAAGCGCGTGGTTGGTGATGACGATGGACGCGGCCTCGGCGGTGCGCCGGGCAGCCACCATGAAACAGCGGTTGTCCTGCCAGTTGGCGCAGGCTGAGCCAAGGCAGTCACCGCCGTCGGATTCGACGTGGCGCCAGAGTGCCTCGTCCTGGCCGTTGAGATGGAGTTCGCCGCGGTCCCCACTTTCGGTCTCGGCCAGCCACGCCAGCAGCTTCAGCTTGAACCGGACCCGATCGAGGTCCGGACCATGAGGCCCGATGTCGGGAGATCGAAGAAATCGCTGCCAGCGCCGCAGGCTGAGCTGGTGGTTGCGTCCCTTGAGGAGTGCGGCGGGGACCGGGCTGCCCAGGATGCTCTCGACCATGGGCAGATCGCGTTCCATGAGCTGCTCCTGAAGGGTGACCGTGCGCGTGGCCACCACGGCCCGGCGTCCGTTGCGGCTGTGCAGGGCCAGTGGCAGGAGGTACGCGAGCGACTTGCCCACCCCGGTTCCCGCTTCCACCATGAGGCGGCGCCGCCGCTGCAGCGTCTGGGCGACGGCCCGGGTCATCTCCATCTGGGCGTCACGAAGTTCATAGCCCTGGTCGCCGCGGCCGAGCGGGCCCGCTGGCCCAAGCGATGCGGTCGCCGCGGCAACCAGATCCTCGGGAGCGGGGCCGGTCGGCGGTGGTGGCGGTGGCGCGGACCGCTGCGCGCCCGCCCAGACCCGCCGCTCGACGTCGCCGTCACCGCGGACCACGGTGGCGAAGAAGGTCCCGAGCTCGGCGCCGGCCTGAGCGGCAATCTGCCGCATCTGCGCGAGCACCGCCCCCGGCAGTGCCTCTGCCGCGTCCCGCAGCCGGGAGAACAGCAGGACGGTCGCCGACGCATCGCTGAGCGCCCGGTGGGGACGGAGATGCTCGATGCCCAGGGCGGCACTGAGCAGCGGCAGACTGTGCGACGCCGCCGTGGGCAGGAGAATGCGTGCGAACTCCAGTGTGTCGAGGACGGGGCGGCGCGCGAACGCGCCGGGGACCAGGCCTGCGCAGAAGGTGATGTCGAACCCGGCGCCGTGGGCGATGAGGTCGGCACCTTCGCAAAAGTCGGCGAGCTGGGCCACCCCCTCCACCGGGGCGGGAGCGCCCGCGGCGTCGGCCTCGCTGAGCCCGCACAGCCGCTGCACCGCCAGGGGGATGGGCACGCCCGGGTCGACCACGATTTCCAGCTCCCCAAGCCGACGCATCTCGGAGTCGAATCGCACCGCGCCGATCTCGAGCACCCGGTCAGCCTTGGGCGAGAGGCCGGTTGTCTCGAGGTCAAACGCCACGAATTCGTGAGCGGACACCGCTCGATTGTAGGAATCGCGCGCCGTCAGGCACGCTGTGCGTGCCCGACTGAGCGCCGCGGCTGCGAGCTTTCGAGGACTGCTACCGTGAGGACTGTGAACGATGGCAGCCACATCAACCAGGCGGCAGGCCACCGCGTGGTCGACGGGCGGGCAATTCGCGGACACGCGCAACGCTTGGGCGCGCGAGTGGTCATGCGGCGCGGTCAGCGGTTGTACCGGCTGTAGCCGACACCTGGTCTTGACGTGAGCGACTCCCTTCCGTCTGAGGCGGACCTTGATGCGCTCGCCGCCGCTCTGCAAGCTGACGCGCGCGATTCCACTGTCTTCTTTCGAGTGCTGTGCGAAAGGCTCCTCGACGCCCTGCCGGGACACACTGACGTCCAACGGGAGCACAGCGTCTTCAAGAAGCGGCGCCAGGCGCGGCATGTCACCGTCAGCCTGGGGGCAGAGACCTTCGAGGCGGAGCTCGGAAAAGGAGACGTGACCTGCCGCCACATCCACTCGGTGCAGGGCATTGGAGGCGGCCTTCCTTGGTCCAAGCAGGTGACTGTCGACGAGTGGTTGCGTGCCCTGGTGGCGGCGGTTGCCCAGCAAGCGCAGACCAGTGACGCAGCTGCGTCGGCCCTCCGGTCACTGGTCACGTAGCCCGTCCCCGCGAGGGTCAACTTCTATACTCGGCAGGCTGATGAGCGACGTTCCATCGTCGGAGCCAGACCTCGACGTCCTCGCCGCCTCCCTCCGTGCGGACGCGAGCGACATCGGCGTCTTCTTTCAAGTGCTCGGCGGCAAGCTGCTCGACTCGATGCCTGGGGGAGTGGAGTTGGAGCGCGAAGGCGGATTGTTCAAGAAGGATCATCCGATCAAGAAAATCGTCGTGCGCGCCGGTGACGACGTCTTCGAAGCGGAGTTGCGGCAGGGCGCGGTCGCTTGCCGGCACGCTCACGCCGTGCGCGGAATCACCCTCCGCTCCGAGGAGATGGGACTCGACCAGTGGTTGCGTGCCCTGGTCGGCGTCCTCGCCGGCCAGGCACAGAGCAGCGCTCAGGCGAGTGCGGCGCTGCGGTCTCTGGTCACATGAGGGGAAGCGCCGCCATCGGTTCCTCGGAGGCTGACCGGCAATGACCCAGCAGGCGCCGCCCCCGCCGCCACCACCGGAGCAGCAGTCAACCACGACGCAGCCGCAGTCGCAGCCGCAACTCGAAGGGCTACCCAAGGATGCACTTCGGCGCCTCAGCGAGCTTCAGGGCGACGGCGGACTGTTCACGTCCGACCTCTCGGTGAACGAATTCCTCCTCGTCAAGGAGGCCGGATTTCACCCGCGAGGGCTGGTGGTGGGGAGCAGCATCTATCACATCGGGCTGACCACCAAGAGCTGGAGCTCCAGCCAGGAGGTGAAGACGCTCACTCAGGCGATGTACGCCGCTCGCGAACTGGCCATGGCCCGCATGGAGGAGGAGGCGACCGTTCTCGGCGCCGACGGCATCGTGGGGGTGCGACTGGACGTCGGCTTCTACGAATGGGGACGTGGCACGGCCGAGTTCATCGCCCTTGGCACCGCAGTTTCCGCTGAGGATGGCGGTAACTGGAAGACCAATGAAGGCAAGCCCTTCACGTCCGATCTGAGCGGACAGGACTTCTGGACGCTCCTGCAGTCCGGTCACGCCCCCCTTGGCCTGGTGCTGGGCACGTGCGTCTATCACGTCGCTCATCAGAGAATGTTCCAGGCTCTGGGGAACATCGGCCAGAACAAGGAGATGGCCAACTTCACTCAGGCTCTCTACGAAGCGCGCGAGCTGGCCATGGAGCGCATGCAGGACGAGGCACGCAAATTGCAGGCGGAAGGCATCGTGGGAGTGCAGATCCAGGAGAAGTCGCACGTGTGGGGCAGCCACACCATCGAGTTCTTCGCCATGGGCACCGCCGTGCGGAAGCTTCCCGACCGCGAGATCGAGAAGCCGCGGATGGTGCTCTCGCTGGACCGCTGATGCCGGACGACGCGGTCGCGGCGCAACGGCAGCAGGAGAGCATCGCCGCTCTCGAACGAGGAGACCTGCCTCTCGCTGCACGCGACCGTATCGACCAGCTCCGTCAGGCAGGAGCGGCGTGGACCAGCGACCTCTCCGTCGCCGAGCTCTCCGCGATCCGGCACGCAGGCTTTGAACCAGTGGGAATGGTGATGGGGTCGAGCGTCGTGCGCATCGCGGCCCAATGGGGGTACAACACCATCTATGGCGGGGCCGGCGCTGGTCCGGGGCAGAGCTATCCGTGCCCTCACGGCTACTACTACGCACGTGGGGCGGAGCACCGCTACGGTTACAACTGGGAGCACACCTTCTACGAGGCAGGCGTGGTTGCCGCGCGAGACGCGGCGCTGTCACGGCTCAGCGAGGAGGCGCGAGGGCTGGCCGCACACGGAGTGGTCGGCGTCCGGCTGATCCGCCGACACCTTGAGGGTGTCGGCAACACCATAGAGTTCACGCTCATCGGGACGGCAATCCGGCGTCCAGGCGGCCCCGCCCTCGCAGCGCCGTTCATGTCGCATCTCGACGGCGTGTCCTTCAACAAGATGCTGCACGGTGGGTACGTGCCCGTCGCCCTGGTCATCGGGATCGGCGCTGTGGAGATCGACCCGGGCTGTGACACGGAGTTCTTGTTGAGCTCCTGGAGCAACGTCCGTATCGGCCAGATCAGCGACGGGATCGAGGCCGCCAGGTTGCTGGGGATCAACCGGATTGAGGACGAGATCGCCCGGGTCGATGCCGACGGCGCGATCGGTGTCGACATCGACTTCAGCGCTCATGACCTCGCCCATGGATCGCTGCTCATCGAGCTCGTCGGTGTGGGCACGGCGGTGCGTCGCTACGCCAAGGACCCGATGGACGAGACACCGATGCCGATCATGAGGTTGCGGTGATGGCGGCGCTGCCTCACCCCCGCGCCGACGCCGCGCTGCAGTGCCTGGCGACCGGCCAGGGTGAGCGACACCAGGGTCGACGCTTCAGCAGCGACCTGTCCGTCGACGAGGCGGTGCTGCTCAAAGAGGTGGGATACGAGCCGCGCGGGCTGGTGGTCGGCTGTGGCGTCTATCACATCGGGATCCAGAACCAGAACTGGGGCAGCAACCAGGAGATGACTGGGCTCACGCAGGTCATGTACGCAGCGCGAACCGATGCCATCCGCAGGATGGAACGGCATGCGCAGAGCGTCGGGGGCCAAGGAGTCATCGGACTGAAGCTCGAGGTGCGAATCCATCGCGGAACGGAGCACCTCGCGGAGTTCGTGGCGCTGGGCACCGCCGTCGCGAGCACCTCCCGGCCGAGCCCACACGTGTGGCTGAGCGATCTCTCTGGCCAGGACCTGTACCTGCTGATCCGCGCCGGGTACACCCCCGTCGGCCTCGCCTTCGGTGCTTGCGTTTACCACATTGCTCACCAGGGGCTGTCCACATGGATCGGCCAGGCGACACAGAACGTCGAGCTCAGCAATTACACAGCAGCACTGTACGAGGCTCGCGAGCTGGCCATGGCGCGCATGCAGGAGGAAGCTCGAGGGACTGGGGCGCAGGGCGTCGTCGCCATGCGTGTGGAGCAGCAATCCCACCTCTGGGGCAGTCACGTCATCGAGTTCCTTGCCATCGGAACCACGGTTCGCCTGGCCGCGTCGGGCCATCGTCGGATCGGTCCGACGATGGTGCTGCCGCTCAACGACACACCCGGCTCTCTCGCCGTCGGTGCTCCCGGCGCAACGACGGGTGCGGCCGGCGAAGGCTAGGGTGTCCGGCCTACGTTGCGGCCGGCTCCCCCATCCAATTCTCCTGCTGCAGCATTGACGTCACCTCGTCGAGAGACATGTCGTCGCTTGGCAGGATGATGTTGCTGGCCGTGAGGTCGCCATGTGGAAGCGCCATGCCCTTCGACGTCACGAAGGCGGTGACATCCCCCAGGGCGGCGTGGTAGGCGGCATCATCGTTGGCGCGAACCGCAGCGATGAGCCGGTGGTCGAATCCGTCGAGCTCAGGACGCACCGACGCATCGAGACGATACTGATCACCGCCATGGATGCGCACCACGATGCCGGCCGCCTCGAGCCCAGCGGCGGCTGCGGGCCCCGCCAGACCGAGCTGTGACTTCATCGCCGCCAACTTCGCCTGCACATTGGTGTCGACCACCGTCGCGGTGATCTGGTCGTCGAGAGAGGAGGTACCGCCTCCCAGCAGTGGAGCGTCAAGCACACCGCTGTCGAGGAGCGAGTCCACCGCATCCGCGTGTGCCTGGGTGCGGGCGATCTTGTCCTGAGCGCGCTGCATCATCATGGCCGCGTCCGACGTGTGCTCACCGATGCCGGCGAGGGTGTCACCGGCGGCGCTGGTGGCTTTCGATGCCTCATACGACGCCTTCAGCGACTCGCGCTGATTGGCGAACGCCTGCACCTTGGCCTGGTATCTCTGAATTCCCTGCTGCAGCTTGGCGACCTGCGCCCTGATCGACTGGATCTGCGGCTCCAGTCCTTGTCGCTGCTGTCCAAGCACCTCCGCCTGGGTCAGTGCCTGGGTCGCGAGATCCTCCTTGCCCGCTTGCATCGCCTGCTGGGCCGCGGTGTTGAGCTGGGCGGTACGCTTGTCCATCTCCGCGGCCTGGTTCTCCAGTCGCTTCTGGCCGGTGGTGGCCTCGACCAGCGCGGTGCGGAGCTTCTGCTGCTGCTCGAG
>DAINCY010000013.1:0-37283 GCA_036732145.1 Candidatus Dormiibacterota bacterium
GCCTTCCCTCTGGCGCCTCGCCGGTCTTTCAGAATCCCAGCTTGGTGACGCTGACCCCGAGGACCCTCGCCAGGCGGCGACGGTAGAAAGGGCGGGGCACGGTGTCGCCGGCCTCCCAGGCCTTCACCGAACGCACCGAGGCTCCCACCATCTGGGCCAGCCCAGCCTGGGTCCACTCACTCGGATTCGCGGCGTCCGCTTGGCGCTGACAGCGAAGCTCGAAGACCATAGTTTGGCCAAGGGGCTTGCGCAACTTGCGATTCTGCACCATGCTGCCCGATACTGTCGGCACAGGTGGCGAGCCCACCTGGTTGGAGGCGACCTCGATGCAGACTAGTTTCACCGGCGCGACAGGCCCTGCGGCCGTGTACGCGGTCGGCGTCCGCGGGATCGGACCGCAGGCCGGCCCCACGAGGAGCCTACCTCCAGCAGTCTGAGTCCGCTCCCTCTGCCCCCCCTTTACGGGCGCCCCAACGAATCGCGCAGCGGGGCGCCTTTTTCTTGCCCGCGATTCGTCGAGCGCAGCACCGCGACAGCGCCGCTCGGTCCCGGAACTAGACGTTTGACGCCTTTGAAGCGCTGATGTAGAGTTTGCCCACCGGGGGTGAAGGAGCCGACACAACGAGGGGGGAACCCAGGCTCACGGCTCGGCCGTGGCCTATGCAAGGGGGGCTTCGTACCAGCCGGTAGCGAGACCCTGCCGCCGACTCCGCTGGGGAGTGGGCGGTGGGTCCCGCGCCACCCGTCCATGGATCCGGGGATCATGCGGGGATGACTAAGACGCGCGCCGTCGTCGTCGGGGCAGGGCCGAGCGGCGCCACCACCGCGCTCGTCCTCAGCCGGGCCGGACATTCGGTGACTGTTCTTGATCGTGCTTACTTCCCCCGTGACAAGGCATGCGGGGAAGGGCTGATGCCGCCGGGCGTCGCCGTCCTGCGCCGCCTGGGTCTCCTTGACGAGGTGCTGGCCACTCAGACGCCGCATCTTCGCGGCGTGATGTACACGCACCGCGGCGGCACGCCAACCGCGTACGCCCCCTTTCCCATGTCGCCCGACGGCAGCGAGCAGTGGGGCCTGGGGGTGCGGCGCACCGTCTTCGACACGGTTCTCGCCGACGCACTGCGAGGTGCGCCCCGCGTCACCCTCCTCGAAGGTGTGCGCGCCACCGGTGTCCTCCGGGGCGCGTCAGGGTTGATCACCGGCGTGACCACCGACCAAGGACCGCTGGTCGCGGACGCCGTCATCGCCGCCGACGGCCTGCACTCACAGACGCGAGCAGCCGCAGGCTGGAACGGCGCCACGGGAGGCGGCGCCGGTCGGTACGGCCTGGCCGGGCATTGGAAGCTCGATGTCCGCCACGTCGACCGGATCACGGTGACCTTCGCCGACCAGCAGGAGTGGTACCAGGCCCCCGTCGGTCCGGACCTGCTGCTCGTCTCGACCCTGGCCGGCCGGCCACGCATCGGGGTGACGGCTCGCGACTACGAGGCGGCAGCTCGGGCGACCCTCCCCGCGCTGCGGGACGCGGAGCTCGCCGTTCGCCCGCTCGCCGCCGGACAGTTCCGGCAGCGTCCCCGTACGGTCGCCGCCGACGGCCTGTTCCTCGTCGGGGACGCGGCCGGCTATGACGACCCCACCACGGGCGAGGGGATCGGTGTTGGCCTGCTCCTTGCCGAATGCCTCGGGTCTCACCTCGCCGCCCTCCTGTCGGGCGAGGTCGACCGGAGTGCGGCCGAAGCGAGCTACCGCCGCGCTCACGCAGAGCTTTGGCGCAACCGCAGCCGCGTCACCGCCCTGGCGTTGATGATGGCGCGACGTCCTTGGCTGAGCCGCCGCGCCGTGGCGCGGGCTGCCGATCGGCCGCAGGCACTGGCGACGCTGCTCGGCATCAACTGCGGCTACTGGGGTTTCGGCAGGCTCACCCCGCGCGACTGGCTCACTCTCGCCGGGTTCTGACTGCGCCGGCCGGGCACTGGCACGAAACGGGGAACACCGGCGAAGGCCTCACGATAGCCGGGCAGGCGGTCGAGCAGCGCCTCCTCCGCGCGGATGCGCGGCCAGAGCACCATGGCATCGGCAAGAGAGAGCCACATCGCTTCGCGAATCGCTCCCACGGCAACAGGCAGACACGCGAACTCGAGCACGACCGCGGTGTAATTCGGGTGACGAAGCCAGCGGTACGGTCCCGAGGTGGTCACCTGCGTCGACGGGGACACATGCGCGGTGACGTTCCAACTCTCGCCGAGGGTGCGAATCACGCTCACACGCAGGCAGAGCGCGCCGGCCAGTCCTGCAAGGGCGACGGCCTCGACCGCCGCCGGGACGCCACGGATGCGCCGTGGCCAGCCGGCGGTGACAAAGAGCGCGACGTGCGCAGCGACCATGGCCGGATAGGTTCGTGGTGAGGCCGGCACGCCATCGCCGGCACGCGCGCGGTTGCGGGCTGAGAGACGGAGCTCCGCGACGCGCTGCGCGGCAAGGGCAGCCACCAGCGCGGTCCGGGTCCGCGGCGTCAGCAGTCCCACGCGACCTCCAGGAGCTCGACTGTGAGGCCGGGTCCCATGCCGAGGATCAAACCCGTGCCGCAACGCGTTGGGAGCGACGCGGCCAGCTCTTCGAGCACAAAGAAGATCGCCGCCGACGAGGTGTTGCCGGTGGTGCGCAGCACCGACCTGGTGGCCGCGAGTTGGGCGTCACTCAGCCCAAGGCAACTCTGGACGGCATCGACGATGGCGCGCCCGCCGGGGTGCACGGCGACGGCGTCGAGAGCAAGGGCCGCGCCGCCGCCGCAGAAATCGTCGATGAGCGCGGGAAGCGCTTCGGCCAGCAACGCGGGGAGCCGGCGCGAAAGAATCACGCGAAACCCGTCGTCGGCGAGGTCGTAGCCCAGCGCGTCGACACTGTTTGGCACCAGCACGCTGCGGACGCATCCGATGTGAAGACCGCTTGCCGGATTGCCGTCGTCCGCTTCCAGCACGACGGCGCCGGCACCATCGCCGAACACCAGCGCGCTCAACAGGTTGTCGACGGAGCGGTCATTCGGACGGAAGGTCAGCGATGGCAGCTCGACAGCAATGACCAGTGCCTGTTGCCCGGGGTGCGTGCGAACCCAGTCGGCGGCGCGCGCCAGACCGCCGGCACCGCCGGCGCAGCCAAGCTGCGTCATCGGCAGCCGCCAGACGTCCGAGCGAAGGCCCAGCTTCGGAAGGAGGTGCGCGTCGAGCCCTGGAAGGATGAAGCCGGTGCAGGACGCGACGACCAGGAGCCCGATGGTCTCGCGACGGTCGCCGGCGGCGGCGATGGCTCGCTCCGCCGCCGCGGTTGCCAGTGCTGGTGCAGCCTCGATATATCGGGCGGTCTGCTCGCCGAGCGAGAGGGCCACGACCATCTCGGCGGGCTCCCGCAAGAGGTGGCGATAGCCGTCGTCGAGAGGATCGATGAGCAGGGATGTCCGTCTCGCCAGCTGCGGCCAGATGCGGGGCAGCACCTCCACCACCTCTTGGCGGCTGACCCGGCGCGGTGGCGTGGCCGTCCCCATCCCCGATAGCCGCACGCCGACATCCGGGCCAGGCGACCCGGCTGTGAGGCGAGAGCTTCGGCGGGCGGGCAGGAGGGTGGTCACAGCGGCTGTCATAACACGTCGGGCCACAGGTCCCCTGTCGGCGCTGCTTGCGACCCGACTGACGGCGTCAGACGCGGGCCACGCTTCCGGTCCTCGCCCCTCTGCGTGAGAGGACGTCGATGGTCCCCGCCGCCAGCAGCACGCCGGCGACGGCGACGCTGATCCAGTCGCTCGACACCCCCATCAGGTACAGGCCGTTGTAGATGCCGCCGATGACGAGGCCGCCCAGGACGCCGTGGATCGTCCTGCCCCGGCCGCCGAACAGGCTGGTGCCGCCGATGACGGCAGCGGCCACGGCGAGCAGGACGTATGTGTTGGCCGTTTTGATGATGTTGCTGGTCATCGAGACCTGCCACGAGGCGAAGAGCACGCCCGCGATCCCGGCCGTCAGCGCGGCGAGGATGAAGCCCCAGGTGCGGATCGCGGGCAGGCTCACGCCGGCTCGCCGGGCCGCCTCGGGGTTGCCGCCGATGGCGTAGACGTAGCGGCCGAAGCGGGTCCTCTGGAGCAGAAGCGTCCAGGCTCCGAGCACGGCGAGGACGATCGGGATGATCAAGGGGACCCCCTCGATGGTGCCGGAGTGCGCCCGGTTGACGTTGCAGATGGCGACGACCGCGGTGCCAGCCACCGCCAGGAGGGCGATCTTCATTGCGGTGAGGCTCGCCGGCGGGGCCACCAGGCCGCTGCGGCGCCTGCGGGCGTCGCGCAGCCACAGCACGGTGCCGCCTGCCGCCACCACCACCACCAGCGCGATCCAGCCGACAGCGGGGTCGAACCTGCCCCAGAAGATGTCGTAGAGGGCGAGCTCGTTGACGAACCGTGGATTGGAGATGCCCACCAGCCCCGAGGAGCCGAGGACGATGATCGCCACTCCTTCCAGGACCAGCAGCCCGCCGAGAGTGACGATGAACGATGGCATCTTGAGGCGGGCGACGAGGCTCCCTTGGAGGGCGCCGACCGCCGCGCAGATGAGCAGCGCGGCGAAGATCGCCGCCCACCACGGCCAGTCGAGGCCTGGAGGCGGCTGTACCAGCTCGCAGACCACGACGGCGCCCAGCCCCATGACCAGGCCGACGGAGAGGTCGATCTCACCGAGCAGCAGGGCGAAGATCTCGGCCATCGCCAGAACCATGAAGACGGTGCTCTGCTCGAAGAGGTTGACCAGGTTCTCCGCCGATAGGAACTTCGGATTGGCGAACTGGAAGGTGACGGCGACCACCACGATGGCGAGGACGACGGGCAGCACTCCGCTGTCGCCGTTCTTGACCCGAGCGAACCAGCCCCGCACGTACTGGCCCAGCGACTGGGCGAGGATCTCGGGCGGGATATCGAATGCGGCGAGGTCGGCCGCGGACGTGAGGTCGGTGAGGACCTCGGGGGTCGTCTCGTCGTGGGCCGTCGCAGCCGCAGGCCCGGCGGGGAGAGTGCTCAGAGGGCTGTCGTCAATGATGTCAGGCACGGGCTACGTTCCCACTCCCGGCCCCCCGCCTCGACAGGACGTCGACCAGCACCGCGGTCACGAGGACGGCGCCGGTGACGATGTATTCCCATTGCGCGGCCAACCCCAGCAGTGCCATGCCATAGGCGATGCCGCCGATGACGAGGCCGCCGAGGACGCCATGGATCGCCTTGCCCCGGCCGCCGAACAGGCTGGTGCCGCCGATAACCGCGGCAGCGACGGCGTAGAGAACGAGTTGACCGGGGTCCGCCGTGTTGGTGCTGAACTGGCCGAAGAAGAAGGAGCCGAGCAGGATGCCGGCGATCCCGGCGGTCATCGAACTGAGGACGAAGGCCCAGGTTCGCACCGCGGGCAGGCTCACTCCGGCTCGCCGCGCCGCCTCGGGGTTGCCGCCGATGGCGTAGATGTAGCGCCCGAGCCGGGTCCTCTGGAGCACGAGCGTCCAGGCTCCGAGCACGCCGAGGACGATCGGGATCACCCAGGGCACCCCCGCGACGGTGCCGAGGTTCGCCCGGTTGACGCCGCAGAGCGCCACAATGCCGATCCCGACCGCCGCCAGCAGGGCGATCCGGATCGCGGTCAGGCTCGCCGGCGGCGCCACCAGGCCGCTGCGGCGCCTCGCGGACCCGCGAAGCCAGACCGCCGCGCCGCCGACGGCCAGCACCAACGCCAGCGCGATCCAGCTGGCCACGGGGTCGATCAGGCCCTGGACCAGGTTGTAGATCACGCTCTGGTTGGGCACTGATGGGGAGACGGACACGCTGCCGTCGGCACCGCCAAGGATGAGGACCAGGATGCCCGAGAAGAGCAGGAACCCAGCCAGGGTGACGACGAACGAGGGAATCTTCAGCCGGGAGACGAGGCTCCCCTGGAGGGCGCCGACCGCCGCGCAGCACAGAAGCGCGACGGCGATCGCTGCCCACCACGGCCAGTCGGGCCCGGGCGTCTGGACGAGCTTGAAAGCGATGACCCCGCCCAGCAGGGAAACCGAGCCGATCGAGAGGTCGATCTCACCAACCAACAGGACCACGATTTCGGCCATGGCCAGAACCATGTACACCGTGCTGGCCTGGAAGACGTAGATCACGTTACTCGGCCGGAGGAAGGCGTTCTCGGGGGTGACGATCTCGAAGGTCACAGCGACGACCACGATGGCGAGGAAGACGGGGATCATGCCGCTGTCGCCGCTCCTGACCCTGAGCCACCAGCCCCTCAGGTACTGTCCCAGCGACTGGGCGAGGAGCTCGGGTGGGACTCCGGCCACGGCCACCGTGGCGGCGGCTGCGAGATCGAGCCGGACCTCGGCAGCCGTCTCGCCGTCTGCCGTCTCGGCGGCAGGCCCCGCCGGCACGGTGGCCAGAGCGTCGTCGTCGATGCGCGGCATGGGGTCAGCCTGCCTCCCCGTCGACGGCTCCCACGGAATCGACCGGGTGCCCTCCCGAGTCCCCGGTCGTCATGTACTCCACCGTGCTCTGCCGGTCGAAGTCGGCGACCGCTCCCTCGGCCACCATCCGGCCAAGGTGGAGCACCGCGATCCGGTCCGCGATCTCGAACACGTCGTTGAGGTTGTGCGAGATCACCATCACCGCCAGGCCGTGGTCTCGGAGGCGCCGGATGAGGTCGAGCACCATCCGGGTCTGGACCACGCCGAGGGCCGCTGTGGGCTCGTCCAACAGGGCCACCTTGGAGTTCCACATCACCGCCTTGGCCACTGCCACCGACTGCCGCTGGCCGCCTGAGAGCGAAGCCACCGGCTGGCGGATCGACCGCACCGTGGTCACCCGAAGGCTGCTCAGTGTGTCGGCGGCAGCCCGCTCCATGCTGTCCTCGTCAAGGAGGCGGCGTCGAAGCCGCTCACGCCCCAGGAACATGTTCTGGACGATGTCGAGGTTGTCGGCCAGTGCCAGGTCTTGGTAGACGGTCTCGATGCCGAGGGCGGCCGCGTCGCGGGCGCTGCGGATGTGGACCGGCCGCCCCTCGAAGGAGATCTGACCGTGGTCGGGCTGGTGGACGCCCGCGATGCAGCGAGTCAGCACCGACTTCCCGGCACCGTTGTCTCCGCAGAGGCCGGTGACCTGGCCGGCGGGCAGGTCGAGATTGACGCCGTAGAGCGCCTGTACTGGACCGAAGTGCTTGTCGACCCCCCGCAGCTTCAGCAGGGGCTCTGCCTGCGCCCGGCCAGTTTGGGCGGATCCGAGATCCTGGCTCATCTCACTGGGCATGAATCATGACTCCTGAGAAGGGACGTCAACGCTGGTCACTGAATCTCATCGTCCTCGCATCGACACCTTGGAGCGCACAACGCCGGGGCCGCCGCCCCGGCCTGCGTCCGTAGCAGCATCGACCGGGCCGTACCCGCGGGATACGGCCCGGCGACGCCACGTATGGGTGCGTCAGCGGGAGCGCACCGTCAGATGGTCACTTGATGCTGGCTGAGGTGCAGAGGGTCGCGCCCGCGATGGCGCAGATGTCCTTGGCGGTATCGAAGCCGTCCTGGACCACCGTGCTCTCCATGTTGGAGGCCGTGACCCAAACCGGGACGGAGAGCGACGCCGGCTCGGTGATGCTTGGGTTCGCGGGATCGATGGTGGTGGCGTTGAGCAGGGACGTCGGCGGCTTGTCACCGGCCAAGAGGATGGTGGCCAGGGCTACCGAGTCCTGGGCTTCCTTGTAGATCGCCTTGTACACGGAGCCGCACTGCCAGCCCTCGAGGACGTACGCCATTCCCTGAGCGGTGGCGTCCTGACCGACCGTGGGGATCGTCTTGGCGTTGACGCCGGCCCCCTTGAGGTCTGTGATCACGGCGTTGGCGAGCCCGTCATTGGCCTCGATGGTGGCGTTGATCGCCTTGTTGGCGGTGAATGCCTGTTGGAAGATCTGGCCGCCCTTGGTGTTGTCCCAGCCGGGGGCGTACTGCTCGCCGACCAGGGTGTAGCCCGCGCTGTTGGTCGTGCCGGCGGGGACCGACTTCGCCGCCTGGCCCCAGACCGCCTTGTTGTAGCCCGTCGCGAATGCGATGGAGTTGGAGTCCGTGTCCTCACCACCGTCCAATGTGAAGACCTTGGGATTGGTGATGCCCCAGGCCGAGACGCACGCTTTGAACCCCGTGCCGATGAGGTTGCCGACCTGCTGGTTGTCGAAGCTCACGTAGTAGTTCTTGCCCTGGAAGATGGCGCGGTCGTAGCTGATGAGGGTGACGCCCCTGGACGCGGCCAGCTGCGCGATCGCGACCCCGGTCGGGTTGTCGATCGGGTCAAGAACCAGGATCTTGGCCCCCAGGTTGATATCGGCGGTGGCGTCGTCCAGCTCGGTCGCGGCGCTGCCCTGGGCGTTGTCGATCCTGTACTGCGCCTGGGTGTACCCGGCGTCCGCGAAAGAGGCGTTCAGATAGGGGGCGTCGAAGCTCACGTACCGCGTCGACGATGTGGTGTCCGGGAGGATGACCCCCACCTGGAGGGTATTCGCCGCCTTGGTCGCAAAGCCGGTCAGCGCCTTGAACTTGGACATGGTCGAGGCGATGTCGCTGGTGAACGAGGTGACGCTGACACTCGGCACGGTGTTGGACCCTGTCGACGCGCTCGACGACGTCGTCGAGCCGCTGCCGCAGGCCGCGAGCACGAGGCCGGCGCCGCATGCCACTGACAGAGCTCCTCCTCTCCGAGGGTGACGAACAAGTGTTCCTGGTGCCCGCATTGCTGCCTCCTTATCCTTTGTCCGCGCTGATCGCGACTTCTGCTGATTGGCCGTGGTGAGTCTCATTCGTTCATCGCCATCGCGGTCTCCACCCGGCCAACGCCGGCCATGGCGGGCTCGAGCGGGATGGCGGCGTACCGGTCACTCTCCTGCAGCGCCCGCGCCACTGCGCCGAGCACGCCAGCCCGTGCCGCGAGCGGGCTGGTGGTGACCTCCGTGCGCTGGGCCGAGATCGAGATCGCGCGCCTGGCCATGGAATCGGTGATCGCCGAGAGCAGCAGCTCGCCTGCGAGCGCAAGCTCGCCGCCGATGATGATGCGCTGCAGGCTGAGCAGGTTGCAGAGGTTGGCGACCGCCACACCGATATGGCGGCCGGCATCGGTGATGACCCGCCGGCAACCGATGTCACCGGCCTCGCTGCCGCGGAGCACGTCCTCGATGGTGAGGTCGTCCCCGTGACTGCGTCGCAACAGCTCGAGAAGCGCGGGCGCGCCGGCCAGGACTTCGAGACAGCCGCGATTACCGCATCGGCAGACCGGCCCGTTCTCCTCGATGGTGGTATGCCCGATCTCACCAGCGGTCCCACCTGCGCCCCGGTAGAGGTGGCCGTTGAGCACCAGCCCGGCGCCGATGCCGGTTGACACCTTGATATAGGCAAAGTCGGAGAGGCCGCGTCCACTGCCCCAGAGGCCTTCGGCAAGGGCTCCCAACTTGGCGTCGTTGTCGACGGCGACCGGGACGTCGAGCGTGTCGCGAAACGCCGCTGCCAGGTCGATGTCTGCCCAGCCGGGCAGGATGGTCGGGGAGCTGAGGCGGCCAGTGCTTGCGACGATTGGGCCCGGGAGGCCCACTGACACTCCGATCAGATCAGCATGCCGTCGCCCCGCTCTCTCGACCAGCTGACGGACCGTGGCCGCGCACCTTGGAATGCCCTCCACGGCACGGTGTCCGTAGGAAAGGGTGTGGTAGTCCTCCGCGAGCACGTTGTGAGCGAGGTCGGCAATCGCCACGCGCATGTGTCGATTGCCGAAGTCGACGCCTGCCACGAGTCCCGCGTCGGGATTCAGGGTCACCTTGTAGGCCCGGCGCCCGTTGTGGCGGACCAACGTGACGCTCGCCGCACCGTCTTCGGCGAGCTCGCGGACGATGTTTGACACCGAGGCGGGCGAGAGTCCGGTTGCCCGCGCAATCTCCGCCTGGGTGAGACCGCCCGGTATGCGTAGCACATTGACGGCCTCGCGCCGGTTGGCTTTGCGCAGGTCCGTCAGAGACCCGCCTTGTCGCCCCACACCCACTTGTCGCCCCACACCCACCTATAGCCCTACATCTGCCGGCGCACTGTGGTCCGCCAGGTCAGCGCTTGTCAAGCTTTGAACGTCTTGATGGGAACCTCGCCTACCAAGGTTCAGGGCTTGGGGCATCGGCACGTTCCGACCGGACCGTGGTCCGAGAATATTGGCGGAGACGGTGGGACGACATGAGACCTGAGCATGGCCTCAGTCCCCGCTCCGATGCGAGCTGTGACCGGGTGTCGACAGGCTGCAGGCGCGGTGATCGAACCGGGTGCCAGCGGCGGGGGCTTGTCGGGTTGATCGATCATCATGTGTGGCTGGGACGGGCGAATCAGCACAGCGGAGGCGACTTCTCGGTGGAGTGTCCACAGTGGCTCGACGCCACCCCCTGGATCGCCAGATCCGACGGGGTGACCGTGCTCTCCTCCGCGTCGTGACAGATGGCAGATCTGCGGCCGCAGGGCGATAGGCGGCAATGAGAATCGCCACCTGGAATGTCAATTCTCTGATGGCGCGTCTGCCGCGCGTCGTCGACTGGCTGGCGGTCATCCGTCCCGACATCCTGTGCCTGCAGGAGACCAAGGTGGCGGACGAACTGTTCCCGCGCGCCGAGCTGGCCGCCCTGGGGTACGACGCGGCAACCTACGGCACCGGGCAATGGAACGGCGTCGCCATCATCTCTGCGATCGGCCTCGCCGACGTGCGCCGCGGCTTTCCCGGCGAGCCTGGCTTTCCCGCATCCGAGGCTCGCGCGCTCGCGGCCACATGCGGGGCGGTGCGAGTGTGGTCGCTGTATGTGCCCAATGGACGGACTGTCGACAGCCCTCACTTCACCTACAAGCTCGCCTGGCTGCGTGCATTCCACGCCGCCCTTGCGGTCGAGGCTTCAGCGCCGCCTCCGCTGGCTGTCTGCGGTGACTTCAACGTCGCGCCGGGCGATGTCGATGTCTGGGACCCTGCCGCCTTCGTGGGCTCCACGCACGTCACCCCCGAGGAGCGGGCGGCGGTTGCAGCACTGGTCGAGCTCGACCTCGTCGATGTGCCTGCTCGGGCGCTCAAGGGCGATCAGCCGTTCACGTACTGGGACTACCGAGCCGGCAACTTCCATAAGGGTCTTGGGATGCGCATCGACCTCGTTCTGCTCAACAGCGTGCTGGCTGCGCATATCACGGATGCGTACGTCGATCGTGATGCCCGCAAGGGCAAGCTCCCGTCGGACCACGCGCCGGTCGTCGTCGACATCGACCTCCCAACGGCTTGATCTGGAGGTGTCAGTGGAGGCCGCTTGACAGGGTACGAGCCGCCCGGGAAGCCCTCCTGTGGTCGCGAAGGGCGGCTCGGGCAATGCGCCGGGCGTGGATCGGGCCCAGGCGGATCTGACCGCTGAACTGACCCCACATACCGGCGAAGTACAGGCGCGGCGCGGCAGGGTGTTCGGGAGCGCCGGAATGGTGCCGCGGGACTCCGTCCGCACGCAGCACGCCCAGGTGCCCGACCAGCGGCTCCAAACCACGTCCGTAACCGGTCGAGCAGATGACGGCGTCCGGTTGCAGGCGGGTTCCGTCGACGAGCACCACGTCCGGGCCGTCGAGCCGCTCAACGTCTGCGACAACGCTTGCACGTCCGCGTTTGAGGGCAGCGATGAACCCGTCATCGATCGCCGGATTGCGCATGCGGTGATCGAAGGCCGCGTACATGCCCTCCGGGGCTCGCGGAATGCCGTACCGCTCGAGGTTTCCGAAGAGCAGCCGCTGGACGGTCGATCCCATGAAGTCGGCCACCTTGCACGGCACGTGATCTCCCACGAGAAGCAGGATCGGCTGTCCAGGAATGCCGAAGAGCTCGCGAGAAGCGAGGTTGGGCGGGGTGCGCATCGAGACTGTGACCCGCGCTGCAGCTGCGACCAGATGGCTGGCGATGTCGATCCCGGAATTGCCGGCGCCGACCACGAGCACGTCCCGGTCTCGGTACGCCGCGGCGCCTCGGAAGTCCGACGAGTGGATCAGCTCGCCGGCGAATGTTCCGCTGCCTGCCCACGCTGGCAGTTGGGGCACTGCGTCCCAACCCGTGGCGATCACGAGGTAGCGGGTGAGCATGTCCTGCGTGGAGGTTTCCAAACGCCACAGGTCATGGTCAGGCTCAACGCGAACCAGCGCTGTGTTGAACTGCATGCGTAGCCGGTGATGCGCAGCGTACCGGTCCAGGTACGCGACAAAGTCGTCGCGACCCGGGTAACGGCCGTAGCTGCGGGGCATCTTCAATCCCTGGAGATTGGACATGACACGCCAGGAGTTGAGCCTGAGCTCCTCGTACCTCGAGCGCCACCGTGCGCCCACCACGTCCGACTTCTCGATGACCACCGTCTCGAAGCCAAGCTTGGCCAGCTCAGCCGCAGCGGAGAGCCCAGCCGGCCCCGCGCCGACGACGACAACCTCGTGCCTTTCCTTACTCGCGGGGAGCTCAGCGGATCTGGCGTCCTCCCCCCGGTGGTTCATGAGCGCACGCTATTGCCGCCCTCACCGGCTGTCGATGGTGCTGCCGCCCGCAGACAGGAGTGGTAGCACCCGCTTCGCTGCCTCGCATCGAGGTGCTCGTACCGGCGCACGGATCCGGGTCAACCGGCGGTGGTGCCCCTCTGGGTGCGGGCAGCGCGGCGCGACAGAGGGTCGAGCGCATAGTAGATGGCCAGCAGTCCATGAACTGCGAGACACGCGTACGCGGAGATGAACGCGATGCCGATGGTGAGTGTGTACAGCACGCATCCGATCGTGAAGAGAAGGGTGGCAACTCCGCGCTGGGCTTCAGGAAAGGACGGTGTCAGGAGACGACGACCACGCGAGGCGTAGATCCAGAGCGCTGACCACGAGTACGCGTTGACGGCCATCACGATGCTGTAGACGACCGCGGCCATCTGGGCGCCGGCACCTTGCCGCAATGCCTGACCGAGGATGCCGGTCGGGTACGGGATGAAGGCAATCGTCATGAGAAGCAGCAGGTTCAGATAGACGAAGCCGCGGTCGACTCGCTCGAAGTGGGCGAAGATTGAATGGTGGTTGAACCACATGATGCCGATGACAGCGAAGCTCACCACGTAGGCGGCGAAGGCCGGCCAGCGATCGGCCAGCTGCTGACCCAGGTCGTTGTAGCGGTCAGGCTGCGCGATGGTCAGCACGAGCAGCGTGATGGCGATGGCGAAGACGCCGTCACTGAGGGTCTCGACGCGCTCCTTGCTCATCGCTCGGATCGTACCGCCGGGCCGGCGCGTCAGCGAGGGGCCCTCGCACGCACAATTCCAAACCGACAGGATCGGCCCAGGTGGTGAGGTGGTGAGGTGGCGAGGTTGGTCATCAGACTGGTGCACGACGCCGGCGGGGTGGACGAGAGCAACGCCGGGGCTGTGCGCTTCTATGAGCGTGAGGGCTTCCGTCCCTTCTATCGGAATATGCTCGCGGCCGTCTGAGCAGCGCAGTGCTCTGCGTCCGCTCGCCGGCGCGTTCACAGGATCTCGCTTGACGTCCCGTCTGAGATCTGTCCGCCGTCAGGCGTTCACCTCGACGCCGATCAGACCCTGCGCACGGCGCAACGCATCCTCGACGAACTGCGCGTCCGGCCCACGGGCGATGACGAAGCCGAGGTAGCGATCGCCTTCCGGGAGTGACTCCACCGCTTGACCCAACGGGATCGTGAGCTCCACCGAGGTCACTCCCGGAATCGCCATGGCGTCGCTCACGCCCGACACGCGCCACAGAGTGCCGTTCTCGGGCACGGGGAGCATGAGCACTCCCGCCGCGCCGGCAGCCAGACGGGGCCGGTCGAGCGGCATGCGTAGCGCGTGCCGGAGGATCAGCTCCTCGAGGGACATCTCACGCTGGCCGTCGACGATGCGCAGCGCCGAGGAGCAGCGGCCGCCGATCGATCGCCCAGCCACCTCGAGGAAGACACAGCCGCTCCCAGCCAGCCGCAGCTCGGCGTGGATGGGGCCATCGCGCAGGCCCAGCGCCCGCACCGCCTGCCGCGTGACGGCGACGGCCTCGTCGCACACGGCGGCGCCGTGCCTCGATGGGGTCACGTAGAGCGTCTCGGCGAAGAACGGACCGTCGAGTGGGTCGGGCTTGTCGAAGACCGCCAGCACCGTCACAGCACCCTCGGTGAGAAGGCCCTCGATGGCGATCTCGGCACCAGGGATGAATTCCTCGACGAGGAGCGGTGGATCGCCGTCGGGGTCGCAGAGCCCGGGACGGCGCAGCAGCGCGTCGACGCGCATGATCGCGGCAGCCAGCTCTGCCACCGTGTTGGCGCGGATCACTCCGCGGCTGGCGGCCAGGTTGACGGGCTTGACGACGCAGGGCAGCCCCACCGCGCCTGCCGCATTCAGCGCCTGGGAGCCTGCCGCGTCACCTCGCACCTCCATCCAGCGCGGCTGGGCGACGGAGGCAGCGGCAAGGAGAGCGCGCAACCGACGCTTGTCGCGGGTGGCGGCGACCGCCTCGAGGGGGTTGCGGGCCACGCCCAGCCGAGTGGCGATGTGCGCGGCGGTGAGCACGGATGCCTCGTCAACCCCGACGACCGCGTCGACCGGCCACTTCTGCACAAACGCCGCCGCCCGGTCGGCGGCCTCTTCGGGGTGGCCGAGATCGAGGGTCAGCACCCTGCCGTCCATCAGCGCGGCCAGAGTGGGCGCCTCGTCGGAAGCCACGACGCACTGGAGACCGAGTGCCTCTGCGGCGCGGAGGAAGGCCGTCGCCCGGTATGTCGCGGTGGGAAGGATGAGCATGACCCGTGCCGACATCGGATCAGACTAGGCCAGGGAGCAGGAGGGTCGCAGCGCGCGGACCGCGCCGAGGCGTCAAACTCATGGACGGCTCCCCTTTTGGGGATTTGTGGAGATCGACATGAAGCAGCCCCGGATCAGCGCTACCGCCGCCGCGCGCACTCGCATCGCGCAGGTGCGGGCGAATCTCAAGCAACCGGACGCGGGCCTGAGGATCGCCATCACCGGCCGCCAGCAGGGTGCGTTCGTGTACGACATGCAACTGGTCGCTCCCGGCGAGGAACGGCAGGGAGACATGGTCGTCGACGCGGTCGAGGGCATCACCGTCCACATTCCTCTTGCCTCTGCCCCGTACCTCGACGGCATCACCCTCGACGCCGATCTTCCGATGGGCGCAGTCCGCGTGAACAACCCCAACCCACTGTGGCTCGATCCCATCGCCGAGAGGGTCCAGCGTCTGCTCGACGAGGAGGTCAACCCTTCGGTGGCATCGCACGGCGGTCACATCGATCTTCTCGATGTCACCGACGGCGTCGCCTTCATCCACATGGGCGGTGGTTGCCAGGGGTGCGGCATGGCTGAGGTCACTCTCGGCCAGGGTGTCCGCACCGCCATCCTCGACAGCTTTCCCGAGATCCGCGAGGTGCGTGACACCACCGATCACGCGCAGGGGGCAAATCCCTACTACCAGGCCGCCAAGAAGTAACCGCCCCCTACGTCGCCTTCCCCGACCATTGGGGATCGCGTCCGAACCACCCGGCCAGCCGCTCATAGATGGGCGCGTCATCGGGCACCGGCACCTCTGGACCGAACCCCTTGCCCTCGTCTTCCGGCCCGCGGAATTGCGGCCTGAGATTCTGTTTGGCCCATACCAGGCCGTATTCCGCAACACTCGCGTCGAGGTCCTCGCTCTTTCCCGTGGCGCGGGCGATATCCCACGTGTGCACGGCGAGCTCGGCGATCTGCTGATCCGCCCTGGTGACCAGCGCGGCGCCGCTCCCACCGGGCGTGGCCACCTCCGCTTGGAGATCGGCGCTCGCCCAGGCCTCGTCGAGTTCCTGCCGGCCCGTGGCGAAGGCAGGAGCCCAGTCACCAGCGATGCGCTCGCCGGCCTTGCTCCAGTCCGGCTTGCCGCCTTTCACCGCCGTGGCGAAGTTGCCCAGGTCATTGACGAGGTGGGTGACGAGGTCGGCCACCGTCCATGATCGGCAGGGGGTGGGCAGCTCAGCCATCTCACGCTGCGTCCTCGCGATGAGGTCGCCGGCCTGATCAAGGGCACGCGAGAGCAGCACGAGCGGTTCATTGTCTGTGTCCATGGACGCGCGATCCTACTGCTGCTGCTGCTGCTGCCAGTGCACGGCGGCGCCGCGGTGCTCCGTCTCCACCTGCTGCTGGGACATGCGGGTGATGCGCACCAGCACCTCCGGCCGGGCGCCCTCGGAGGTCCCGTAGAAGAGCCCGCGATGCGGTGCCACATCGCTGTAGTCACGCCCGGCTGCAAGTCGCAGGTGGTGGACGCCGGTGAACCCGCCGTGGGTGGGGTCGAGTGCCACCCAGCGCCCATCCGCGCCGCACACCTCCGCCCATGCATGCGACTGACCCTCGATGAACATCTGGTCGCCGGCAGGACCCAGATACCCGCTGATGTACCGGGCCGGCCAGCCGGCACCGCGCACCATGGCGAGGAAGAGGTGGGTGAAGTCCTGGCAGACCCCGGCGCCACCGGCGAGCAGATCATCGATGCTCGATTCCACCGTCGTCGCCCCGGTGACGTAGCGCAGCTCTTGGGGGATGCGTTGCGCGGTCGCGAGGACGGCGTCGAAGCTGTGGTCGTGGCCGTTCCACTCCTCCCAGAGGCTGCGCGTCGCCGGCGCAAGCGGCACCCGCGAAGTGGGCAACATGTATTCCAGCCGCGGGTCGGCGGCGAGAACCTCGGTGGACCACTCTGGGAGGCGTCGCCGCCGGGGTTCGCTGTTCTCCACCACGGCCTCGACGACGAACTCGAGCACATCGTGGGAGGTGGTCACGTCGACGCGGTGCACATAGTTGCCGAAGTAGTCGATGCGGCTGCGCGGCACCGCTGCTGGATTGCTCAGCAATGAGAAGGCGAGAGTCCGCTGCGAGCCCCTGTCACGGGGGCGCATGCGCACCTCGTTGAACGAGAGCGCCACCGACTCCGTGTAGCGCAGCTTGGTGTGATGCCACACCGCATATGTCAGCGACTCAGAACCCACGTGTCCTTGCTCCCTCCGCCCTGTGAGGAGTTGACCACCAGCTCCTTGGAGTTGGCCGCCACCCTGGTGAGACCGCCCGGAGATATCCATGGTCGTTCATCGAGCAGCACGAATGGACGCAGGTCGACCGCCCGCGGCTCCAGGCCGCCGTCGGCGCGCAGGCAGACTGCCCTGCTCAGCTCGACCTCCTCCTGTGCCAGCCACTGCCGTGGAGCCGAGTCGACCCTGGCGATCAACTCGGCGCGCTCGGCCTGGCCGCACAGCCGGCCGAAATGGATGTCATAGCCGCCACTGGCATCAACCGGCTTCAGCACCATCTTGTCGAAGTGGGCGAGGACGTGATCGCGCTGAACCCGATCGGCCAAGTCGTAGGTGGGGACATTGTGGATCAACGGCTCCTCACCAAGGAAGTAGCGGATCATCGAGGGGACATACGGATAGATCGCCTTGTCGTCGGCGACGCCCGTTCCGGGAGCATTGGCAATCGCCACATTGCCGCGACGCCACGCCTCGATGATTCCCGGAGCGCCAAGCATCGACTCGCTACGAAACACCAGGGGGTCGAGCCAGTCGCTGTTGACCCGAGAATAGATGACATCGACGCGCTGGATGCCGCCGTCAGCGTCGCGCCTGTACACCTCGTCCTCGGAGACGATGAGGTCATTGCCCTCGACCAGGGTTGCCCCCATCTCTTCGGCGAGCAGCTTGTGCTCGTAGTACGCGGCGTTGAACCGGCCCGGTGTCAGCAGGGCGATTGCCGCCTCCCACGGCCGCGGTGCGATCCTCTGGAGGATACGCCGCAACCGCGTCGTGTACTCGTCGATTCGGCGCACCGCATTGCTGGCGAACCATTCGGGCGCCACCTGCTCCATGGCGCGGCGGGCTTCCAGAGCGTAGGCCACTCCACTCGGGACCCGCACGTTGTCTTCGAGCACACAGAAGGTGCCCTGCACCCGCACCACGTCGATCCCCGCCACGTGGCACCACGTGGCCCTGGGCGGGCGGACCCCGACGATGTCGCGCAGGTACCCGGTGCTGCTGTACACCAGCCTGCCAGGGACCACCCCATCGCGAAGGGCGCGCTGAGCCCCGTAGCAGTCCGAGACGAAATGGTCGAGCGCCACCGCTCTCTGCGAGAGCCCGCGGTGCAGACTGCGCCATTCGGATGCACCGATCACTCGAGGGATGGGGTCGAAGGGAAAGACCGGCGCCACACCATCGGCGGGGACGCCGAAGGTCACATCGCGGGTGGTGAACCAGTCCTGCGCGCCGCGGAGGATCCGGGGCAGCTCACTGTGCATGCGTGCGACCGCGCCGAGCAGGTCGACGTACGGTCCGCGCGCGCTGCCATCGGGCCGCACGCACTCGTCTGCGCCCGGCGGCAGCAGCGACGACCCCTGCGTTTTCGCCATGTATTCAGTGCAGACTACTCGACCGCGTTAGACTGACAGCGTGTCGGAGGATTCCCGCTGTCGACTGCGAGTCGGCTGCGAGTTCGTCCACGACCTCAGCTGGCCGGTCGCGGTCGTCCTCCAGGTTGAGCCGCGCCCCGACGCGGTGCTGGCTGTCACGGAGGCCGACCTGGAGACGGAGCCGGCCGTGCCGGTGCAGCGCTACCTGGACATGTACGGCAATATCTGCCGCCGCTTCACGCTCGGTCCCGGCCGCACCCGCGTCCGCTACCGGGCCGAGGTCGACGTCGGCGCGGAGCTCGACGACGCCGACGTTGGAGCTGCACAAATGCTGATCGCTGATCTTCCTGACGAGGTCCTTCACTACACCCTCGCCAGCCGCTACTGCGATTCCGATCGCTTGGCCAACACCGCCTGGGGGCTGTTCGGCGGCGTGCCTGAGGGATGGGCACGCGTGCAGGCGGTCGTCGACTGGGTGAATGGCAACGTGACCTTCCACCTGGGAAGCAGCGATACGGGAACCGGGGCCAGCGACGTCTACCTCCAGCGTCGGGGCGTGTGCCGCGACTTCGCCCACCTCGCGATCGCGTTTCTGCGCGCGCTCAACGTGCCGGCCCGGTACTGCTTCGGATATCTCCCCGACATCGGCGTCCCTCAAGCCCCGGAGCCCATGGACTTCGCCGCCTGGCTGGAGGCGTACGTCGGGGATCGCTGGTACACGTTCGACCCGCGCAACAACGCACGTCGGATCGGACGGGTGGTCATCGGGCGTGGCCGGGACGCGCTCGACGTCGCCATGCTGACCAGCTACGGGCGCGCCCCGCTGACCGCGATGCGCGTGGCCGCCGAATCGGCCTCGGCCCTGCCCTGGTCGAGCGCCGATCCACCGGTGTGTGGGGAATTTGGAGTGGCCTCGTGAGGCTTCCGCTGGGCGACGAGTCCCGCGGGGCGGGTGAGCCGGCCGACGTGACCGGCCTCGACACATCGGGTCTCGATTGGACGCAGATACGGCGCAGCGCATATGTCATCCACCAGCGCATCACCTACCGGTACGAGGGTCCGGTGCGGCGTCTGCGTCAGCGACTGCTTGTGCAACCGCGCGAGCAACACGGTGACCAGCGCCGGGTGTCGCGCAGCGTGCAGATCGTCGACGCAACCCCGAGAAGAGTGCGTTCGGCCTCGGACGACTTCGGCAACCACGTCGTCGACATCGAGGTGCCGTACGTTGCCGAGCAGGTGACGTTCATCTCCCGGAGCGTGGTCGAGCGCAGCACCGATTGCCCGCACCTCGCTGCCGGTGCGTTGCTGCAAGACCGCCGCCTGCTCGATTCCACGGAGCTCACCGCCCCAGACAGGGATCTGGACGAGCTGATTCGCGAGGTGTGGGCCACGGGTCTGACCGGCGAGGAACTCGCCACCGCAGCGTGCCAGAGGGTCTTCGAGCTGATGGCTTACGCTCACCATGTCACCACGGTGCGCACCACTGCCGCCGAGGCTTTCGCCAAGCGCACCGGCGTGTGCCAGGACTTCGCACACGTGCTCCTGGTGGTGACGCGCGGGCTCGGCCTGGCATCGCGGTACGTGTCCGGCCAGCTGCTCGGGACCGGTGGTTCCCACGCGTGGGTCGAGGTTCTCGTGCCGGATGGACAGGGACACGCCCGTGTGCTGGCTCTCGATCCAACCCATGGACGCCGCGCCGGGATGACCTATCTGACCATCGCGGTCGGGCGCGACTACGCCGACGTCACGCCGCTGTCGGGAACCTATGTGGCACCGCACTGCGGTGTGCTGACCATGAGCAAGCGCGTGTCGGTGATGCGCGTCGAGGGCTGCGACGAGGAGCAACTGGCCGGCTAGCCTTCACCCCAGCAGGTCGCGGGCCACAGCGTCGTACAGCTCGACTGTCAGGCGCAGCGATTCCTGGTCGACCCGCTCATTGTTGGCGTGGAACATCGCGCTGAACTGCTCCAGCGACATGTCACGGCTGTACAGCGCCATGCCATACGCAGGAACACCAAGAGCTCGAAAGAAGCGCGCGTCGGTGCCACCGGCGGTGAGCGTGGGGAGACAGGTCGCATCCGGGTACACGGCGGTGGCGGCTCGAGTGATGGCATGCCAGAGCGGTGTGGCCACCGCGGATTCGGAGGGCTCGTTGCGCTGGAGCACCTCGATGGTGACGTCACTGCGCAGCGGGCCGAGGGCGGTGTCGAAGAACTCCAGCACGTCCTCGTCGGACTGGCCAGGGACCTTGCGGATGTCGATCTCCAGCTCCACCCTCCCGGGGATGACATTGGTCTTCGCTCCGCCGTGGATGACGTTGGGGCTCACGGTGAGGTGGGTGAGGGCGTGGGCCATGCTCGCAAGTGCATGCGGCAGGGAGTCGAGTCCTTCCCAGATCCGCGCCGGGTCGACGAGCGCCTCGGCAACCGCCGGCTCGAAACCCATGCCCGCAACCCAGCGCCGCCATGCGTCGGTGATGTGAGCGGCGGTGCGATACCCCGAGAGCCGGGTCACCACCTCCGCCGCCTTGACCAGCGCATTGTCAGAGTTCAGGGGCCTCGATCCGTGCCCGGGGGTGCCATGGACCGTCACCCGGCACCAGCAGATCCCCTTCTCGCCCACGGTGATGCCGATGCGCTCTCCGGCAGGTGTGTGCTGCAGCACGCCGCCGTTCTCGGTGATGACGTAATCGCAGCGGATCGCATCGCGGGCGTGTTCGGCGAGCCACCCAGCTCCCAGCTTGCCTCCCGCCTCCTCGTCGGCGACCGCGAGGAAGAGCAGAGTGCCGCGAGGCCGCCGCCCTGAGACGGCAAGGCGGCGCGTGGCTACTGCCATCGATGCCGTGAGGTTGAGCATGTCGATGGCTCCACGCCCCCACACCACTCCGTCGACCAGCTCGCCGCCGAGTGGATCGCGTTGCCAGCCCTCGGGGTCGACCGGCACCACGTCGGTGTGGCCCATGAGCATCAGCGTGGGGGCGGTGCGATCACTGCCCTCCAGCCTGGCCAGCAGCGACGCCCGGCCGGGAAGCGACTCGAACGTCTCCATCTCGACGCCACATCCGTGGAGGTGCTCAGCCAGCAGCTCCGCGCTGCGAATCTCCTGGCCGGAGTCGGGTGTGCCGTCGTTGATGCAACCGTTGCGGATCAGTCGTTGCAGTAGATCGGTGACCTCGACGGTGATCTCACTCATCCGCGTTCGATGCTAGCGGAGTGGGTGCGCGGGTATTCGACCATGCCCGGCTCGAGGTGTCACAAAGTCCGTGTCGCCGAAGAGCGTGGCTGGCTCCAGAACGCTGGGATCACCGCGTCGGCGAGGATAGGCGCCATGCCAGACGACCTGGAGTTGATGCCGCGCCGTACCGACCTGCGCAACGTCGCCATCGTGGCTCATGTCGATCACGGCAAGACCACGCTCGTCGACGCCCTCCTGAAGCAGTCGCGCGTCTTCGCGGCGCACGAGCAGGTGGGCGAGCTGATCATGGACTCCAATGATCTCGAACGCGAGAAGGGGATCACCATCCTCGCCAAGACAACCTCGATCCGCTATCGAGGAGTCAAGCTCAACATCATCGACACGCCCGGACACGCCGACTTCGGCGGTGAGGTGGAACGGGTGCTCGGCATGGCGGACGGCTGCCTGCTGCTCGTCGACTCCGCCGAGGGTCCCATGCCGCAGACCCGTGTGGTACTGCGCCAGGCGCTGGCCCTGGGATTGCGCACGATCATCGTTGTCAACAAGATCGACAGGCTCAACGCTCGTCCCGCCGAGACTGTTGAAGCCACCCACGACCTCCTTCTCGAGCTGGCCACCGACTCGTCGCAGCTGGACGCCCCCGTCGTGTACACCAACGGACGTGCCGGGACCGCCACCACGGATCTGCATCGCGAGGGCACCACCCTGGAGCCATTGCTCGACGCCGTTCTCAGCCACGTGCCGCCGCCGCCGGCGGATCCCGATGCTCCCTTCCAGATGCTGGTCAGCAACCTCGACCACGACAACTACAGCGGCCGGTTGGCACTTGGTCGCATCAACAAGGGAGTCCTCCGACCCGGACAGCTGGTGGTGTGCTGCACCGCCGAAGGAGTCGGACCACCACAGCGCATCGGCACGGTGATGACGGTGGAGGCTCTGCAGCGCGTCCCTGTCGATGAGGTCGCCGCCGGAGAGATCGTCTACATCACCGGCCTCGCTGACGTAGCCATCGGGGACACGGTGGCCGACGCGGATGATCCTGTCCCGCTTCCGCGGCCGGAGGTCGGCGAGCCCACTCTGCGCATGCAATTCTCCGTCAACCAGTCTCCCCTGGCCGGGCGGGAGGCAACGCTGAGCAGCACCTCCCGTCAGCTCCGCGCCCGCCTCCAGCGCGAGCTGCTCACCAACGTTGCGCTGCGTGTCGCCGACGGGTCCACCGCCGACATCTTCGAGGTCAGCGGCCGCGGCGAGCTCCACCTCGCGATCCTCATCGAGACGATGCGCCGTGAGGGATACGAATTCGAGGTGTCGCGCCCCGCGGTGATCACGCGCGAGATCGACGGGCACCGCCACGAACCGGTGGAGGAGTGCATCATCGACTGCGACGCGGATGCGGTGGGGGCCATCGCCGAGACGCTGGGATCGCGCGGCGCGCAGATGCAGTCGATGCGCACCGACGCCGCCGGCAGAGCACGGCTCACCCATCACGCGCCGACGCGCGCGCTCATCGGTCTGCGCAGCCAGATCCTCACGCTCACCCGGGGGACGGGCGTGATGTCGACACGCCTGCTCGGCTGGGAGCGGTGGCGTACGTTGCCGCCGACCAGCCGCAACGGCGTGTTGACCGCCAGCCAGCCCGGCATTGCGGTGGCCTACGGGCTGCTCGGACTGCAGGAGCGTGGCCAGCCCTTCATCGGGCCGGGCACCACCGTCTATGAAGGCATGATCGTCGGCCTCAACCGCAGGCCCGGCGACCTCCACCTCAACGTCACCAAGCAGAAGCAGAAGACCAACATCAGGTCCTCCACCGAGGATGCCACCGTCCGCCTCGTGCCGGCCCGGACGATGTCGCTCGAGGAGAGCCTCGACTTCATCGAGGACGATGAGCTCGTCGAGGTGACGCCCGAGGGGATCAGGCTTCGCAAGCGGATCCTCAACGCCGACCAGCGCAACAAGATCCGCAAACGCGACCAGGCTGCGGCGTCGTGAACCTGCTCCGCCGAATCGCGCTGCTCCCGGCAACCCGGCGCGGCAAGTGGGTGATCGTGGTGGGGTGGCTGGTGATCGCGGGCTTCGCAGGTCCGATCGGAGGCAAGCTCAGCACCGTTGTCAAGAACGACCAGGCCAGCTACCTCCCAGGCAACGCGGAGTCGACCCAGGTCCTCAACGAGGTCACCAAGTTCCCGTCGGGACAGACGCTGCCGGCGGTCGTCGTCGCCGCACGGCCCGCCGGCATCACCGAAGGCGACCGCGCCGCCGTCGCCACCATGAGCGCGCGCGTCACCAGCAGTCTCAACGTGCTGCACGGCGCCGCGACCACCGCGGTGCCGTCGCGCGATGGACGCGCTCTCTTGTTCATCGTCCCGCTGAAGGGCGGCCTGGACGGTCCGGCCGTGGAGGCCGCCATCAAGACCGTGCGCACCATCGCGAGCACTGCTCCGGCGGGTCTGGTGGTCAAGGTGGGCGGCATCGGTGGCATCACCGCCGATGAGATCGATGCCTTCAGCGGCATCGACGGAACTCTGCTCATCGCCACCCTCCTGATCGTCGTGGTCATCCTGCTGATCACCTACCGCAGCCCAGTGCTCTGGGTTGTGCCGCTGCTGGCGGTGGGCATCGCCTACACGCTGGCGCAGGCCGTCATCTACGAGCTCGCCCAGCACGCCGGCCTGCTGGTCAGCGGCGAGAGCCAGGGGATCCTGACTGTGCTGATCTTCGGCGCGGGCACCGACTACGCGCTGCTGCTCATCGCGCGCTATCGCGAAGAGTTGACCCGGCACGAGGACCGCCACGAGGCCATGGCCACAGCTCTGCGGCGTGTGCTCCCGGCCGTGGTGGCGTCCGCGTCCACCGTCGTGCTCGGCCTGCTCTGCCTCTTTGCCTCGACGCTCAACAGTGATCGCGGATTGGGACCGGTGGGGGCGGTCGCGGTGCTCTGCACCTTTGCCGTCCTGGCCACGGCCCTGCCCGCACTGCTCACCGTGTTCGGTGGGCGTCTCTTCTGGCCGTTCCGTCCGCGTGCTGGGGTCACGCCCGACCCGCTGCGCAGTGTGTGGGGCCGGGTGGGGACGCGAATCGCCCGCCGCCCGCGCATCGTGTGGGTGGCATCCACCGCCGCGCTGATCCTGGTCGGGCTCTTCACGCTCACCCTCAAGACCGGGATCACCAATGATCAGGCCTTCCGCACGCCGCCGGACTCCGTTGCTGCCGACACGCTCATCGCCGCACACTTTCCGGCCGGGGTCAGCAATCCGGCAGACATTGTGGCCGGGTCGGCGCAAGCCGACGCAGTGCTTGCAGCAGCGCAGTCGACGCCGGGAGTGGCGTCCGCGCGCATCGCCGAGTCCACGGCAGGTCTGGTGCGAATCGAGGCCACGCTGACGGCGGCCAGCGGCACCCAGCCGGCGTTCGACATCGTCAATGCACTCCGCACCCAGGTGCACGCCGTGCCCGCGGCGGGCGCCAAGGTCGGCGGCGAGAGTGCCATCGAGCTCGATGTCGAGAACGCCGCGGTGCTGGATCGCGAGATCGTCATGCCGCTGATCCTCATCGTGGTCTTCGTTGTCCTCGCCCTGCTGCTGCGTGCGCTGCTGGCGCCGCTGCTGCTGATCGGCTCGGTGGTCATCTCCTACTTCGCAGCCCTGGGTGGGGCGGCAATCCTCTTCAATCACGTCTTCAACTTCGCCGGCATCGATCAGACCTTACCCCTGCTGGGATTCGTCTTCCTCGTCGCCCTGGGGGTGGACTACAACATCTTCCTGATGAGCCGCGTGAGGGAGGAGACCGTGACGCACGGGACCCGTCGCGGCGTGCTCGTCGGGCTGGCCACCACCGGCGGCGTGATCACCTCGGCAGGGGTTGTGCTCGCGGCGACGTTCTCGGCGCTGGGACTGCTGCCACTGGTGTTCGTCACCGAGATCGGCGGCCTGGTCGCGGTCGGGGTGCTCATCGACACCCTGGTGGTGCGATCGGTGCTGGTTCCGGCGCTGGTCAGCGACATCGGCGAGCGCGTGTGGTGGCCCGGACGACTCAGCCGGCGAGAGGATCCTCTGGCGTGATCCGCCCCGCCCCTGTTAGGACGAGGCGCACGCCGAGCCGGCGCGCGAGGCGCGCCGAGGGGTCGGGTGAGCGTGGCCGGACTGAGTCCGACCATGCGAGGGGCGGGGATCTGCCCCGCCCCTGTTAGGACGCCCCACGCACCGAAGCGGGGCGGGGACGGCGGCGATGGAAGGTGTTGACGCCTGCACCTCGCCGTGGACGCTGCGACGGACCGTCGGTCCCTACCCCCATCGGCGGCCCGGCGATGAACCGGATGTCACCGGTGTTGAGGAGGTGGTCGGTGTCCGCGCCGCGGAGCTCTGGTGCACCCAGGCGGCGCAGCTTGCGCCACTTCTCGGCGTCCTCGCGGGTGAGGAAGGTGAACGCCCGGCCCGCCGCGCCGTTGCGGGCGGTGCGGCCGACACGGTGCGTCAACCACTGCGGGGTCTCGGGAAGTTCGTAGTTCACGACGACGGCGACTCCACTGATGTCCAGTCCGCGCGCGGCAACGTTGGTGGCAACCAACACGTCCGCCTGTCCGCTGCGGAATGCCGCCACGGCGCGGTCGCGCGCATTCTGCGAGAGGTTGCCCTGCAGTTCGACACTGCGATGCCCGCGGGCTGTCAGGTCTCGCGCCAGACCCTTGGCTCCGTGCTTGGTGCGATGGAACACGAGAGCCGACCCCTGGTGGCGCCGCAGCAGGCGCGACAGCGTGTCGACCTTGGTGGCACGCTCGACGTGCAGGATGGCGTGCTCAAGGGTTGGCTCTCCCTCGGCGATGACACGGATCACTGCCGGGTCGATGAGGTGTCGTTCGACCATGCGCTGCACCCACGCGGGCATGGTCGCCGAGGTGAGGACGGTCTGACGGCGTTGTGGTCCAGTCCCGGGGGTGAGCGCGATGATGCGCTCGACGTCGGGGGCGAATCCTTGGTCGAGCATCTCATCAGCCTCGTCGAGGACCAGGTATTCGATGCGCGACAGGTTGACCCTGCCCTGACCGGCCAGGTCGAGGATGCGGCCCGGACAGCCGATCACGACGTCGGGGCTGCTGCGCAGAGCGCTGAGCTGGCCTCCGTAGCCGACGCCGCCGTACAGCATGGCGATGCGCAGGCCGCGATCGACGGTGCGAAGCACTGCTCCGATCTGATTGGCCAATTCTCGGGACGGTGCCACGATCAAGGCACGCGGTCCGCCGTCCTGGCGATGCCCGGCCAGGCGTTCCACCATGGGGATGAGGAATGCCAGCGTCTTGCCGGATCCGGTCGGCGCCTCAGCGACCGCATCACGGCCGTGGAGTAGGACAGGGATCGCCTCTGTCTGAATGGGCAGCGGCGTGGTGATGGAGGCTCGCTCCAGGGCGACAAGGGTGCGCGGACGCACACCGAGGTCAGCGAACGATTGCATGGGTCTCCGAAGCCGTGATGGCTGTGCGCCTCCCCTCGAAGCTCTGGTCACAGTGCCTGGCTTGGGGAACCCGTGTACAACGGGGAGAGGAACCGCAAGAAGGGCAGCGGCGCAAGAAAACACGCCGCGTCTTTGCAGAGACTAGCAGGTCGCAGCCAATCGCGGCCGAACAGTCATGTCACAGCGCGGACAGCGGCTGCCGACACTGCACCTCACGCGCCTTGGTTGTTTGGTTGGTCATGCAACGGTACAGATGCGCGCTGCGGCTCGCACAACCGCGCAGAGTCGCGTGACATGGCAGCACTTCTCGCCTTCGTCTCAGCGATCTGCTACGGCGTCAGCGATTTCAGCGGCGGGCTGGCTGCCCGCGTGCCGGCGACCGCGGTGGTGTTGGCCAGCAATGCGCTGAGTCTGATGCTCGCTCTGCTTGCGGTCGGATTGCTGCCGGGTTCGGCGTTCCGGGCGGTCGACATGCTGTGGGGCGCCGCGGCCGGCGCCGTCGGCCTCCTCGGGGTGGTGCTGCTGTACCGCGGACTGGCGATCGGTCCGATGTCGGTGGTGGCGCCGCTGACCGCCGTGCTCAGCGCACTCGTGCCGGTTGCCGTCGGAATTCTGCGCGGCGACCGCCCCGGCACCGTTGCCGTCATCGGTGTCGTCCTGGCATTTCCGGCCATGGTCCTGATTGGGCGCGAGTCGAGGAAACGCGGCCAGTCTGTGGCGGGGATTGTTGGCACTGCCGCCCCGCTCAGCCGCCGTGCACTCGCCTCCGCCCTGTCGGCCGGTCTCAGCTTTGGCGGCTTCTACGTTCTACTCGCCCAGACCGGCCCCAATGGCGGAGCCTGGCCCCTGGTCGCGCAGCGCGCGGCGTCGGTGATCATCGTGCTCGCCCTGTCAGCCGTGGCCGTCATGAGGGGCACACCGGCGCTACCACAGGGTCGGACGCTGGGGCTCGCAGCCATTGCCGGGATCACCGACTTCGCCGCCAACCTGGCTTACCTGCTGGCCACTCACCGTGGCCTTCTCGCGCTGGTTGCGGTCATCAGCTCGCTGTACCCTGGCACCACTCTCCTGTTGGCGCGAGGCTTGCTCAGCGAGCGTCTGGCCCGTCAGCAGGGTGCCGGCCTGCTGCTCGCGGCTGTGGCCGTCGCCCTGATCGCGCTGCATTGACTGAGGCCTCGGCGATCAGCTGACCTGCGCGGAGTCTCCGATGGGAATCCCCGGGATGTCGCCGCTGTCGTCCAGATCACGGAGATCCTTGCGGCCGATGAGGGGGGAGCGTCCGGCGATGAGATCGGCCATCTCCTCGCACCAGAAGGCGAGCCCGCAGAACTGGTACGTGAAGACACCTTTGGTGAGGGCCGGACTGTTCTTCTCGAAGACTTTGTGGCCGAGCACCTGGAGCGACCAGCCGGCGAGGAAGAGCGGCACCCCGACGCGAGGCCGGGCCGCGATCAGCGGCAGGGCGGCGACGACTGCCGGGATGCCCACCAAGTGGGTCGCCCGCACTCCGGTCGTGGTGTGCTGAGAGCGGTAGTACGCCATCTTCTGGTCGAACGAGGCACTCCGGTGCGGAACGTCGGCGCCGTCGGCGATCGGTGTCAGTTCCATCATCACCGTGATCGATTCCTCCTCCGTGCGGCGTCGGCGCAGGCAATTGTGGCGCACCCACGGCCGGCGAGGGCCGGCAAATCGTCCCAGGCGCCGGTGGTACAGTCGGCGCCGCCCACGGCCTCCCGACGGTGCGGTCAGTGCGGACGCCACATCCATCGCCACACGGAGGATCGGGATGCCGGGTCGCGTCCTCTCGATCGCCCCCGCCACCCTGGCCGCGATCACCATCTGTTCGTGCGGCTCCTCGGCGGCCGCACCAGCCACTCCCACCCCTACGAGCGTTCCCACACCGACCGCCTCGAGCCTCGACCCGTGCCTGGTGGGCACCTGGAAGAGCAATGCGATCAGCGCCAGTCTCACCGTCGGCGGCGCAGCCGTCAAGCTCACTGGAGGCGCCGGTGAGGTTCTGACCATCGCAGCGACGCGGATCATCCGCACCGACGACAGCGGCACCGTCCCTCTCACCGGCACGGCGGTGGACGGCACCGCCTACAAGGTGGCGCAGACAGGCACCGCCTCGGGCACGATCACCAGCGCTGCAGGCAAGATCACTGTCAAGCTCGACCAACCCAACACATTGTCCGTCGTGCTGTACAAGAACGGCGTCCTGGTGCAGAGCCAGAGCCCCGGCTCGGCGAGTGACTCATATATGTGCACGGTGGGGACCTCGTTGATCGTCACGAGCGCGGGAGGCACGATGGTCAAGTACTCGCCGGCCTGAGGCCTGCGCGGCGCGCGGCGACGAGCGGCGGCTCAGGGCGTCCGACGGTCGGTCCGAAAACCGCCAGCGGAGGCCGATGGTCAGCGGCGATGCTGGGGGCATGCACGATGACGCCGAGGCCTGCTACCGGGCGATCACCAGCCGCGACGCTCGGTTTGACGGTCGGTTCTTCACGGCCGTCACCAGCACGGGAATCTACTGCCGCCCGGTCTGTCCGGCGCAGACGCCGAAGCGCGCCAACGTGCGGTTCTACGCCACCGCCGCTGCCGCCGAGGCGGCCGGGTTCAGGGCGTGTCTCCGTTGTCGCCCCGGCCTCGCGCCCGGGTCGCTTCAGCCCGCCGGAGGCGACCGCATCGCCGATCGCGCTCTGCGGCTGATTGCCTCCGGCGCGGCTGATGGCGGGGCCGGGGTGGCGGCCGTGGCCCGCCGGCTCGAGGTCAGTGAGCGACACCTGCACCGCGTGCTCTCCGAGGCGGTCGGCGCCGGCCCGCTCACTCTGGCGCGGATGCGCCGGCTGCAAACCGCCCGCACGCTCATCGAGCAAACCGGCATGCCCATCACGGACGTTGCCTTCAGCGCCGGCTACTCGTCGCTTCGGCAGTTCAACAGCGAGGTGCGGTCCGGCACGGGCCGTCCTCCAACCCAGCTCCGTCGCCGGGGCGCCGCCGGTCACGACGGGGAGGGGGCCATCGTTCTGCGCCTGGGCGTGCGCCCACCGTTCGACGGTTCCGCTCTGCTGGCGTTCTTTGCCGCGCGAGCAGTGTCCGGCACCGAGCTCTGCACCACGTCGATGCTGACCCGGACGCTGTCGCTCCCCCACGGGGCAGCGGTGGTGGAACTCGAGCCGCAGGCGACACAGCTGGTGGTGCGGCTGTGGCTCGACGATGTGCGCGATCTCGGCTCGGCTGTCGAGCGCTGCCGGCGCCTCTTCGATGTGGATGCAGATCCCGCGGCGATTGCCGCCGTCCTCTGCGCGGACCCGTTGCTGGCACCATTGATCTCCGCACAACCCGGTCTGCGCGTGCCAGGCTGCGCCGATGCCGAAGAGATCGCCGTCCGCGCCGTTCTCGGTCAGCAGGTGTCCGTGGCCCGCGCCACCGCCCTGGCTTCGCGGCTCGCCGACCAGCTCGGAGTGCGGCTGACCCATCGCCGCAGCGGCGTCGATCGGCTGTTCCCATCGTGCGCAGCCATCGCCGAGGCCGACCTCGACGGGCTCGGCCTCACCGGCGAACGCGCGGCGACGCTGCGCCGACTGACCATCGCCTTGGCGGCAGGCGAGATCGACCTTGACCCCGGTGCCGACGGCGCGGAGGTTCGTGCGGCGCTCCTGTCCATCCGCGGAATCGGGGAGTGGACGGCGACGTACATCGCCATGCGCGGACTGCGCGACCCGGACGCGTTCCCCGCCGGTGACCTCGGCCTGCGCCACACCTTCGCCCGTGCCGGTGGCGGTGACGCCCGCGCGCTGTGCAGACGTGCCGAGCGATGGCGGCCCTGGCGCGCCTACGCGACCGTCCACCTCTGGCAGCAACCGCCCACCACCACCACGGAGAGACGTACATGACCCTGATCGCCACCACCGTTGCCACCCCGTTTGGGCAGATGTCGCTGCTCGGGACAGCCGACTGCCTGCATGTGGCTGCCTTTGGAAACGACCTCGACGACCTGCGCGACCGCCTGCCGCCAGCGTTGCGTGGTGAGTCCGTAGAGCGCGGCGAGACGGCAGCAGCCACCGCCCTGAGGGACTACGTCGCAGGCGACGCCCGAGCACTCGACAGAGTCGAGGTGCGCCAGCCCGGCGGCCCATTCCATACCGCGGTGTGGGCGGAGATGCGCACCATCCCGCCCGGGACCACGGTGAGCTACAGCGAGCTGGCTGCGCGCGCCGGTGCTCCCCGGGCCGTGCGAGCTGCAGCGTCGGCGTGCGCGCGCAATGCCGTCTGCCTCTTCGTTCCCTGCCACCGTGTGGTCCGCAGTGACGGCAGCCTGGGCGGCTACTACTACGGATTGGCGACCAAGAGGAGCATCCTCGAGCACGAACGCGTCACCGAACGCTGACGGCGGGCCCGGGAATGGTCGGTTGCGCGTAGGATCCGAGAGGACGTAGCACGGAGGTCAGGTGATCGACCAGCGCGGCATCAGCAACAGGAGGACGGACGCCGCGCGCGTCCACACGGGCCGAGACGAGCCCGTATTAGACACGGCCGGGCCCAAATGCGTCACCCTGTATACGGAGAGGGAACGCCAGGTGGCGGGATTGGGACTGGGAACGGAGAGAGCATGGCAACCGCAACACTGACGCCCACGCGCGCCACGGGAGCGGCGGTCGACCCGCTGGTGGCGGCCGCCGAAGGTCTCATCGTGCGCGGCAAGGAACAGGGAGAGCTCCCGGCCGACGACATCGTCGGCGCGTTCCCGGACATGGAGCTCGAGCCCGACGCGCTGGAGCGGCTCTTTGACTCCTTCCGCCAGCTCGGCATTGCCATCGCCGGCGAAGGCATCGAGAACGCCGATGAGGAGGAGGACACCCCGGCTCTCGTCGACGTCAGCACCGCTGTATCACTCGACGATCCTGTTCGCATGTACCTGCGCGAGATCGGCGAGGTGGCGCTGCTGACCAAGGAGCAGGAGGTTCTCTACGCCCAGCGCATCGAGGCCGGTGACGACGACGCCAAGCACCTGCTGGCCGCCGCCAACCTCCGACTGGTGGTCAGCATCGCCAAGAAGTACTTCGGCCGCGGCATGCCCTTCCTCGATCTCATCCAGGAGGGCAACCTCGGCCTGCTGCGTGCAGTCGACAAGTTCGACTACCACCGCGGCTACAAGTTCTCCACATACGCCACCTGGTGGATCCGCCAGGCCATCACCCGCGCCATCGCCGACCAGGCTCGCACCATCCGCATTCCGGTCCACATGGTCGAGCTCGTCAACCGGCAGGCTCGGGTGGCGCGCCGGCTGGTCCAGGAGCTTGGCCGTGAACCCGACGACGAGGAGATCGCCGACGAGCTCGGGCTCACTCCGGAACGCGTGAAGGAGATCCGCCGCGTCGCGCAGGACCCGGTATCACTGGAGACGCCGGTCGGCGATGACGGCGACGCGGAATTGGGCGAGCTGATCGAGGACACAGGTGCGATCCGGCCCCAGGACGCCGCGGCGAGCACCATGCTCGGCGTCGAGGTAGAGGACATCCTCGACACCCTCACGCCGCGCGAACGGCGAGTGATTCAGCTCCGGTTCGGGCTTGTCGACGGCCATCCCCGAACGCTCGACGAGGTGGGCCGGCGATTCGGTGTCACCCGAG
Source organism: Candidatus Dormiibacterota bacterium (assembly GCA_036732145.1). Lineage (GTDB taxonomy): Bacteria > Chloroflexota > Dormibacteria > Aeolococcales > Aeolococcaceae > Aeolococcus. The sequence goes on from DAINCY010000013.1 coordinate 32,757, forward strand.
AGCGCATCCGCCAGATCGAGGCCAAGGCGCTCCGCAAGATGCGCCACCCCTCGCGCAGCCGCCGCCTCGCCGACTTCCTCGACTGACAGGCGCCGGCGCTCAGGTTCCGGCTCTCACCAGCATCGCCTGGTCCACGGCGGCACGAACCCGCGCCGCGTCCCTCGCGGCGCGCACCACCGCGACCCCGGCGGCGCCCGCCCCGATGCACGACGCGGCGTTGCCGGCATCGATGGCTCCGATGGCCACCACAGGAATGTGCACTGCCGCGCAGATGGCAGCCAGCCCGGCGACCCCCATCGGCGGCGCGGCATCCGTCTTGCTCGGGGTGGCCCAGATCGGCCCGGCACCGAGGTAATCGGCGCCGAGCGCCTGCGCGATCTCGGCTTCATCGAGGTTGGCGACGCTGATGCCGAGGAGCAGACCTTCAGCCATCGCACGCTCCGCGCCGCGATCGGTCTGTCCGAGGTGCACCCCGTCCGCATCGCAGCGGAGAGCCGCCTCGACGTCATCGTTGATGACAAGCATGGCCGGAAGATGGCGGAGCCGCCGTCCCATCTCGACGCGCGCGACGGTGCCGGTGTCCTTGAGACGCAGCTGCAGGACTGTGGCTCCCTCGGCCACGGCCAGCTCGGCGACCTCGACGCTGTCGATGATGGCGTGCAACCTCACGCCGTGGTGACCCGCGCGCGTGCATCGATGGTGTCCGGCGACAGTGAGTAGAGCGCATCGTAGAGGGCGACGTGGAAGCTGCCCGGCCCGCGGCTCTGCGTGGCGGCGTCCTCACCTGCGACACCGAGGGCCACCAGCGCCTCCACCGCGGCGCGGAGTGGGGCGCGCTGGTTGACGGCAGCAAAACAGCCTGTGAGCGCGCTGGCGATGCACCCGGTCCCGGTGACGGTGGCCAGCAGCGGATGACCGTTGGCGACGCAGAGCGTTGTGGTGCCGTCGCTGACCGCGTCCACCGGCCCGGTCACGGCCACCGTGCAGCCGAGCGCGCCGGCGGCTGCGGTGGCCAGGTCGCCGATCTCATCGCCGGTGCCCAGGGACTCGACCCCCCGGATCTCGGCGCTCCGTCCGATCAGGCTCGCCACCTCCGCCGCATTGCCGCGGACGATGGAGACAGACACCTGCTCCAGGATGCGTTTCGCACTATCTGTGCGCAGCGTCGTCGCTCCCGCACCGACTGGATCGAGCACCACCGGAACTGTGGCGGCGTTGGCGGCGCGGCCCGCCAGGATCATGGATGCAACCCACTCCTGGGTGAGGGTGCCGATGTTGAGCACCACCGCCCCGGCCACGGTCGCCATCTCCGCAACCTCCTCGGGCGCGTGCGCCATCACGGGCAGAGCCCCGATCGCCAGTGTGGCGTTGGCGGTTTCGTTCATGACCACGAAGTTGGTGATCTGGTGCACCAGGGGACGGCGTTCGCGCATGCGCCGCAGCGAGTCGCCGGTTGACACGGCCATCACGTATGTGGACAGGTCGCCGTCAGGGCTCATGCGCTCCTCCGTACAATCGTCGCTGGCGCGGCACGCACGCGGCCGCGCACGCCGAGCACATCCACAGGGCCGTCGCCACTCCCGATATCAACGAGCCCTGCAGCCACCGCTCGCGACGCAACCTCCGCCGCCGTTCGTGCAGCATCCAGCAGCGCCCAGCCCTGGGCGAGGAGCGCCGTCAGAGTCGCCGAATGGGTGCATCCGGCGCCGTGGGTGGCGGCGACCGGGTGGCGCTGCACCGGGATATCGACGTGGTCGGTTCCGTCAAACAGGTGATCGACGGCGGGCTCCCCGTGGCCGCCGGTGACGATCACTGCCGCCGCTCCCATGGCGCACAGACGCTCGGCAAGTTCGCGCCGTGATCCCTGCACGCCGGTGAGCAACTGCGCTTCGGGTAGATTGGGCGTCACGACCGTGGCCAGCGGGAACAGTCTGCGAACCATGGCGTCGACTGCGTCTTCGCGGAGCAAGCGCGCGCCCGAGCTGGCGACCATCACCGGATCGACGACCAATGGGACGCGACGCGCCGCGAGCGCAGCTGCGACGGTTTCGATGATCTCCGCAGAGAGGAGCATCCCGGTCTTGGCGGCGTCGACGCCGATGTCGTCGAAGACGGCGTCGATCTGCGCAACGATGAAGTCGCTGGGAAGCCCGTGGATGGCGGTGACCTCTCTGGTGTTCTGCGCGGTCAGGGCGACGATGGCCGTGCTGCCATGACAGCCGGCGGCGGCGAACGCGCGCAGGTCGGCCTGGATGCCGGCGCCACCGCCTGAATCGGACGATGCGATGGTGAGAGCGCGAGCAGTGCGAGCCATCGGAACTCCCTACGCTGGCATGACCCAGATCAGGTTCGCGGGTGTGATCTCAGCCCCACACGGGGCACCCCGGTACGTCCAATCTACCACCGTGACCACCGCCTTCGCGATCAGCCTCCGGTGGGATCCGCGCCGCCCACAGCCGCCGGCTGCTGACGCGTTGCGCTACAACTCGAGGCGCGCGCGCGCCGCGCGAAGCCGCTGAACGGACACCTCGGGGCCGATGAATGCCATGGCGTCGAAGACCGGCACACCCTGAGGCCGCCCGAGGATGGCGATGTAGAGCACGCGGAAGGCATCACGCGCCTTGACCCCCCTCGCCTCGACCAGGATGGTGAGCCGCTCACGCATGGCGACGACGTCCTCCAACCCTCCTGACTCGGCCTCGACGCAGGCGGCATCGAGCAACGCGATCGCGGTATCGGCGTCGACCTTGCGCGGTGGGAAGACCACATCGTCGTCCCATGGTGCGTCGCCGAGCAGAGGAGCGGCCAGGGCGCTGGCATCGCGCATCACCACAATGCGCTCCTGGAGGAGAGGCACCAGCTTGCGCCGTGTCTCCTTGCTGGTTCCCGGCAACCAGAACTCCAAAAGCTCCACCAGTTCCTCGACCGGGAGGCGGCGAATGTGCTGTCCATTGAGAGAATCGAGTCGCTTGGGGTCGAGCACCGCTGCCGAGTCATTGACGCGCTCGAGCGAGAACCGCTCCACCAGCTCGGCTGGGGCGAACACCTCCTCCTCGGTCCCCGATGACCAGCCGAGAAGAGCCATGGCGTTGACGAGGGCGGACGCGAGGTATCCGAGCTCCCCGTATTCGAGGACGTTGCGCGCCCCGCGACGCTTGCTCAACTTCTGGCGGTCCTCGCCCAGCACCGGCGGAACGTGTGCAAATCGCGGCGGTGTCCAGCCGAACGCGTCGTAGAGGCCGAGGTGTTTGGGCGTCGAGGGAATCCACTCGTCACTGCGGATGACGTCGGTGATCTCCATGAGGTGATCGTCGACGACGACGGCGAGGTGATAGGTCGGAAAGCCGTCGGATTTGAGCAGCACCTGGTCATCGATGTCGGCGTTGTCAAAGGAGATCTCACCGCGCACCACGTCGACCCAGGTGGTGCGCCCCGGGGCGATCAGCTGGCGCAGGACGGCCGGCGCACCTGTCGCCCGTTCTTCGGCGACCGCGGCCTGACGGGTGAGACAGCGACGGTCGTACCGTGTCGGCTGGTTGGCAGCGCGCTGCCTCTCGCGCATCTCGAGCAGCCGTGCCGGGCTGCACGTGCACCAGTACGCCGCTCCCCGTTCCAAGAGCAGCTCTGCGTGGCGGCGATAGATTGTGGTGCGCAGGGACTGGGTGTACGGGCCGTGCGGACCGCCGACCTCGGGTCCCTCGTCCCAGCTCATCCCCAGCCAGAGCAGCGTCTCCATGATCAGCGCCTCGCTGTCCTCGAGATAGCGCTCCTGGTCGGTATCCTCGATGCGCAGGATGAACTGACCGCCCGTGGACCGCGCGCCCAGCCACGCGAACAGCGCGGTGCGCACCGAGCCGAAATGCAATGGCCCTGTTGGAGAGGGAGCGAACCGCGTCCGCATCGGGGTGCGGCCGTCGGTCACCTCGGGGCGGCGATGAGCAGCGCGACGACAGTCCAGACGATGAGCACCCCGATGAGCAGTGGGCCGTCCCAATTGCGGACTGACACGCTCATCAGGCGAACCGAGCCGCCCCCGCGCGGGACCTCACCGACGTGGGCAACGCCGCCACCTCCGCCCGGCCGGCCGATATCACCCATGCCCCACGCCGGCGGAGGGGCGGGCGGCCCGGGTCGAGGAGTGACCTGGAGGCGCTCCTCGCGCTCGCGGGCGCGCGCATCCAGGATGACCCCGGCGATGACCATGGTGCCGAAGCCACCAGCCCCGAGCCCCAACGCGATGAGCATCACGCCAAGGGCCACGTTCAGGTAGTCGTTGTAGGCGTGCGGGCCGAGCAGCACCAGGAGTCCGCCGGCAATCAGTGCCAGCGCCGTGATCCCAAAGCCGAACATCTTGCCGGCGATCTCGCGGAAGGACATCTGGCTCTCCGAAGCGGACAACGATGCCGCCGAGTATAGGGAAGCCCGCGGCTGAGCCACCTAAGATTCCAAGCGCGCGCCCGCATCGTCTAGCGGTCAGGACACCACCCTTTCAAGGTGGTAACCGGGGTTCGACTCCCCGTGCGGGTA
>DAINCY010000014.1:0-36760 GCA_036732145.1 Candidatus Dormiibacterota bacterium
GACACATTGTTCGCTACATCGAGTTCATGGACGTGGGCACCACCAACGGCTGGCGCCTCGATGACGTCGTCTCCGCCGCTGACATCCTCGAGGTCGTCGACGCGGCGTTTCCCCTGGAGCCGCTTGATGCTCATTACCCGGGAGAGGTGGCCCGCAGATACCGATACCGCGATGGAGGCGGGGAGATCGGGCTGATCGCCTCCGTATCCCAGCCCTTCTGCAGGGCGTGCACGCGGGCCCGGCTGACAGCTGACGGCAACCTCTTCACCTGCCTGTTCGCCACCACCGGGCACGACCTGCGCACCCTCCTGCGCGCATCAGACAGCGATGACTCCGTGAGCGCGGTGCTCGCTCGCGTGTGGCGCGAACGCAGCGACCGGTATTCCGAGGAAAGATCCTCGCGAACGTCGTCCGGAAGGAGGATCGAGATGTCCTACGTCGGCGGCTGAGCGCGTGGCGCGCCGTCGTCGGCGCGTGGCTTCGCGTTCGGCCGCCTCACTCGCGGACCTGCCCGTCGCCGCGTACCTCGATCCGATACGTGGTCAGCTCACGCAGTCCCATCGGACCGCGTGCGTGCAGCCGCTGCGTTGAATTGCCGATCTCCGCGCCGAAGCCGAACTCGGCCCCATCAGTGAAACGGGTGGACGCGTTGACCATCACCACAGCCGAGGGACACGCGCCGACGAAGCGATCGGCGGCGACCGGGTCCTCTGTGACGATCGCCTCCGTGTGACCTGACCCGTGTGCCCGGACGTGGTCGATGGCCTCCTCGACGCCGTTCACGACTCGAACTCCCATCACCAGGCCCAGGTATTCGGTGTCCCAGTCCGCTGAGATGGCGGCGATCATGCCGGCCACGAGCTCGCGTGCGCGGCGATCACCGCGCAGCTCCACACCAGCTGCCATCAGATCGGCGGCGACCCCCGGGAGAAACCTCTGCGCAATCGCCTCATGGACGAGCAGCTTCTCCGCCGCATTGCACACCGACGGGTTGCTGAGCTTGGCATTGAGGACGATCCGTGCCGCCTTGCCGAGGTCGGCAGCGACGTCGACGTACACATGACAGTTGCCGGCTCCGTCGATGACATACGGGACCGTGGCATTCTCGATGATGTCCTCGATCAGCGCCGCACCGCCGCGAGGGATCAGTAGGTCGACCCGACCGCGGAGCTTCATCAAAGCGCGCGCCGTGGCGCGGCTGGTGTCCGCGACCAGTTGCACCGCATCCTCAGGCATGCCGGCGGTGGCGATCGCGCCCCGCAGGATCGTGGTTGTGACGGTGTTGGTTCGCAGCGCCGCGGCAGATCCGCGCAGGATCGCGGCATTTCCGGACTTCAGGCACAGTCCAGCCACATCCGAGGTGACGTTGGGCCTGGCTTCGTAGATGACCGCGACAACGCCCAGGGGAACGCGCACCTTGCGGATGTTCAAGCCGTTGGGTCGCTGCCACGCTTCGATGACCTCCCCCACCGGGTCTGGCAGATTGGCGACCTTGCGCAAACCGCCGGCCATGCCGGACACACGGGCTTGGGTCAGCGTCAGCCGGTCGAGCAGCGAGCCGCGCATTCCATCGCTCCGAGCCGCGTGCACGTCAGCGTGGTTGGCGTCGAGAATGTCGTTGGACGCCGCGCTCAGCGCATCGGCGCAGCCCACAAGCGCGGCATTCTTGGCATCGCCGGTGGCGGCGCTGAGCAGCGCGGCAGCACCCCGTGCTCGATCGCCGATGAGCGACAGCTCGGCGGGCTGGTCGGTCATTCTACGAGCACCACGAGGTCGTCACGATGAATCGCAACGTCGGTGGCCACGCGCCCGTCGCCGGCCGGGCGTTCGCTGAGGGTGCGCAGCCGGCGCGCCGAGCACGAGGTCAAGCCCTTGGCGATCAGGGCGCCGCCCGTGTCATGAATCTCAACGGCCTCGCCCGCCTCGAAGTCGCCGTCGACGGCGCGCACTCCCACGGGCAGGAGGCTGCGACCCTGGCGACAGATCGCCTGGACGGCACCATCATCGATGGCGACTCGTCCCTTGGCGGCCTGCGCGAATGCGATCCACACCTTGCGGGCCGGCATGCGTATCGGCCTTGGCAGCACTCGTGTGCCGAGCGCCTCGCCGTCTACCACGCGACCGATCACTCCGGGGGTCGCGGCCCCGGCGATGACACAGGCAATGCCCGACCAGGCGGCGATCCTCGCCGCCGCGATCTTCGATGCCATGCCTCCGGATCCCAGGTCGGTGCCGGGTCCGCCGCGCGTGGCGGCCTCGAGCGAGGCATCGAAGCTCGTCACCTCGTCGACCAGGCTTGCCTTGGCGGTGAGGCGGGGGTCCGCCGAGAAGACACCGGCGGTGTCGGTGAGGATGAGCAACAGATCGGCACCCACCAGGGTGGCGACGAGGGCGGCGAGACGATCGTTCTCACCAAAGGTGATCTCATCGGTCGCAACGGTGTCGTTCTCGTTGACGATCGGGATGACGCGCCATTGCAGGAGCCGCTTGAGCGTGCTGCGGGCGTTGAGGTACGACCTTCGCTCACCGAAGTCGCGCCCGGTCAGCAACACCTGGGCCACCACCGTGTCCTGTTCGCGGAAGCGACGCGCATATTCCGCCATGAGCATGCCCTGGCCGACCGCAGCCAGGCTCTGCAGGACGTCGATTCCACGACCACGGCCGGCGGCGCCCACCGCCCCCCGTCCTGCCGCGATGGCTCCCGACGTCACCAGCAGCGCACCGACCCCACTCTTGGAGAGCGCTGCAAGCTGATGGACGAGGGAGTCGAGGGCAGGTGGCGACAGCGTGCCATCCGCCGCCGTCAGCGAACTGGAGCCGACCTTGACCACCACGGCTGTTGCAGGTCGTTGCCTCACCGAAAGATTGTCGCCAATCGTCGATCCTCGATGAGGTTGGAGCCAACCCCAGGAGGTTCAGGCAGAGGCGGCGGATGCGTCCCGGGACCGGCGGGCTCGCAGGATGCTGTACTCGAAGGCGTCTGCAAGAGCTGTCCAGGACGCCTCGATGATGTTGGTGCTGCAGCCCACTGTCGACCACCGGCGCTGGTGGTCGCCTGATTCGATGAGGACTCGTACGACGGCTGCGGTGCCGTCATGGCCGTCGAGCACGCGCACCTTGTAGTCGAACAATTGGGTGGCCGACGTCTCAGGGAATGACGGCGAGAACGCCTTGCGCAGCGCCGCGTCGATCGCATTGACTGGACCGTTGCCCTCCGCCACAGCGTGCACGACGTCCGCTCCGATCCGCACCTTGACGGTCGCCTCGCACGACGGTGCCTGGTCGCGGCGCTGCTGGGTCAGCGCGATGTAGTCGATCAGTTCGAACGCCGGCTCACGTCCACGCGCGCGCTCGACGAGCAACTCGAACGACCCGTCGGCCCCCTCGAAGGCATACCCCTGGTGCTCGAGCTCCTTGACCCGCGCGGTCACCCGCCGCGCCAGAACACGGTCATTGCCGAGATCGATGCCGAGCTCCTCAGCGCGTTCGAGGATGTTGGCACCTCCCGACTGCGCACTGACGACACTGCGCGTGCGATTGCCCACATCGGCGGGATCAATGTGCTGGTACGCGTAGGCGGCCTTGCGCATGGCATCGACATGCTGGCCGCCCTTGTGCGTGAACGCAGCGCCGCCGACGTACGGTGCGCCGATCGGCGGGTGGAGGTTGGCAATTTCGGCAACATCCCGCGCCGTCGAGGTCAGATGGCGGAGCTGCTCATCCTCGATGACCCGATGGTGCATCTTCAACTGGAGCGTGGGGATCAGCGTGCACAGGTTGGCGTTGCCGGTGCGCTCGCCGTACCCGTTGATGCAGCCCTGCACCTGCACTGCGCCCGCGCCAACCGCGGCAAGCGTGTTGGCCACGGCACAGCCGGTGTCGTCATGGCAGTGAATGCCGACCACGGGTCCGAACGCGGCGGTCACCCGGGCGGTGAGCGCCTCGACTGCGTCGGGAAGCGTGCCGCCGTTGGTGTCGCAGAGGGCGATGCGGCGGGCGCCGCCACGGATGGCCGCCTCCAGGCAGCGGATCGCGTAGTCCGAGTCCGAAGCGTGGCCGTCGAAGAAGTGCTCGGCGTCAAAGCACACATCCCGGCCCATCTCGACGAGCCAGGCGATCGACTCCTCGATCATGCGCACGTTCTCGTCGAGCGAGGTGCGCAACACATCGTGCACCTGCCGATCCCAGCTCTTTCCCACCAGCGTCACCATCGGTGCCGCGGAATCGTGCAGGGCACGCAGTTGGAGGTCGTCCTGGGGGCGGACGTCGGGCCGCCGGGTCGCCCCGAAAGCCGCGAGGGTGGCGTGTCGCAGGAGAACGCCGCGCATCGCCTCGAAGAATTCCGTGTCGGTCTGATTGGCGCCGGGCCAGCCTCCCTCGATGACACTGATGCCGATCCGGTCCAGGTGCTCGGCGATTCGGAGCTTGTCCGACACAGAGAAGTTGATGCCGACACCCTGCGCACCATCGCGCAAAGTGGTGTCGTAGATCTCCAGCAGGGTCATGTCGAGGCGCCGACGGGGGCGGATGCGTGGGTGGCCAGCGCCGCCACCACAGCCGCCCCGACCTCCCCGGTGGCGGCTGCGCCACCGAGATCCGCTGTGAGCGTCCCCGCTGCGATGCAGTCGTCCACCGCAGCCTCCACGGCGGCAGCCAGGTCGGGGCGGTCGAGCGAGTGCCGAAGCATCAGAGCGACGCTGAGGATGGCGCCGTATGGGTTGGCCCGATCCATCCCCGCGATCTCCGGTGCGCTCCCGTGCACGGGCTCGTAGAGCCCCGGTTCTGCCACGCCCAAGCTGGCGGAGGGGAGCAGACCGAGCGAGCCGGCGAGGACGGCGGCCTCGTCACTGAGGATGTCCCCGAAGAGATTTTCGGTGACCACGACGTCGATGTCGCGGGGCTGCTGCATCAGCCTCATCGCGAAGGAATCGACCAGGGCGTGCTCCAGGGTCACGTCGGGGAACTCGGCGGCGACCTGGCTGACGGTCTCGCGCCACAACTGGCTGGTGGCCAGCACATTTGCCTTGTCGACCGAGGTCAGGTGGCGGCGCCGTCCCGCGGCCAGCCGAAATGCCACGCGGGCGACGCGTTCGACCTCGTCGCGGGTGTACACGGTGGTGTCCACCGCGCGCCGGTCGGTCCTTTCCTTGGGCCGTCCGAAGTACGCGCCGCCGGTGAGCTCGCGGACCACGACGAGGTCCACCCCACTCACCACCTCCGGGCGCAGCGCGGAGCGTTCCGACAAACCGGCATGGACGCGCACCGGGCGCAGGTTGGCGAACACGCCGAGGCCGGCGCGCAGTTGCAACAGCCCTGCTTCGCAGCGCTGATCGCCAGGTAGATGGTCCCATTTGGGTCCGCCGACAGCGCCAAGCAGCACCGCGTCGGCAGCGCGGCAGGCCTGGAGCGTTTTCGCCGGAAGCGGAGCTCCGGAGTCGTCGATGGCACGGCCGCCGATGGGCAGCTCCTCGATGGCGATGTCAAGGCCCGCGTGTTCGGCCGCAGCGAGCAGCACCCCGACCGCCTGGTTGGTGACCTCCGGACCGACGCCGTCGCCGGGAAGGGTGACGATGCGAATCGTCATGCGGTGGCCTCGCCGCGGGAGAGATCGGGCATCCAATGAGGCCGCGACGACTCGAAGCCGGCGATGGCGTCGAGGCCGTGCATCGTCAGGGTGATGTCATCGAGGCCCTCGAGCAGCCGCCGGCGCTGGGTCGGTTCGGTGGAGAAGTGGAAGCGCAGGTCCCCTGCCCTGACGCTTCCGTCCTCGAGATCGACGATGCACTCCACGCCGGGTTGCTCGGTGGCGAGGTCGAGCAGCGCGCGAACCTCGTGCTCGGGCAGGGTCACCGGCAGGAGCCCACAGCTGAACGCGTTGCCCTGGAAGATGTCTGCGAAGGAGGGGGCTATGACCGCGCGGAAGCCCTGATCCTGCAGCGCCCACACGGCATGCTCGCGCGAGGATCCACAGCCGAAGTTGCGGCCCGCGACCAGAACGGTCCCTCCCCGATAGGGGGCTGCGTTGAGCACGAATTCAGGGCGCTCGGCTCCCGTGTCGTCGTAGCGTGAGTCGAAGAAGAGGAACGGCCCGTACCCGGTGCGCTCGATGCGCTTGAGGAACTGCTTGGGAATGATCTGATCGGTGTCGACGTCGGACCGGTCCAGCGGCACCACGATGCCGTGCTCGCAGCGAAAGGGCCTCATGGGATCGCCTGCGCGACGCGCGAGCCGAGGCGACGCACATCGGTGATCCGCCCCTCGATGGCCGCCGCCGCCGCCATCGGTGGTGAGAGAAGGTGGGTGCGGCCTCCCCGTCCCTGGCGGCCCTCGAAGTTGCGGTTGCTGGTGCTGACGCATCGCTGACCGGGCTGCAGTTGGTCGGGATTCATGCCCAGGCACATGGAGCAGCCGGCATCGCGCCACTCGGCTCCGGAGGCGATGAAGATGCTGTCGAGCCCCTCGCGCTCCGCCTCAAGCTTCACCTGCTGCGATCCCGGGACGACGAGAACGCGAACCCCGTCGGCGACGCGACGGCCGTCCATCACCTCCGCCGCACTGCGCAGGTCCTCGATCCGCGAGTTGGTGCAGGAGCCGATGAACACGGTGTCGATGGTCACCTCCTGCATCGGCGTCCCCGGTGTCAGCCCCATGTAGGTGAGCGCGCGCGCCGCCGATTCGCGCTCCGACGGATCGCTGAAGCTGCTGGGGTCGGGGACGTTGCCGTCGACCGCAACCGACTGGGCCGGCGTGGTTCCCCAGGTGACGAAGGGCGCCAGGTCGGCGGCGTCGATGACGACGGTGCGGTCGTAGGTCGCCTCGTCGTCGCTGTGCAGCTCGTCCCAGGCCGCCACCGCCTCGTCCCACGCCGTGCCGCGCGGGGCGAACGGACGGCCCGCCAGGTAGGCCACCGTGATGTCGTCCGGGGCGACCATGCCGGCCCGCCCGCCGCCCTCGATGGTGAGGTTGCACAGGGTCATCCGCTGCTCCATCGACATCCGGGCGACCACGGACCCGGTGTACTCGACGACGTGTCCGGCTGCGCCCGCAGTCCCGATGGTGCGGACCACGCCCAGGGCAACGTCCTTGGCGGTGACGCCGACGGGGAGATCCCCGTCGATGCGCACCTCCATGCTTCGCGGACGGAAGGCGCGGAGTGTTTGGGTGGCGAGGACGTGCTCGACATCGGTGGTGCCGATCCCGAACGCCAGAGCGCCGAATGCCCCATGGGTGGCGGTGTGGCTGTCGCCGCACACGATGGTCGTTCCCGGCAGGGTCAGGCCGAGCTCGGGGCCGATGACGTGGACGATTCCCTGCCAGCGGTGGCCGATGCCATAGCAGGAGATGCCGAAGTCGGCGCAGTTGCGCCGCAGCGCCTCCACCTGCGCGGCGCTGACCGGGTCGGCGATGGGCGCGAGCTGGTCGATGGTGGGCACGTTGTGGTCCATGGTCGCGACCGTCTGATCAGGTCGGCGCACTGTCCGGCCGGCCAGTCGCAACCCCTCGAACGCCTGGGGGGAGGTCACCTCGTGCACCAGGTGCAGGTCGATGTACAGGACCGTGGGACCGTCGTCGTCGTTCACCACGCTGTGTGCGTCCCACACCTTCTCGAAGAGCGTCCGCGGCATCATCGGTGATCCGCGGACGCGGTTCCCGCAGTCTCCGGCGTCGGCCGAGCGCCGCTCGCGACACCCTCCGCCATGCGGTTGATGGCGTGCACGTACGCCTTGGCGGCGGCGACGATGATGTCGGTGTCGGCCCCGTGACCTGTCGCACGCGTGCCGTCACGGCTCAGCCGCACATTCACCTCGCCGATGGCATCGATGCCTGCGGTGACCGACTGAACGGCGAACTCCTCGAGCTCACCCTCCACCTGGCAGAGGGAGTGGATGGCCCGATACGCGGCGTCGACGGGTCCGTCACCGATGGCCGCCGCTTCGTGCGAGACGCCGTCGGCGAGCAGCATCCGAACGGTCGCAGTGGGCCGCAGATTGGTGCCACAGCTCACCTGCAGGTGTTCGAGTTGGTAGCGCTCACCTCCGCTGCGACGCTCGTCGGCGACGACCGCCTCGAGGTCATAGTCGGTGACCTCGCGCTTGCGATCGGCGAGCTCCTTGAAGCGCACGAAGGCGCGCTTCAACTCCTCCTCGTCGAGCGTGTATCCCAGCTGCTGGAGCCGGTTGCGCAGGGCGTGCCGTCCCGAGAGTTTGCCGAGCACCAGCGTGCTGCCCGCGCCGACCTCGCTCGCCTCAATGATTTCGAAGGTGCGCCGGTCTTTCAGGATGCCGTCCTGGTGGATTCCGGAATGATGTGCGAACGCGTTGGCCCCGACGACCGCCTTGTTGGGCTGCACCAGCATCCCGGTGAGCTGCGACACCAGGCGTGAGGTGCGATAGAGGTGCGAGTGGTCGAGCTGTGTGGCCACGCCGAAAACCTCGGGGTGGAGCCGCGTCGCCATCGCGACCTCCTCCAGCGCCGCGTTGCCGGCGCGCTCGCCGATCCCGTTGACGCAGGTCTCGACCTGGCGGGCCCCGGCACGCACAGACGCCAGCGAGTTGGCGACGGCCAGCCCGAGGTCGTTGTGACAGTGAACCGAGAGGGTGACCGTGTCGAGCGCCGGGACACGCTTGCGCAGCCATTCGATGAGCCCGCGCCACTCGTCGGGAGTGGCAAATCCGACGGTGTCGGGAAGGTTGATGGTGGTGGCACCGGCCTCGATGCAGCCGGCGACGACGTCCGCGAGGTATTCCGGCTCGGTGCGGCTGGCGTCCATCGGTGAGAACTCCACGTCCTCGCGGAAGGTCTTCGACAGCGCGGTCATCGACACCGCCCGATCGAGCACCTCGCGCTGCGACATGCGCAGCTGCGACTCGCGGTGGATCGGGGAAGTGCCGATGAACACATGGATACGGGCATTGGCCGCCGGTTCGAGCGCCCGCGCGCACTGGCGAACGTCGTCCTCGAAGCACCGGCTCAAGCCGGCGATCACCGGGCCCTCGATCTGCTCAGCGATGGTTCGCACCGCCGCGTAGTCGCCGGGCGACGCGAACGGGAATCCGGCCTCGATGACATCAACGCGCAGTCGCGCGAGCTGGCGGGCTATGGCCAGCTTGTCGTCAGCGGTCAGCGCGACCCCGGGCGACTGCTCGCCGTCGCGCAGTGTGGTGTCGAGGATGATCAGACGTTCCGGTTCGGCAGGGGCGGAGGCCGTGTACAGCGGGTTGCCGAGGCTGGCCACCTCCGCGTTCATCCCGTTGCTGTCGCTCTCGCCCTCGCTCATGACCTCGCCTCCCGGTGCCCGTCTGTGGTGTGCTCCATCCCGGGGGCTGTCTTGGCGCCGAGCCAGCTCATGCGCCCGCGGAGATCGGCACCGACCTGCTCGATCTGGAGATGGTGATCCTCGTCGCGATACTCGAGAAAATCCGACCGGCCGCTCTCGTTCTCCGCGATCCAGCGGCGCGCGAATGACCCGTCCCTGATGTCGGCGAGGATTCCCCGCATGGCCGCGCGGGTGCGCTCGTCGACAATCTTGGGCCCGCTGACGTAGTCGCCGTATTCGGCGGTGTCACTCACCGAGTAACGCATGTATGAGAGACCGCCCTGGTACATGAGGTCGACGATCAGCTTGAGTTCGTGCATCACCTCGAAGTAGGCGAGCTCGGGCTGATATCCGGCATCGACCAGCGTGTCGAATCCCGCCTTGACCAGGCTGGAGATGCCACCGCACAGCACGGCCTGCTCACCGAAGAGATCGGTCTCTGTCTCCTCGGCAAAGGTGGTGCGCAGGCAGCCTGCGCGCGTGCCCCCGATGCCGCGGGCATATGCCAAGGTGCGCTCCCATGCCGTGCCGGTGGCATCCTGCTCGACCGCGACCAGGCAGGGGACGCCCTGGCCGTCGACGTACGTCTGGCGCACCAGGTGTCCGGGCCCCTTGGGAGCCACCATGGCCACGTCGACACCCGCGGGGGGCGCGATCTGGCCAAAGCGAATGGTGAACCCGTGTGCGAACAGCAGCAGGTCACCGGCCTGCAGGTTGTCACGGATCTCGCTCTCGTAGAGCGCCTTCTGAGCGGTGTCGGGGGCGAGCACCATGACCACGTTGGCCTCGGCGACCGCCTCGGCAGGCGTCAGAACACGCAGGTTCTCCGCCTCCGCAGCCGCTCGGCTGCGCGACCCCTCGAGGAGACCGACGCGGACGTCGTGCCCCGAGTCGCGCAGGTTGAGGGCGTGCGCGTGGCCCTGCGACCCATAGCCGAGCACTGCGATGCGCGAGCCGGCGAGCAGGTCTGGGTCGGCGTCGGCGTCGTAGTACATCCGGGCAACCATCACTGAATCCTCATGGGCGCTAGACATTGCCCGTCATGTCGACGGGCCCGGTGCTCTCACCGGCTGTGGGGATGACCGCCGGATCATCACGAGGCGGCTCGAAGTCGATCAATCGCAGGTGCGCGTCGTCGCCGCGAACCAGTGCCACGGCGCCACTGCGGCCCAGCTCCTTGATGCCGAACGGACGCATCAGATCGATGAAATTATCGATCTTCTCGGTCGATCCGGTGACCTCGATGATCACCGACTCGGAGGCGACGTCGACGACGCGTCCCCGATAGATGTCGACGATGTCGAGCACATCGCGGCGCTGCGGCAGTGGCGCGTGCATGCGGATGAGCAGGATCTCGTGGGCGACCACCCGCTGACCGGTGACATCATCGATAGTGATCACATCGATAAGCTTGGCCAGCTGCTTGGTGGCCTGTTCCGCCTGCTGGTGGCCCACGTGGACGGCGATGGTCATCCGGGACACCGAGATGTCGTCGGTCGGTCCCACCGAGAGCGAATCGATGTTGAAGCCACGGCGCCGCACCGCCGACGCAACGCGGTTGAGGACTCCGGGCTTGTTCTCCACAAGAACGGACAGAAGGCGGCTCTGACTCACGACGCTTCCACGAAGTCGAGCATGCCCTTGCCGAGTGGCACGATGGGGTAGACGTTGGCATCGCGGTCGATGTCGAAGTTCATCAGCACCGGCCCGCGGTGCGCCAGCGCCTCGTCGAGCATCGGGCCCACGTCCTCGCGACGGGCGGTGCTCATCGCCATCATGCCGAAGGCCTCACCGAGCTTGACGAAGTCGGGCGTGAAGGTGAGGTCGACAGCGGAACGGATCCCACCATAGAAGTCGTCCTGGAACTGGCGCACCATGCCCAGAGAGGAATTGTTGAGGATCAGAACGTTGACATCGATGTTCTGCTCGACCATCGTCGCCATCTCCTGCATGTTCATCACAAAGCCGCCCTCGCCGCTGACGCAGAACACCGTCTTGTCCGGGTTGCTCAGCTTGGCTCCCATCGAGGCCGGGAACGCATAGCCCATGGTGCCGGTGCCGCCGGAGTTGAGGAAGCGGCCGGGCTTGGCGTAGTCGAACCACAGGGCTGCCCAGATCTGATTGAGACCGACGTCGGCCAGAACGATGGCCTCATCGTGACAGCGCGTGTACATCTCGATGAGCACCTCCTGCGGCTGCAGGAGCCCATTGTCGGAGACGAAGTGGATGGGGTGCTCCTCCTTCCACTGGTCGATCTGGGTCAGCCAGCGATGTTCACGTTTGGGCTCGACCAGCGGCAGAAGCGCGGTCAGCGCGCTGCGCGCGTCAGCGACCAGAGACACGTGAGGGACCACGTTCTTACCGATCTCAGCCGGGTCGATGTCGATGTGCACGATGTGATCGACACGCGGTGCGAAGGAGTCGAGCCGGGTGGTCACCCGGTCGTCGCAGCGCATCCCGACCATCATCAGCAGGTCGGCGTCACACACGGCGCGGTTGGTGAAGCCGGCTCCCATGAAGCCCACCATCTGCAGCGCCAGGGGGTGGCGAAGAGGGAAGGCACCGGTGCCCAGCAGCGTCCAGCCGACGGGGATGTGGGCTCGCTCGGCGAGCTCGATGACCGCCTGCTCGGCCTCCGAGATCAGCACCCCGCGGCCGATGAGCATGACCGGGCGCTTGGCCTCGCCGATGAGCTGGGCGATGCGACGCAGCTTCATGTCGTCGGGCCGCGGTGGCGCCGGAAAGGAGCGCATGCGCACGGGTTCGTCAGACATGCGCAGCTCGCTGGTCGCCTGTTGAAGATCCTTGGGGATGTCGATCAGCACGGGTCCCGGACGTCCGGACCGAGCCACGTGGAAGGCCTCGCGGATGGTCGGAGCGATGTCCTCCACCCGTGTGACGAGGTAGCTGTGCTTGGTCACCGACATGGTCGAGCCGATCACATCGGATTCCTGGAAGGCGTCGGTTCCGAGGGCGGTGATCGGCACCTGGCCGGTGATGGCCACCACCGGTACTGAGTCGGCGAAGGCGGTGGCCAGGCCAGTGACCATGTTCAGTGCGCCGGGCCCGCTGGTGGCGAAGACGACCCCGACAGCCCCGGGCCGGCTGCGCGCGTATCCGTCGGCAGCGTGGGCCCCGCCCTGTTCATGACGGACCAGGACATGGTGCAGTTGCGGGTACGACGGTAGATGCTGGTAGAGGGGCAGGTTGGCGCCGCCGGGGTATCCGAAGATGGTCGTGACCCCCTGGGCGAGCAGGCACTCGAACACGATCTCGGCACCTGTCAGAACCCGCGCTTCGAGCACGGTCTCGTCTTCGGTGCGGTCCGGGCGCGGTTGGATCAGGGGGTGGATCACTGGTAGCTCAGGCGGATGGCGTCGCGGACGAAGTCGAGGCCCTCGGTGCGCCACTTCGCGGCCGCGGAACCAGGGCTGTGGCGGTGCTCGTCGGAGCCGTCGCTGTGCCGCTCCGTCGCCGACGGACCGGCCGAGTCGCGATCGCCGGCGCGGCTCGCGGGGGCTGGTCTTGGTCCTCGCTTGTCCATGGGTTGCTCCTTCGTGCTGTGGGCGGCGGGTAAAAAAAGAAAGGCCCCCTCCTGAGAGGGGACCCTTCTTGTGATCCGGTTGTGGCCTGTACCTATGTGGGCACGCGCCGCGTCCGGAACCTCGAGGCCCCGCTCCCAATCAGGAGCAGACCGAGGAGTACGAGGACGACGACGAGCCGCTTGGTCATGCGCCCCGTAGCCTACGTGACGATCGTTCTGGCCGTCAAGCACAAAACTGCGATGGCTCGGATTCGGTCCTCTGACGATTTCCTGTCACCGCTGGCAGGAAATCGCACCGGGATGTGGACGGGCTGGCTCAACCGCCGACGGTTTCGAGAGCGGGATCCGGGGCGGGATCAGGCACCGGCGAGGTGAGCGCACCCTGCGAGGCCGAACCCACGGTGGCGGCGTATTTGGCGAGAGCGCCATGTGGGTATCGTAGCGGCGGCGGTGCCCACGAGCCCAGCCGTGCGGTGAGTTCAGCGGCCGGGACCTCAACGTCGACGCGCCGTGCCTCGATGTCGAGGGTGATGATGTCGCCCTCACGGACGGCCGCGATCGGGCCGCCGAGCGCGGCCTCCGGGCTGACGTGGGCGACCATGAGTCCGTGCGTGGCGCCGGAGAAGCGGCCGTCAGTGATCAGCGCCACCGAGTCGCCGAGCCCACCTCCGACGAGTGCGCCGGTGACCGAGAGCATCTCGCGCATTCCCTGGCCCCCCACCGGGCCCTCGTAGCGAATCACCACCACATCGCCGGCGACGATGCCTCCGGCCTGAACCGCGGCGAAGCACGCCTCCTCGCTGTCGAAGACCCGGGCCGGGCCGCGATGGTTGGTGCGATCGTGGCCGGCGAGTTTGACCACGCAGCCGTCGGGAGCGAGGGCGCCGCGAAGAATGGCGATGCCACCCCGCTCCTTCAGTGGAGAGGCGGCCGGGCGGATCACCTCTTGGCCCGGGACCTCCCGAGCCGCCGTGGCGATCTCGCCGATGCTGCGTCCATCGACGGTGCGGCAGTCGCCGCGGAGCAGGCCGAGCTGGTCCAGGCGCTGGGCGAGCACCGCAAGGCCACCGGCCGCGTGGACGTCGGCGGCCACGAAGCGCCCGCCCGGCTTGAGGTCGGCGAGGATCGGCGTCCGCGCAGAGATCCGATCGAAATCGTCGAGGTCGAGTCGCACCCCGGCCTCCGCCGCGATGGCGAGCAGGTGGAGCACGGCGTTGGTGGAGCCGCCGCTGGCGGCGACACAGCTGATGGCATTCTCGAACGCCTCCCGTGTCGCCAGGCTCCGCGGCCTGACGTCATCCTCGACCAGCCTCACCGCGAGGCGGCCGGCGGCCTCGGCGGCGGCGGGCTTGAGCTGGTTGGTGGCGGGAATGTCATTGGCGCCGGCCGGGCTGAGGCCGAGGAACTCCATCGCCGTGCTCATGGTGTTGGCGGTGAACTGTCCGCCGCAGGCGCCGGCGCCGGGACACGCGGCCGCCTCGACGGCCTCGACCTCGGCGTCGTCGGCAGTGCCGGCGGCGTAGGCGCCGACCACTTCGAAGACGTCCTGGAGTGTGATGTCGCGGCCGCGATGGCGCCCGGCGGCGATCGTCCCACCGTAGAGGACGAGGCCCGGCAGGTCGAGGCGGCAGAGAGCCATCGCGGCGGCAGGAATGGTCTTGTCGCAACCGACGATGAGCAGCAGCCCGTCGAAGGAGTGGCCGCGCGCAACCAGCTCGATCGAATCGGCGATGACCTCTCTCGAGACCAGTGACGCCCGCATTCCCTCAGTCCCCATCGAGACCCCGTCGCTGACGGCGATGGTGTTGAACTCCATGGGCGTCCCGCCCGCCGCCCGGATGGCGGCCTTGGCGTGCTCCGCGAGCACCCGGTGATTGAAGTTGCACGGCATCGTCTCGATCCACGCGTGACCCACGCCGATGATCGGCTTGGCAAGGTCCTCTGCGGTGAAACCGATGGCCCGCAGCATCGAGCGGGCGGGCGCACGGTGCGGCCCGTCTGTCATCGCCGCGCTGTGTCGCTTGCCGCGACTGCTCCCGTTGTCACTCATGTGCGGCGGGAGTCTATCGGGTCGCCGTCACAAGGGCGCGGCGATCGCCGTTGGGGATCCGCGCTTGCAGATGCGCCCGGGCGATGGTAGGGTCGGGTTCATGCGACACATCGCGCGCTTCTATTTTGCTCGGCCAGCCCTGCGGCTGCCGAGGGTTCTTCAAGCCTAACGCGCAGTCGTCACCGAGGCTGGCTTCATCACTGATGGGTCGGTCCTCGGCAGAGCCCCGCGGAGTGACCCACTCACTTCACGGAGGTACTCGCAGTGGAGATCGACGCATTGATCCCCAGCGCCACCCGCAACTCCCGCGCGCGCCCGGTCGCGATCGGCAACGTGCTCATCGGTGGCGCGCTTGTCCCCGTCATCAGCGGGCCGTGCGCGGTGGAGCCGAACTACGTCGCTCATGCGCGCGCCGCCGCCGACGCCGGAGCCTCCATCCTGCGGGGCTGCGTCCACAAGCCCCGCACCCAACCGGAGGCGTTCCAGGGGATGGGCGGCGCTGGTCTCGAGCTGCTCGACGAAGCGCGCCGCGTGACCGGCCTGCCCATCATCGCCGAGCCGCTTGACGCGGAGCAGGTGACCCAGCTCGTGGCCCACGTCGATGGGCTGATGATCGGCGCGCGCTCCATGCACAACACTCCGCTCTTGCGCGCAGCCGGACGATCTGGACTGCCCGTGATCGTCAAGCGATCGATGTCGGCGACGTTCGACGAGTGGCTCGCCGCGGCGCGCTACGTGCTTCTCGAGAACTGTGACCAGGTGGTGCTCTGTGAGCGGGGCATCCGAACCTTCGAGACCGCCACCCGCAACACACTGGACCTGTCGGCGATTCCGGTTCTCCGCGAGCGGACCGATCTGCCCGTGATCGTCGATCCGAGCCATGCGGCGGGGCGGTCGTCGTGGGTTCCCGCGCTGGCCATGGCGGCCGTTGCCGCCGGCGCCGATGGGTTGCTCGTCGAGTGTCACCCCGATCCCGCCAGCGCACTCTGCGATGCGGCGCAGGCGATCAGCCCGCTGACCCTCGCGGAGATCGTCAGGGCCACCGAACTGCTGGCGACAACGGCGCGCCCGTCGTCGGCCGCGACCCTTGAGGAGTGCCGTACCGCCATTGACAGTGTCGATTCCGGACTGGCCCGTCTGCTGGAACGACGCGCAACGTTGGTCGCACTGATTGAACGGGTCAAGCTCGACGCCGGGGTACCGATCCGCGACCGGCGTCGCGAAGCGGAGGTGACCGCCCGGGTCGCCCGCCTCGCCCCCCAGCTCGGATGCAGCGGGGCGACCGCGGTGATGACGGCGGTCATCGACGCTTGCGTGGCCACCGCCCTGGCCTCGAGCTGCCAACGCACGGCTAGACAGGCGCCCAGATTTGTCGGCACGCTGGCTGACGCCGCGCCGATGCCGTGCTCGGTCAGCGCGTTTGATCCCGGCTACCATGCGCGTTGAGAACTATGAGTGATGACCACCGGCGCTCGGCGCGCCCACTGTGAACGCACTGCGGCGGAATTCTGGCCCTCGGCGAGCGCTGTTCGGGCTCGAGATGGTGGAAGACGTCATCTACGCCATCATCGCCCTGTTCCTGATCGGCAGTGGCGTCCTTCTCCTGTTCGGCGCGGGCCTTGACATCGTCAAGAACTTCGACGTCAACAACATCCACCCGCTGATCGTCCGCGTCCTGGACGAAACGCTCCTGGTCTTCATGGTTGTCGAGTTGCTGCACACGGTACGAATCACGCTGCGCGACCACACACTGGCCGCTGAGCCCTTCCTCATCGTCGGCTTGATCGCCGGCGTGCGACGAATCCTCATCCTCACCGCCAGCAGCGACACCCTGCACAGCGGCCCGGACTTCGTCGTCTACTGGGTGCAGTTGCTGTTGCTCATTGTCCTGGTGGTCGCGATGGTCATCGCGTTGTTCATCTGGCGGCGGGCCGCTCCCGGTGGCCCAGACGGATCCCAGAGTGAGGTCAGCGGACCCACCCGATGATCGCGCTGCGCGTGCCACCCGGTGAGCTGAAACTCACCTCATCCCCCACCGTCCGCCCCATCAGTGCAGCACCCAGCGGCGACACCATCGAGATCCGGCCTGCCGCGACATCGGCTTCCACAGGCCCGACGATGACGTAGGTCGACTCTCCGAACTCATCGCGGATGGTCACCGTTGATCCCAGGCCGACGACGTCGCCGACTGTCGTCTCCATCACCTTGGCATTGCGGAGCATCGCCTCGATGGTCTGCACCCGCCCGTCGAGAAGGCCAAGCTCCTGGCGTGCGTCGTGGTAGGCGAAGTTCTCGCTGAGGTCGCCCTCCGCACGCGCGGTCGCCACGCGCTGGACGATCACCGGCCGGCGGTTGTCGAGGAGTTCGCGCAGCTCGTCCTCGAGGCGAGCGCGACCGTCGGCGGTGAGGTGGACGGTCTTGTCGCTGGCCATCGGATCAGCCTAGCACCGCGTGCCCGCCTCGCCGGTCACCGCGACCACCTCACCCGGTGGCGGCGACCTCGAGCGCGTCGGCCTTCTGCTCCACGCTGCGGTTCATGAGAATCTCGTTCATCGGCATCGGCCGCGCGTGCAGATACCCCTGGGCCATGCTGCAGCCCAGCCGCACCAGCGCGGCGTGCTGTTCTCCATCCTCCACCCCTTCGCCGATGGTGAGCAGCCCGAGGCTGTTGCCCAGCCCGATCATGCCCTCGACCAGCGCCGCCGCAGGGCCGCCCGCCAGCAGGTCGTCGACGAACGACTTGTCGATCTTGAGGATGTCGACGCGCAGCCGGCGCAGGTAGGTGAACGACGAGTACCCGCTGCCGAAGTCGTCGATGGCAACGCGCACGCCCATTGCGCGCAACTGGCGCAACCGCAGCCCGACCACCTCGCTCTCGCCGACGTTGCCGCTTTCGGTCAGCTCGATGACCAGGGCTCCGGCCGGCAAGCCGGTGATGGAGAGCGCGTCGGCGACGACTGCAAGAAACCCACTGTCCTGCATCTGCGAGCCGCTGACGTTGACACTGACGAACAGGTCGTTCATGGCGCGTCGGCGCAGTCGCATTGCCTGGCGGCACGCCTCCCGCAGCACCCAGGCACCCACCGTCACCATCAGGCCGGCGCTCTCGATGTCATCGATGAACGCGACCGGGCTGAGCAACCCCAGGCGGGGGTGCTCCCAGCGGATCAGGGCCTCCACCCCGACCATGGCGCGGGTCGGCACGTCCACCACCGGCTGGAAGCGCAGCGTGAACTCCTCCTCGTCGACGGCGCGCTCCAGGTCGGCGCGCCGTTCCAGCGGCGCATACATGGCCACGTGCATGCTCGGTTCGAAGATGCCGAACAGCCCCTTGCCGCGGGCCTTGGCCGCGTACATGGCGATGTCGGCGCGACGGAGGAGCTCGCCTGCGTCGTCACCCGCCTCGGCGATGGCGATCCCGATCGTTCCGCACACCGAGGCGCGCATGTCCGAGCTCTGGAAGGGTTCGTTGAGGGTCTCGATGAGTCGCTCGGCGATGGTGACCAGCTGACCCACGTTCGGAAGATCGGTCAGGAAGACGGCAAACTCGTCGCCACCGAGGCGCGCCACCACGTCGTGGTCACGCATGCAGGAGCGCAGCCGTTCCCCCACCGCGACGATGGCCTGGTCACCCATCGCGTGCCCGAGGCTGTCGTTGATGTGCTTGAAGTCATCGAGGTCGACGAACATCACCGCGCACCGTCGAGCCGATGCCGGGTTGCTGAGCCAGCCGTCAACGAACCGGATGAAGCTCCCCCTGTTCTTGAGATCGGTCAGCGGATCGTGTTCTGCGCGGTGATTCAGCTCCGACTCGTTGGCAGCCAGCAAACGCAGCAGCCCGACGTTCTCACGCACCGAGAGACCCTGGCGCAGAAGCACAAGGACGAACAGCGCCAGGCCGATGCTCAGGGTGAAGAGGTTGATGTAGCCGTCGGCGAAGCGCTCCTGGACCGCGAACGCAACCACCACCGGCAGCGGCAGATAGGGAAACAAGGCGTTGCGCCAGCGCGGGATGGTTGCCTGTCTGCTGCCGACCGGACGGTTGAGCGCATACAGCGCACCGAGTCCCACGACCAGGTAGCCGGCCACCCACCCCAGGTCGATGACACTCCCGGAGCCGAACGAGTTCTGGGCCTGCTCGTATGCAAACGTGCTGTCCGCCACAGCAATCAACCCCAGCCCGGCGGTGATGAGCAGGATCGGCGTCCGCGAGCCGGATGACGCCCGCGACCACATGATGGCCAGGACCGTGACCACGATCACGTCGCAGATCGGGTACGCGAGGCTGATCCCCTGGCCCAGGGCGGTGTCAGCAGGGCTGGCAACGATGGCTGCGAGAACTGTGTGCCAGCTGATCAGGAGCAAGCCGCCGGCGATGAGCAGCCCATCCGTGACGGCGCGGACCTTGGCCACCGCCGCCGACGGCCAGACCGGCATGGTGAGCAGGCCGGCCAGTAGCAGTGGCACCGAGGCGATGAAACCCGCGTCCGCGATCGACGGGAAGGGATTGTCCTGGTGACGCACAAGCTCGAGCCAGCACCACGCCCCCTGGCCGGCACCCCATGCCGCCGCGCTGGCTCCGACCAGGTACCAGCCGGTGCGCGCGCGGCCATGCTTACCGCGCCCAGCCAGGACGCACACCGCTGCAGCGAGCATGGGCGCAACCAATTCGGTGAGATCGTCGAGCGGCACCGTCACTGACGCCGGTGCCTTCAGCATGATCAGCACCAACACCGCGCAACAGACCGCCACCGCGGTCGCCACCGCGGACCATCGACGATTGCTCACGTGAGCCCCTCTCATTGTGATTGACGCGTTTGCGATCCTCCCTGACCGGGCGTCGTTGAGCGCGCGCCCTCGCGGGCTCGTCACAAACTGACGACATACGTTCACCAATGTGACGACCGCCGCCATATCCGGGCCGCCGGATCCTAGTGACCGTGATCCAGTGCCGCCGGCGGCTCAACCGGTGCGCATGTCGCGGAGCTTCTGCGCTCCAGCAGGATGACGTCGCGCCACCGTCCCTGGTGATGCCCGATCCGCTCGCGGGTACCGACGATCCGGAAACCACACACCTCGTGCAGCCGAAGGCTGGCCCGATTCTCCGGAAAGATGCCGCTCTGCAGCGTCCAGATCCCGGAGTGCTCGGCGCTGGCGATCAGGGCCTCGAGCAACTCGCGGCCCACTCCCTGGCCGCGCGCGGAGGCGGCGACGTAGACGCTGTGCTCGGCCACCCCGGCATACACGCAGCGCCCTGACGCCGGCACCAGCGCAGCCCACCCGACAACCTCGTCGCCACGTCTGGCCACCAACCGGTGCTCGCTGAGATGCGCCGCGTCCCAGGCCGCCCAACTCGGGACCTCAGTTTCGAACGTCGCGTCTCCGGTGGCGATGCCTTCCTCATAGATGGCGCGCACCGCGGGCCATTCCTCTGGACTCATCGCAGCGATCATTCGAGCTCCAGGCACCGGCAGACCAACAGGCGTGGCTTCAGTGTCGCAAGACCCCCGCCCTGGGCGCCAGACTCCGCATGTGTCGACCGAAACGCCGTTCAACCCCATCGCGCCCTTCGAGAGTTTCGACCACGCGTACATCGGCACCCCGCCGTGGGAGATCGGCAAGCCGCAGCCCGCGCTCGTCGAACTCTTCGACACCGGCCAGGTGACCGGCCGGGTGCTCGATGTCGGCTGCGGCACGGGCGAGCTGGCGCTGCTGGCCGCGGCCCGCGGCCTCGATGCCACAGGTGTCGATTCTTCATCGCGGGCGATCGCCATCGCCCGCCAGAGAGCGATCGATCGTGGAGTGGACGGCGTTCGGTTCGAGGTGGGTGACGCCATGAATCTCGGCTTCCTTGGAACAACCTTTGACACCGTCCTGGACAGCGGCGTCTTCCACCTCTTTGATGACGACGACCGCGCCCGCTACGTCGAGTCGATCCGTCAGGTCGCCGTGCTCGGCGCTCGATACCACCTGCTCGTGTTCAGTGACGCTCAGCCGGGAGATTGGGGGCCACATCGTGTTCGCCACGGTGAGCTCGACGCCGCATTTGCCGATGGCTGGGAGCTGCGCACGGTCGAACCCGCGGTCTTCGAGGTGACGATCTCCGACGGCCGGGCGCAGGGCTGGCGTGCGACCGCCGTGCGAACGAGCTGAGGCGAGGGCTTTTCGGTGGCAGCGTGTCAGTCCCGACCTGCCCGCTGAGGCTGCCTGACACAGTCGCGCGGTCACGTCGTCAGCGTCGCCGCCAGCGCCTGCACCAGACGATCGGACGCCGACCCCAGGCCGTGCCTCTCGGTCAGCGCCGTCAGCTGTTCCCCATCCACCGGGTACCCCTGGCGACGGCCCCGTGGTAGCTCGAGGGGCAGGTCCGACACAGGAGGAACCACCCGCAGCGCCCTCGTCAGGTATTCGCGCTGATGCTCGGCAAGCCGCCCATCGCGGAGCAGGCCCGGCACACTGCCGTGCCTGCGGATCAGATCGGCCGCCGCCACCGCTCCGACTCCCTTCAGTCCCGGCAACCCGTCTGACGGATCTCCTCGGAGGATCGCGAAGTCGGCGTAGCTGCGGCCGGGGATGCTGTATCTCCGGCTCACCTCTGCTTCGGTCACCACCGCAAGTCCCGCCTTCTCGGGGTAGAGGACGCAGACCCTCGGATCCTCGATGAGCGCGTAGAGGTCGCGATCGCCGCTCACGATCTCGACTGTGCCGGGCGCCTTCGCGGTCCAGGTTGCGATCACATCCTCAGCCTCGTAGTCCGCCACTCCGACAAAATCGATGCCGACTGCGGCGAGAACCTCGTGAATCAGCGGCATCTGCGGCTCGAGGTCCGGCGGCACCGGCTCCGCTGTGCGGTGTGCCTTGTAGCTCGGGATGAGCTCAACGCGCCACGCTGGGCGCCAGTCCTCGTCACTGGCGACGGCAAGTCGCTGCGGCTGGCGGCCGGCGACCAGCCGGGCCAGCGTGTCCATGAATCCGCGGACCGCGTTGACCGGCCGGCCATCAGGTGAGCGCACCGTCCGCGGGACGCCGTGGAAGGCGCGGAAGATGAGACTGGAGCCGTCTACGAAGAGCCAATCGCAGGCCACGGCTGTCTATCGGCCCCGTCGCCCGCGAAAGAACTCGCTGAGCAAGCGGCCGCACTCGTCACCGAGCACGCCCGTCGCCACGTCGATGCGGTGATTGTTGGCAGGGTTGCGCAGCACGTCGTACACGCTCTCATCCGCCCCCTTCTTGGGATCGTGCGCGCCGTACACGCAGCGGTCGATGCGTCCCTGGACCATGGCCCCGGCACACATCGGGCATGGCTCGAGGGTCACCACCACGGTCACCCCGGTGAGTCGCCAGTTTCCGACCACCGCGGCCGCTCGGCGCAGCACCAGCATCTCGGCGTGCGCCGTCGCATCGCCGGAGCGCTCCATGCGGTTGGACGCCGCTGCGATCACCTCGCCACCCAGCAGCGCGACCGACCCCACCGGCACCTCCCCGCGCAGCCCCGCACGACGGGCCAGACGAAGGGCGCGGCCCATCAATACCGCGTCGGGCCGGACCTCGACCGCCGTGAGAGAGCTCAGTGCACCGCGACCAGCGGGAGTTCCACGCTGATGCGCGGCTTTTCCACCACCCGCATGGTGTCGTCGGTGAAGCGCACCCGTTCGAACGTGATGCAATTCACCGGACAGTGGTCCTCGCAGATGCGGCAGTTGGTGCAGCGGTCGTAGTTGATGTAGATCTCCCCCTCGTAGCCACCAGAGAGAGGGTTACCGCCGGAGGTCTGACACACCAGGGTTTCCCCGCCGGAGGAGCGCTCGCGGTCCTCGCCGAAGACCACAACGTCGATGGCTTTCTCGGGACAGACGTCATCACATGCGCCGCAGAGGACGCACACCGCGGTGTCGTAGTGGTGCACCGAGTCGCATTGGAAGCAGCGAATTGACTGCACGATCGCCTCGCGATCGCTCCAGGGCAGCTCGCACTCGGTCATGTCATAGCGCTTGGAAGCCTCGAGGATGGCCGGGTCGGTGCGGGCGAACACCTCGGACTGGCGGTGATCGTCGGTCCGCTCGACGACGGTCTGGTAGATGCGGTCGACGGCGGGCAGCTCGTCGCCGAGGTACTCGCGAATGGAGCGAGCCACGCGATGACCCCAGGCGACGGCATCGACGATGAACGAGGGGCCCTGCACACAATCGCCACCGCAGAAGAGCCTGTCGACGCCGGTGTGACCGCCGCGGTCGGCGGCGACGAGGCCACGCTGTGTGAGCGGGACGGATTCGCCCGGTGTCTCCATGATCTGCCCGGAGGCGAAGATGACCAGATCGGCGGGCACGGTCCAGCGCTCGGCGTTCTCCGCCTCCTTCACAGAGGAGAAGATCAGCTTGCCGCTGAGCGGGTCGAATTCCATCGGCTGCAGAGGCGCGAAGCTCACGGTGGCGACATTGCCGCGCTCGTCAGCGTTGATCTCCTTGACGATGACGCCGCACTTGATCTTGAGCCCGATCTCCTTGGCCTCGTGAAGCTCGTTGCCGAAGGCCGGAAGCCGGTCCTCAGGCTCGATGGCCACCATCCACACCTGCTTGGCCCCCAGCTTGATGGAGCTCTGGCAGGCGTCGGTGGCGATCGCCCCGCCGCCCACCACGATCACGCGCCCGGCCACCGGGAAGTGTGGGGGGAGGCGGTCGTACGAGATCTGGCGCAGGAATGTCATGGCGTCGGTGACCTGGGGAAGATCGCTCCCCGGGATGGGCAGGATCCGCCCCTTCATCATGCCGATGGACACGAACACGGCGTCGTATTCGGCCAGCAGGTCGTCGATCTTGACGTCGCCGTCGCCCTCACCGACGTTGCTGTTGGTGCGGACATCGATCCCCGTCGCGAGGATCATGTCGAGCTCCCACTGCAGCTGACGGTGGTCGAAGCGGAACGGCGGGATGGAGGTGCTCAGCAGCCCACCCACCTTTGCCTCGCGCTCGTAGAGGACGACGTCGTACCCCTCGACGCGGAGGTCAAGGGCGCAGGTGAGACCGGCGGGCCCGGCGCCGACCACGGCAACGCGCCTGCCGTTGGAGGGTGCGATCTTGTAGTCGATCCAGAGGTTCTGCTGGAAGGCGAAATCCGTGCTGAAGCGCTTGATCGAACGGATCGTGACCGGCTCCTCACCCGGATCCCATCCCCGCTTGCAGTCGGTCTCGCAGGGATGATTGCAGAGCCGTCCCAGGATGCTTGGGAACGGGTTGGTCTCGTGGATCACCGCCCAGGAGTCGACGTAGCGGCCCTGGCTGACGTAGTCGACGTAGGTGGCGATGTCCTGCTTGATCGGGCAATTGCGCTGACAGGGCGAGACCGGCACATTGAACCCGAGGTCGCGGTGCCCGGCGAGGATCTTCATCGGCGCCTTGTCGGTGACGTTCTTGCCGATGGTGGCCAGGACAAGGGCGTCGGTGACCATTCCGACGGGCCGATCAACCCGCCGGCGCGCGAAGAGGCCGCCCTCGCTCTCGGTCACGATCACCGCCGCGCCACCGGCGGCCCGCATGGTTGCGACCCCGTGTTCGGTGGCCTCGCCGATGTCCAGGGGCGGGGCTGCGCGCATCACGTCACCGACGCGGACCGTCCGCAGGTCGCGGCCGAAAGCGTCGACGATCACCTCCAGCCCGACCGTCCCCGCGATGACGTCGTCGCGAGTCACCACCAGCGGGACGGGGTGCTGCGCTCGCAAGGGCGCGAGGATGTCGGCAATGGTGTCGTCGGGATCGCACTCCGCGCCGAGCGTGATGGCCAGCCGGTCCAGCTCAGGCACCGGTGATCTCCGGATGGGCGAGGAGGTGGTCGGCAAGTTCGCGCGCAGTCAGCATTCCGACCGGCGTCTCGTCCTCGTGCATCACCAGCGCCACCTGGCGGCCCTGCTGAGCCATCACCGCGGCCACCTCGCGCACCTGCTGCCCCTCATCAGCGAGCAGCGGCGGAGTGCGCAGGATGTCACGGGCCTGCACGACAGTGATCGGTGGTCGCATGCCGACATCGCTGCCCGCGATCACCACGTCGCCCGCGACCAGACGGTCGAGGATGTCGTCCTGCTGCACGTAACCCACCGGGCGCCGGTCGAGCAGGACCGGGATCTCGCTGAGCTCATTGTCGGCCATCAGCTTGGCGATGGCGTCCACCGGGGTGCTGGGAAGGCAGAAGACGACCTCGTCGCGCATCACGTCTGCGACCGCGGGGTTGCCGGCGTCGGGCGCGAGACGATCGGGATCAAGCGACGCGGCGACGGGGGTTGTGCTCAACGAACTCCTCGCGCTGGCTGCGAACTCGTTGCGAGTATACCGGCGGTCCGTGCACCGGCCGCCAGGCTACTCCGCGATCTGCGATTCCGCGAAGCGGCGCAGCACGTCCTGCCAGGTCTCGGCCGGCTCAGTCGCCGCTGCCCGGGGCAGGGTCTTGCGAATGCGTGAGCGGGTCCGGTCGATCTCCCGGTCGCGGCGGCGCTCCGCGTGGTTGCGCGCCACGGCCACGGATTGCTCCACCTCCGTGGCCACCGCGTCGATCTCCTCCCCGGTGCCCGCACTGCGCAGGGTTCGGGTGAGCCGGGCGAGCACATCCGGCGCCAGCCGTGCGCCCGCCTCGCGCAGGGAGTCGCCAGCCTTCTTGCGACGCTGGTCGAGCGAGCGCTGCGCCCGGAAGTGCTCGGCATTCTGGCGACGATGGTCCTCGAACAGCTGCATGCCGTCGCTGATGACCTTGGGGTATTGCCAGGCCAGGCTGAACTTGCCCGCGCTGATGCCTGCGATGAGCCCGTCGACGCTGCTCTGGAAGCGATCCTGAGCCTCCCCGGAGAGATTGCCGAGCAGGTCGGCGAGGATGGGCCGCGCCTGGCCGTGAAGACGGCGAACCCATGCCGGCAGATGGTGGTGTTCCGGCCCGGGCGGCTCGACCGGGCGGGCTGCATGGGGCAGCCCCGGGGGGCGAACGATCCGTGGCAGCTGCGCGGGTGCCGGTCCGCCGATGGGCAGGCGCTGGCGGACAGTCGGTGCAACGTCGCGCGCGCGACCATCGTCAGGTGCGCTGCGGCCGTCCGTCTCCTCGCCGGCGGCGGGGGACGATGCCTCGGTTGTGTCGATCACTCGGCCAAGTCGAAATCCATCGGAACGCGCGAATCGTACCCGACCCTCACCGATCCGCGTCTGCCGGGGCGCTGACTACACTCTGCGGCGGAGTTTTGTGACGAAGAGTGACTGATACGCCGCCGGAGCCGGTGCCGGAGCCGTCCGCCTCCACCATCGCCGATCTCTCCGACGACGAGGCTGCCGCTCTTCGTGAGGCAGGTCGGTCGTGGTCACTGGTTCCACGTGCTCGCGCACAGACCGGCGCTGACATCATCGATCCGGACCTCGACATGCGCGAAGAGCGCGGCCGGCAGGGCGAGCACTACGTGCGCGTGATGCGCTCCAAGAGCCAGGGATTCGAGCGCAAGGCGCCCGGATGGCTCGAGGTCACAGCTCGAGCGACCGCTCCCACCAGTGACTTCGCACGCTTGCGGGCGCGAGCACGCAACACCATCCTCGGCACACCGCTGGCGAGCCAGCAGCAGAGTCACGAGCGCCTGACCAAGGTCAAGGCTCTCGCCGTGCTCTCCTCGGACGCGCTCTCGTCGGTGGCCTACGCCACCGAGCAGATCCTCTTCTACCTTGTCCTGGCCGGAGCCTCCGCATACGGATTCATCCTGCCCATCACGGGCGCCATCGCGCTCCTGCTGGCCATCGTGGTGTTGAGCTACCGGCAGACAATCAAGGCCTACCCCAAGGGCGGGGGCTCCTACATCGTTGCCAGCGACAATCTCGGACCCCTGGCCGGGTTGATCGCCGGATGCGCCCTGATGACGTCCTACACGCTGACCGTCGCCGTCTCCGTGGCGGCCGGAACCGACAACATCATCAGCGCGGCACCGTCGGCGATCCCGTATCGCGTCCCGCTGTGCCTCGCGTTCATCGCGCTGCTCCTCTTCGGCAACCTCCGCGGCATCCGCGAGTCCGGGTCGATCTTCGCGGCACCCACCTACCTCTTCATTGCCTCGATGTTTCTCATGATTGCGGTTGCCGGAGTGCAGATAGTCACCCATCACGTTCCGCGCACCATCCCGGTCATCGACCCGGCGCGCGTGTCGCAGACGCTGGGCATCTTTCTTCTCCTGCGCGCCTTCGCGTCGGGCGCAACCGCGCTGACCGGCGTCGAGGCGATCAGCGATGGGGTGCCTGCCTTCAAGCCCACCGAGTGGGTCAACGCGCGCATCACGATCACCACGCTCGGCATCATCCTGGGCGCGATGTTCGTGGGGATCAGCCTGGTCACGTACTGGCTTGGTCTGGTGCCGGACAATCCCTCCTCACCGCATTACCAGACCATCATCTCCAAGGTTGCCACGTACGCCTTCCATCAAGGTCCTCTCTACTTCTTTGTGATCGTCTCCACCACCGCGATCCTGGTTCTCGCCGGCAACACGGCCTTCTCGGACTTCCCGCGCCTGCTCTTCTTCATGGCGCGCGACGACTACGCCCCTCATCAGTTCAAGCGGCTGGGCGATCGGCTCTCCTACAGCAACGGAATCATCGTGCTCGCCGTGCTCTCTGCGCTGCTGGTCTGGGCGTTCAACGGAGCGGTGGGCCGGCTGCTGCCGCTCTACGCTGTGGGGGTCTTCACCGCGTTCACGATGTCGCAGGCCGGCATGGTGATGCGCTGGCTGCGGCTGCGCAAGAAGGGGTGGCGGCTGGGGCTGGCCATCAATGCCACAGGGACAGTCATCACCGGGCTCGTGCTCGCCGTCAACGGCGTCACCCGGTTCTTGGACGGAGCCGGGGTGATCGTGATCATCGTCCCACTCCTGGTGGCAGCCTGCTTCGCGGTTCACCGCCACTACGCCGAGGTGAGCAGTCGCCTGACCACGGAGATCGCCACCTCACCTGACCAGCTCAAGCTGGTGTGCCTGGTGCCCATCGCCGACCTCAACAGCCTGGCCCTGCAGTCGCTGGCAATGGCCAGGAGCATCAGCAACAACGTGATCGCCGTCCACATCTGCGACGACGAGGATCACATCGCCAAGATGCGGGCGCTCTGGGAGGTGTGGGGGAACCACGTTCCACTCGAAATCCTCGAGTCACCCTACCGCTCCTTCATCCGCCCGCTGCTGCGCTACATCGACGCGATCGACAAACAGCGCAATGACGATACCCTCGTCATCGTGCTGCCCGAGCTGGTCGCCACCCGGTGGTGGCACCAGCTGCTCCACAACCAGACCGCGCTGCGGCTCAAGGCCCAGCTTCTCTTCCGTCCGGGCACTGTGGTCATCAGCGTTCCCTACCATCTCCAGCACGCTCCCCACGCGCGGCGCATCCGCCGGCACAGCGAGAGACGCGGAAGCGACGACATCGAGGCCATCTGAATGAGCGCGACCATCGACACCTCAAGAACCACGCAGGTCGCCGAGGCTGTGCGCCGCCTTGGTGGGGGTGGGCCACGTCGCATCGCCGAATCGGCGGGGCTGGTGGTCACCCACGGAGAGGGGCCGTACCTGGTCACCGATTCGGGCAAGCGGCTGCTCGACTTCGCGACCGCGATGGGCGTCGCGGCCATCGGCCACGGCAATCCGGTGTGGTCGGAGGCGATCGCCCGGCAGGCCGAGCGACTCGCCGCCTGCGTGCTCCACACCCCCGAGCACGCCGTCTACCTGCAGCGGCTGGCAGGCGTGCTGCCTGCCGGCGTCGACCGCGTCGCGCTCTACTCCGGGGGCGCCGAGGCGGTCGAGGTGGCGGTCCGCCTTGCCCAGTCGGTGAGCGGCCATCGCAACCTGATCTCCTTCTCGAGTGGATTCCACGGCAAGACCTTCGGGGTGCGCTTCAGCGGCGGACGGTTCCCCGAGGAACGCGTCACCCTGGGGGTCGACTGGGTCCACTCCCTCCCCTACCCGCGGTGCGAACAGCACGACGCGCGCAGCTTCCCGGCCTGCGAGGAGGACGGTGCGGCTGCGCTTGCCGGCCTGGACCGGCGTGCCGCTGAGCTCGACGGCGTGGCAGCGATCATCGTCGAGCCGGTTCTCGGCACTGCCGGAAACCGGCCGCCGCAGAGGCGATTCCTGGCCGGATTGCGCGCCCTCTGCGATGCCCGCGGCTGGCTGCTTGTGGTGGACGAGTCGATCACCGGCTTCGGCCGCCTCGGGCGCAACTTCGCCGTCGACTGGTTCGGGGTCCGACCCGACATCCTCGTCCTCGGCAAGGCGATCGGCGGCGGGTACCCGCTCAGTGGCGTCGCTGCCCCGGGAGCTCTGTGGGATGACAGCCTCTTCGCCCAGCCGTCGGCCACCTCGAGCAGCTATGGAGCCAACCCGCTCTCCTGCGCCGCCGGTATCGCCGTCCTCGATGTGCTCGGGGCGGCGGGT
This sequence comes from Candidatus Dormiibacterota bacterium, assembly GCA_036732145.1. GTDB lineage: Bacteria > Chloroflexota > Dormibacteria > Aeolococcales > Aeolococcaceae > Aeolococcus. The sequence goes on from DAINCY010000014.1 coordinate 29,333, forward strand.
TTCCTCGAGCAGGTCAACCGCACAGCACTGCGCCTGGCCGAGGGCATCGCCATGCTCGAGCTGGAATCGCCCTTTGTCTCCCACAACCGCGGAGTCGGCATGATGCTGGGCTTCGATCTCATCGATCCCACCACCCGCGGGCTGGCGGGGCCGGAGCTCTGCCTGCGCCTGTTCCGGCGCTGCCTCGACGAGGGCATTCTGATCGTCGGCGATGTGCCCGAGGTGCGCCTCAACCCGCCCCTGGTGCTCACCGAGGATGGCGCTGACGAGGCCATCGCAGCGCTGCGGCGAGCCCTTGCCGGCTGACGATCGGCCGGGCGGGCCACTCCGCGTCGCCGTGGTCGGCATCGGATCGGCAGCGACGCGAGCTCATCTCCCGGCGCTGTGCGCCGCCGAGGCCGGCGGGGCTGTCCGCGTGGTCGGCGTGTGCGATCCCGATCGCGCCCGACGGGACGCCGTCACGGCGGTGCACCCGGATGCGGCCGGCTTTGCCGAGAACGACGAGATGCTCGAGGCCACCTCCCCACAGCTGCTGGTCATCGCCACTCCGCCCAGTGCCCATCTGGGGGAGATGGCCGCAGCGCTGGCCCGTGGTGTTCACGTGCTCTGCGAGAAGCCGCTCGGGCTCAGCGACACGGATGTCGCCACCCTGCGCGACCTGGCGAGGATCCATCCCCAGCTTGCCCTGGCCAGCGTGCACCAGTACCGCCACGCCACTCCATGGCAGTGGATCGCCCGGGCCGCGGCAGGCGGCGTGCGGGAGGGCGAGCCCTTCGGCATGGACGTGCGCGTCGAGCGCCCGGGCACCGATCCTCTCAGCGCCGGCGGGTGGCGGGCGGACCCTGAGCACGAGGGCGGCATCCTTGGAGACCACGCCGTCCACTACCTCGCCCTGTTCCACCTGCTCGATCCTGAGTGCACGGTGGTGGCGTGCCAACGCGAGGGCCCTGGCGGACGCGAGGCGGCGTCGGTCGACGTTCGCGTGGGCGCCGCAGGCGTGGCCCGCGTCCACGCCTCCTACTCCGCCACCCGCCGCGCCAACCTGGTCCACCTCGCCCGTCCCGCCCAGTGCCTGGAGCTCGACTGGCAGGACGCCACGCTCAAGATCGTCCACGATGGACATCGCAGTCCGGGGCGAGCCGTGCCGTCGCTCAGCGACCGCAGCGTGGTGAACGCGCTCTACTCGCCCATGTACGCGGACCTGATTGCGCAACTGGGCGACCGCGGGTGGCGCGCCGAGGCAACCGCTCGAACCCTCGGGGTCGCAGCGCTGCTGGCCAGCGCCATACGGATGGCGCGGTGACGCCACTGAGTGGGAATCGTCGCGAGATCCAAGCGTGGTTACGTGGGTTGCGTACCATCGCTCTCGTGGACGAACTCCGCGACCTCGCCCGTGCGGTTTTGCTGGCGTTCGCCGACCTCGGCGTCTACCTTCCCAGCAACCGTGAGCGATTGATCCGCAAGATGCGCTTCCTCGACCCGCTCGATCCCGACCAGCTGGTCGAGTTCCTCAACGTCTGCATCGAGGCCGGCCTCATCGATGACGCCGAGGCCGGCCGGCTCCGGCTCGATGGTGCGGAGGCCCGCCGCCTGGCCGTCTCCATGGACGGGCACAGTCCAGTGCCTGACGACCAGGCGCACGCCTGGGCGATGCGGCTCAGCGGACCCAGCCCCGCGTAGCCGCCCCAGCGCTGTGCTGGTCAGGCGGCGCCGACCGGTGCTGGCAGCGTCGTACGCGCAGCGCGCTTCGCCGGTCTTACCGCGTGCTGCCTTGTCGCCGCCAGAGCCGCCTCGACCAGTTCGCGCAACCCCTCGTTCACGCACTCCGCGAAGAGGTCGACATCGCTCAGACCCTCTGCGTCGACGAGGTAGCCGAAGTTGAGCATCCCGCAGTAGCTGAAGATGGCGATCGACAGCTGCTGGCCTTCGTACAGGAACGCGATGGGGAAGACCTCGACGAGCCTGGCGCCCTGGCAGTAGAGCGGGAATTGCGGTCCGGGAACGTTGGTGACCACCAGGTTGAACGCGATCTGCCGCAGCGACGCCCTGGCCACCATGGCGTGCAGGGTCGACGGCGCGAAACCGGAAAGGCTGAGCAGGAAGTCGGCACCGACCGCTTGCTTGCGCGCCTTGAGGGCGTTCACCGTGGTGCGCACGGCCGCGACGCGACGCTGTGGATCGGCCTGCGCGATCGGCAGTTTCACCAACAGCATGGCCAGTCGATTCCCGAGTGCCGTGCGTTCACGGGTGTCGCGGATGCTCACCGGGCAGAGCGCCCGCAGCGCCTGCGTCTCATCGTCAGGATCGACGCCGCGGGCCAGGAGGAAATGGCGCAGCCCGCCTGACACCGTGGCGAGCACGATGTCGTTGATGGTGCCGCCGAAGGCATTCTTGACGGTCCGGAAGTCCTCAAGGGGGAACCGGCTGTAGGCATACGAACGAGCCGCCCCGGTCTTTCCGTTGATGGCCGACCTCGGCGCACCCATGTGCTCGGCCAGCGACGCCAGACCACTGGCGGTGTCGCGCAGGGCCGCGGCCAGCCGGCCCGGCTGTCCGGCCAGGGCCCGCGCCGCGCTGAGCACCCGCGCCGGCCTGATGATGCGCTCGCGGAGCGAGCTGATGAGCAGGCCCATGCCACTCGGCGACTCTCCCGCCTCCCATCGCGACACTCCGAACGGCTGCTTGCCGGCCCCGGGGTCGACGTCAAGCAGGATGGTTGCCAGCTCGAGGGTGGAGATGCCGTCGACCATGGCGTGGTGTGACTTGTTGACGAGTGCCCAACGACCCTCCGGCAGACCTTCGACAACGTAGAGCTCCCACAGCGGCCGTCGGCGATCGAGCTGACGCGAGAACACCCGGCCAATGAAGTCCTGGAGTTGCTGATCACCGCCCGGCTTGGGAAGCGCCGCACGGAGCAGGTGGTTGCTCATGTCGAAATCCGGGTCGTCGACCCAGACGGGTGTGTCGAGGCCAAGCGGCACAAGGGCGAGCTTCTGACGGTACCGCGGGATGAGGTCGAGGCGAGGGGCGACCGCCCTGGCCAGCCCCTCGTAGAGTGCCCGACCGGTGCCCAGCGGCGAGGGCTCGAAGATCGCCACACCGCCGATGTGCATGTGCGTCTGAGGCGTCTCGAGGTGGAGGAACGACGCGTCGAGTGGCGTCAATCTCTGGGCGCCCTGCATGGCTGGAACTGTACGCCGCACCGGGTACGCCGGTGCTCGAACGTCCGGCCGCTGTCCGTCCGCGGTCCCTACCGTCATGGGTCATGGACACCTGCGCTCTGCTGGCCACCGTCGCGGTCACCTTTTTCGACGACCACAGCGGCATGAGCGCGCTCGCCATCCAGCATGTTCGCGCCGACAGCCGCATCGCACTCGTCTACCACGACGCGCCCGGGGTGGCCGCCGCGCGTCCGCTCCTCGCCGGTGTCGCCGAGACGCTGATGGCCGATCTTGTGGCCGGACAAACGCTCAGCCTGATCGAGACCAGCATGCCTGAGCACGAGGCGGAGCCGTTCGTCTACGCGCGCGTCACCCTCTCGTTCGCGGCCGCAGCCTGGCCGGGTCGGGTCAGCGCCTGCAGTGGACGGGTCATCGCGGTCGACGAGGTGGCGCGCACCTGCGGAATCGCCATCCGCGAGGTGCACCGTACGGAGGTCCTCGTCCTGTCCATCCACCGGGTGCGCTCGTGCGCGTTCCCCGGGTTCCGTCAGTTGTGCCTTCGTCCGACCGTTGGGCGGACTGTTGCTGCGACTGCTTCTCGGACTGTTGCTGCGACTGTCTCGCGGACGGTTGCTCGGACTGTTGGTCCGATCCCTGCTCGGACTCCCGGTCAGGCTCCCGGTGAAGACGGCCGGGACGTCCTCGAGGTGGCCTGAGCCGCGCGCTTTTCTAGTCGGGGCCGCACCGGACCCAGCTGCGCCGACGGGCAGATGTCGCTGAGAGCGCACTGCGGGCAGCGCGGTGACCGGGCGACGCACACCCTGCGCCCGTGGAGGATGAGCCGCAGGCTCAGATCGGTCCATTCCTCAGCCGGCACCATGGCGCAGACATCGGCCTCGACATGCACCGGGTCCGTTGCCGCCGTCAGGCGCAGGCGGGCCGCCAGGCGCGTAACGTGGGTGTCGACTGGAAAGCCTGGCAGTCCAAACGCCACACCGAGCACCACGTTGGCCGTCTTTCGGCCCACGCCGCGCAGGCTCACGAGGTCCTCCATCCGCGCCGGCACCTCCCCGCCAAAGCGTATGACCAGGTCCTGGCACATCTCGCGAATGGCACGCGCCTTCATCCGGAAGAAGCCCGTGGAACGGATCACGTCCTCGAGCTCCTCCTGGCGCGCCTCAGCCAGGGCCGTCGCAGTGGGATAGCGGGCGAACAACACCGGGGTGACCATGTTGACGCGCTCGTCGGTGCACTGCGCGCTGAGGATGGTGGCCACAAGCAGCTGCAGCGGGGACTCGTGGACGAGCGCACAGGTCGGCTCGGGATACTCACCACGCAGGCGCTCCACAACCTCGGCCACGCGCGCCCGCGCACCCGCCGGAAGGCGCCGGCGGGCCGGCCCATGGGCGAGTGCACGCGCGCCCCGGCGCGGCGGACGGGGGCCGGGCGCAGGCATCGGCGCCATGCTAGCCGCTGTGCCGCGGGCGCCGACTCCGGCTTTCTACAATGCGAATGCGGCGACCTCTCGGCAACCACCAGCGAGTTCGGAGAGTCCCAAACGTGCGCTTCAAGATCACCGTCGTCGGCGCGGGCAACGTGGGCGCCACCCTCACGCAGCGTCTCGCCGAGCGCAACTACGCCGACATCGTCCTCGTCGACATTGTCCTCGGCCTACCCCAGGGCAAGGCGCTCGACATGCTCGAGGCGGGCCCCATCCTCGGCTACGACTCCCTCGTCACCGGGACCAACGGCTATGACGAGACGGCCGGCTCGGACGTCGTGCTCATCACCAGCGGCGTGGCCCGCAAGCCGGGAATGTCTCGCGACGACCTGGTGATGACCAACGCCAAGATCGTGGCGTCTGTCGCCCGTCAGGTCGCGGAGAAGTCGCCGGACGCTGTCATCGTGGTGGTGAGCAACCCACTCGATGCCATGGCACAGATCGCCAAGGCGGTGAGCGGCTTTCCACGTGAGCGGGTCATCGGAATGGCGGGTGTGCTCGACACCGCGCGATTCCGCACCTTCATCGCCCAGGAGCTCGGCGCGTCGGTGGTGGACGTCGCCGCGTACGTGCTCGGCGGCCACGGCGACACCATGGTCCCACTCACCTCTCTGACCACGGTGGCCGGCGTGCCCGTGGCAGACCTCATTCCCACCGAGCGTCTCGAAAGCATCGTGCAGCGTGCCCGCGACGGCGGGGCAGAGATCGTCGCGCTGCTGAAGACAGGCAGCGCCTACTACGCGCCGTCAGCGGCGGCGGCGCAGATGACCGACGCCATCCTCCTCGACACGCGCCAGGTGCTGCCGTGCGCGGTGCACCTCCAGGGCGAGTACGGCATCAACGGGCTCTACACGGGAGTTCCCGCCCGGCTGGGCGCGGGTGGGCTGATCGAGGTGGTCGAGGTGACGCTCTCAGACGCCGACCGCGCGGCGCTCCACCGCTCGGCGGCAGCCGTCAAGCAGCTGGTGGAGTTGATGGATTCGCGGCGGCTGGACATCGATCCGTCCATGCCCTCGCTGGGCGAGGCGATCGCGGTCGGCTGAGGTGACAGGGGAGCCCCGCGCTCGACGCAATGCCTCGTCGCGCCGGGTGTTCATTCTGACGGCCGTCGCCGCAGCCCTCGTCGCCGCCTTCGTGATCCGCTGGCTGGCCGAATCGCCCGCCGAGATCGCCCGCTCCGACTTCGTGCCCCTTCAAGTGGCGGCGGTGATCGTGCGGAGCGGCGATGCCGCCCACCTCTACGATCCTGTCCGCCAGGCACCGGTGTACGCCGCCGTCACTCAGAGCAACCACCCGGGGGCGCTCTTTTACATCCACGCACCGCTTGCTGGCGCCCTCGTGGTGCCCTTCAGTCTGGCCGGGCTCGACGGCGCCTTCCGGCTGTGGGGGTTGTGGCAACTTGCGTGTCTGATTGCCGCAGCGGTGATCGCCGCCCGGTCAGCGCCGCCGCGCTGGCACGGCCGCGCCGTCACGGGACTGGCCGCGGCAGTTGCGCTGGCCGTGCCCTCAACCATGCTCATGCTGCTCGAGGGGCAGGATGTCGGTGTCCCGGCGCTTCTCGTGGCCTGTGCTTATCTGGCAATGCGGCGGCATCGACCAGCCCTTGCCGGCGGCGCGCTGGCCGTCGCGGCGCTGGCCGGCAAGCCGCACCTCTTCCTGGGAATCGCCGTGTGGATCCTGTTCTGGGGAGATCGACGGCTGATCGCCGGTGCCGTGGTGGGCGCGGCGACGGCGACGCTGGCCAGTCTCGCCGCGGTCGGACCAGCGGGCGTGGCGGGTTTCGCCGCCACGGTGCTCAAGGGACGAACCGACTTCGCCACTTCGCTGGAGAGCGTGTCCGGGCTCTTCATGGCCTGGACCGGCAGCGGAGTGCTCGCCACACTGCTGACCGCGCTGGCGACTGGCGCCGCGTTGGTGGTCACGGCGGTGGCTGCCCGTCGTGGCGGGGCGGGCAGAATGCCGCTCGAGTCGTCGCTGGCGATCGCAGTCATCCTCTCGCTCCTCAGCGCCCCCCACCTGCTTGCCCACGATGCGGCTCTGTTGGCACCCGTGTTCGCGTGGATGACGGTCGTCTGCGTCGCCGCGGACCGCGGGCGCGGCGGCGGTCGGCCGGGACCGGCAACGACCACGCTGGCGGCTGTGTGGGCGCTGGTCGCCGCCTGCCTGGCGATCGATTCCGCGGGTGTGCTGCCCGCGGCCGCGGGTTCACTTGGTCCGTTCGCGCTCACCGGAGCGGCACTGGCGGTGTGGTTGTGTCCCTCGCGAGAGACGCCGCGCGCCCGGGTCAGCAACCCTGACATGCGATGACCCACCGCACGTCGGTCAGGCAGCCGGCGGACCGTCGGCCTCGTCGCCGGGGCGCGGAGCTGCGGTGGCGGGGTCGAGATCGTCGGAGGCGGGGGTCGTCGCCACCGGTATCTCCACGCGCGGCGGCTGGTAGCGCACCCCAAAGAAGGGACCGACGGTCATGAGAATCCCGACGAACGCGTCGCGGAGATCGGAGTCCGCGCGACCGCTATGCGGTTGCGACTGGCGACGTGCCAGCGCCCAGACGACCACCGCGACCAGCATCAGCGCAGCAACGACGATCGCCGCGATCACGGGGTCAGCGCCAGCCTAACGGGCCGGGCCGCTCGCAGGCGGCGCCGTACTGTTGTCGCGGTTGCCGAACATCTTGCGGCCCACCCAGCGCACGGGGTCCCAGTGTTTGTCGGCGACGCGCTCCTTGAGCGGGATGATGGCGTTGTCGGTGATGTGGATGTGCTC
>DAINCY010000015.1:0-23051 GCA_036732145.1 Candidatus Dormiibacterota bacterium
AAGTAGTCCCGCCTGACGCGGTGGTACTCCCGCGGGAGACCCCCGTCTCCCGCTGTCCGTCTCAGCAGCAGCGATCCATGCCTTCAGAGACTCGGCTGGACGGTCTTAGGTCAGCTAGGACTTAGCTGCTTTTCGAACCAGTGGTGCGCGTAGGGTTCGTCGTTGAACGGGGCGACCTCGATGTAGTCGGCGGATCGGTACAGGCTGATCGCTTCGGTGAGCGTCTTGTTGGTTTCGAGCCGCACAGCGCCGGCGCCGTGGTCGGCGGCGTGGTGCTCGAGTTCGCTCAGGAGTCGACGGCCGATGCCGAGGCCACGCGCGGATTCGGCAACCCACATGCGTTTGATGTCGGCGGGCTCGTTGTCGTGGAACTTGAGTGCCCCGCAGCCGATCGGGTCCGCCCGAAGCGAGGCCACCAGGAGGAGGCCGGCCGGACGCCGTAGCTCCTCGTCGTCGGCCGGGATGCTCAGCGCCGGATCGAAGCCCGTATCGAATCGGCGGTCGAGTTCGGCGAAGTACGCGTGCAGACAATGCTGCGCGTGTGGGTGAGCCGGATCGATCGGGTCGACCTCGACCATCGCAGCAGTCAGGAGCCGTTCGACGTCGGCCATCGCGGCGACCAGGTGAGCGCGCTGCCTCGCGTTGAGCGGCGCGAGAAACGATGCGGCGAGCTCGTCGCTGCGTTGGTCGAGTACCGCTCGTTCAGCCGATCCCGAGGGAGTCAGCCGCGCGATTCGAACGCGCTTGTCAGACTCGTTCGGACCGACCGTGACCAGTCCGGCCGCTTCCAGGGAACGCAGCAGTCGACTCAGGTACCCCGAGTCGAGCTCAAGCCGAGTGCGCAACGAACGCACGTCGCGCCCGTCAGCGCCGATCTCCCACAGCAGCCGTGCCTCACCGAGTGAGCGATCCCGGGCAAGGAACCGGTCGTTGAGCGCCCCGACGCGCTGGGTGACGATCCGGTTGAACCGGCGCACCTGCGAGATCAGGGCTTGCTCCATTCCCTGACTATAGTCAGGGAATGGCGAGAGATCCAGGCGTCTCTCGAATCCGGTCAGATCCGCGGGCGCGGATAGCTCAATCCGGCAGGGTGCGCGCCTTGCCCCGTGCACGTTGCAGTGGCGACGTCGACGGCCGCGACGGTCGCCTGCCGCAGCGTGCGCGGATCCGTGAGGTCCTCGCGTGAAGACGACCGGCCCACCCACCAGGGAGCGGGCTGAGCTCACGCAGCACCGCGTCGACGATCGGCTTGATCCGACGGATCGGGTGGTGCGTCGGGATCATGTCCTGGGGATGCAGCACCAGCAGCGAGGTCTGCTGATCGGTCTTGCCGCGCATGGGAGCCTCCGCACCGTGGACGTCGGTGCAGAGACTCCCACACAGCCGTTCGCTCTGCCTACCCCCGAGGCTCGTAGAGTGCGGTGATGTCCGAGCCCCCCTCCCAGCGCCGCCACGGCGCCGTCTTCAACCGCGTTGCCGCCGAGTATCAGCGCAGCCGGCCCGCCTACCCCGAGGAGCTGGTCGAGCGTGCCTGCGAGCTGGCCGGCCTGCGCCGCGGCGACCACGTTCTCGAGATCGGCTGTGGCACCGGCCAGCTGACTCGCAGCCTGGTCGCGCGCGGGCTGCGGGTCACCGCCGTCGAGCCCGGCGACCAGCTGATCGAGCGGACCCGTGCCAGCCTGACGGATCCCCACGCCGTCAGCTTCCTCCACGCCCGCTTCGAGGACGCCGAGCTTCCCCGCCACCTCGCCGCGGTGTTCTCGGCCGCGGCGTTCCACTGGCTGGTCCCCACCATCAGCTGGCGACGGGTGGCCGACGTGCTGGCACCCAGCGCCACGCTGGCGCTGCTGGGGCACTGCGGGCTCGCCGAGGAACGCAGCCGCGCTGACCATGCGGAGCTGCTGGCGGCGCTCACGGACAACGCCCCCGAGCTCGTCGCCGACTGGCCGCCACTGCGCGACCTCGACGCCATTGACGCCGGCGTGCATGAGCGACGCTCCGACATCGCGGCGGTGTGGGCGTGGCTTGGAGCCCACGATGTCGAGCACTCCGACGCCGCCCGGCTGTTCGGCGACGTCACCCTCATGACCGTGCCGCTGCTGCTGGAGCAGACCGCTGACGAGCTCAACCGCCTGATGCGCACAACCTCCTATTACCAGCGGTTGGCGCCGGCTCAGCGCGAGGGCTGGGAGCGCGACAACGTGACGCTGCATCAGCGGTTGGGGCGACCGATCCAATCCAGCGTGGTCGCGGTGCTGGTGGCGGCGCAGCGTCGCTGACGCCCGTCTTCGACTGACTGCGGGCCAAGGCAGCACGCGTACCCGCCGCACCGAGTGGTCCGAGCGGTACAGCACCACCGCCTCCCCCGGCTTGAGCGTCTTCAGGACGTTGGGGTGGACTCGGTACTCCTCCACCTGACGGATGCTCCCCTGCTCCTGCGCCCCCTCGGCCTCGTTCGATTGCAGCGTGAAGCGCTGCACGCTCTCTGTGCCGACTGCATCGGCGATGACCAGGGGGCGAAGTTCAACACCCTGCTAGGCCTTAAGAGATACCCGCGTCTGTTCCCCACTGACGTCCCACAATTGTCGTGCCATGTCCCTGTCCTGCGCGAGAGCGGTGGGCATGACTCGCCGTTTGTCGACAAAGTATCCGCCGGTTTCGGTACTGACCTTGCTGGAATCAGCCAGCCACACCAGGGTCTCCGCGCCCTTGCGTGGGCTGCGGGCCAACGGCCTGCTGATCATCATCACGATGCTGTTCAGCGCGCCGTTGTTGCGGTTGAATCCGGTGGCGACAAGCCCCGGGTGAACGCAATTGGCCGTGACCCCTGTGCCGCGCAGGCGCTCCGCGAGTTCGACCGTGAAGAGGATGTTGGCGAGCTTGGTTTCGCCGTACCTTGTGAACCCTCGCGCGGCATACGAGCGCTCAGCGTTGAGGTCGTCGAACGGGATCAGCCTGCCCATGTGCGCGGTTGAGGTGGTGGTGATGACTCGCGCCGGCGCGCTTGCCCTCAGCCTGTCGAGCAACAACGTGGTCAGCAGAAACGGCGCCAGGTGGTTGACGGCCCAGGTCATTTCGATGCCATCCGGGGTCATCTGTCGCACGGCGTTGTAGGCGCCGGCATTGTTGATCAGCACCTGTACGTCCGGATATCGCGACAGCACTGCAGCAGCCAGCTCGCGGACCGCGGCCTGCGAGGCGAGATCCGCAAACAGGACATCGACCTCTGCGCCATGCGACGAAGCCTTGATGATTTCAACGGCAGCGCGTGCTCTGCTCTCGTTGCGCGCCACGATGGCGAGTTGCGCGCCGCGCTTGGCAAGTTCCTGTGCCGCAGCCAGGCCGATGCCGTTGGTGGCGCCGGTGATCACCACGCGCTTGCCGTGGACCCCAGTCCATTCCGACATTTGTGGCGGCTATCAGTCGAGGTTCAGCGTGATCGACCCGGCCGGATTCGCCGTGAAGTCACCGCTTCCTGAGGCGGCCTTGAGCTCGTCGGTTCCAGAGATCACGGTGAGGGAGGCGTCGGCCGATCCGTCCTCGAACCTTCCGACGTGCTGAAGCACGAGGCTGCCGCGCTTGCCGGCGACCGTGCCTCGGATCCGTTCAAGACCGACGAACGTCGCGGTGTTGTCGGGCGCGTAGACCATCAGCCACTTGGTTGTCGACGTTCCCTCGACGTCGCCGGTGTATTTCTTGGCGACGAGCGCCTCAGTGAGCTTGGCGACGCCTGTTCCCTGGTCGAACGGCGTTTCGTCCCACGACGTGACCTCGAACTGCGCGCGTATCTGATCGGGCATCTCCGCTTGTCTCCTTTGTGCGAATATATGACTCGATCATACTATGAACCACGCACCCACTGTGGCGGCATGAGCAGCTCACGCGATGGCCGGCTGGCCAACCTGCTCGGCGCACTGTCCACAGGTCTGACTGATGGGCTTCACGAGGCGACGGTCGCCGCCGCCGGCCTCGACGGCGCCGCCCCGGCGGCGCTGGTCGCGTTGCTGGACTTCTCGTCCGGCGGGTCAGTGCAGGTCCTCAGTGAGGTCGTCGGTCTGACCCACTCGGGAGCGGTGCGCCTGGCCGATCGTCTCGTCGCCGCCGGATACGTCGCCAAGGGGCCCGGCCGTGACGCTCGGTCACGCGCGCTCACCCTGACACCCGCGGGTGCGGCAGTGGCGCAGAGGGTCCGAGCGGCCCGGGAACGCGCGATGGCGAGGGCGATCGAGATGCTGTCCGATCGACAGCGCACCACCCTGACGGGGCTGTGCGAGTCCCTGATCGGGGAACTCACGCGACAGCGATTGGAGCAGCGTGCGGCCCACGTCACGCCGGCGGGCGGCGCCCTGTGCAGAATGTGTGACTTCAGCGCCTGCGGACGCGACCGCGGCACATGCCCAGCCGCTCAAGCGGCCGCGAGGTTCCACGGCTGAGCGTCGCAGTCAGCCCATGGTCGGCCGGGCCTGAGCGATCGTCCACTGGTGGCCTTCGAGGTCGGCAGCGACGTAGGCGCGATAGCCATGTTTACGGATGCCCTCGACGATGCGGCCGCCGCTGGCTTGGGTGTGCGCGAAGTGACCCTCGAGGTCGTCGACGAACAACCACGGCATGTGCGTGATCGCGCGGTTGTCCGGGACTTCGCCCTCGAGCTTGAACACCATGACCGAGCAATTCCCCACATGGAACTCGATCCACCCGCTTCCCTCTCCGTCGTCGGGGAGTGGGCTGGGCGACTGCAACCCGAAGACGGTTGCGAGCCATCGAGCGCCGGCCTCGGGTTGTGCATAGTAGACGGCGATGGCGAGCCGGCTCAGGTCGCGTGCCGGTCGTATCGCGGTGTCGCGATTGGAGCACCATGCCCCGAACCACGGGGGCACCACGCGCACCCAGGAGCTTCCGCCACGGTCTTTGCCATCAGCGGGGACGGTCGCAACCACACGCACGACGGTGCCCGTCGAGATGGGCTCGAATCGCACCTCGATCTGCACGTCGTCTGTGGAGCTCTGCCAGGCGATGCGAACGCCCGGTTCCCAGATGGTGATCCGACCCAGTTCAAGCCAGTCGCCCCGCGCGTCGTCGTACACCTCGAGGAGTCGACCACCCACCCCCGGCTCGCATCGCACGGCCACGGCCCTGCTCGAATCGTAGAAGTTGATGGGCCCTCGGACCCACCACAGATCCATCTCCTCGGTGAACGCGGTGAATGCGATATGGGGGTCCACCCCAACGGTGACCTCGGATGATCTCGATTGAGTCTCAGTCACCTGTCACGCCTCCTTGCCACATGTCGTTGGAACCAATGCAGTTGCTCGTCCCAGTGGGCCTGAATCTGATCGAGCCACGTCTGCAGAGCGGCAATCGACTCAGGTCGCAGCCGGAACACCCTGGCCTGGGTGACTACCCCGCGCTGAAGTTGTGTGGACCGTTCCAGCGACCGGTGTACCAGGCCTCCCACAGGGATTGTCCCGGCCCCTGCCAGAACACGAGCTGCGTCGAACCGTCGGGCGTCACGGCGGCGCTGGGAGCCGAGGTCAGCGGCCCGCCACCCCCGAAGTAGGCTGCGGTGAGGTCGACCGGTCCGTTCCAGCGGCCGCCTGCCCACCACGCCTCATCGAGCTGACCGCCGGCGCCTTGCCAGTACACCAACTGCTGCGTGCCGTCACGGGTGGTGGTGACGCTCGGCCCTGACACCAGCCGAGCGGCGCCACCAAAGGCGCTGCTCGTCCAGTCCACCGGGCCGCTCCAGTGTCCCCCGGCGTACCAGGCCTCGAGGAGGTGGGCGGCCGATCCCTGCCAGAAGACGAGCTGCGTCGACCCGTCCCTCGTGACCGTGGCGCTCGGTGCCGAGCCCAGCGGTCCCACCCCGCCGAAGAGGGTCCCGGTCAGGTCCAGTGGACCGTTCCACCGCCCACCCGCGTACCACGCCTCGTTGAGATGGTTGCCAGCTCCCCGCCAGTACACCAGCTGTTGCGTGCCATCGGGAGTGACCGCGACGCTGGGCGTTGACGCGAGTCGCGCCGCCCCGCCCAGGTACGACGCGCTGACGTCGAGCGGACCATGCCAGGACCCCGCCGCGTACCACGCCTCGAAGAGATGATTCGACGCCCCCTGCCAGAAGACGAGCTGCGTCGAGCCGTCCGCGGTCACCGCTGCGCTCGGGTCGGACTGCAGAGGCGCCGCACCACCGAAGTCACTGACCGTCAGGTCGAGGGGTCCGTGCCAGGAGCCCGCCGCATACCAGGCTTCGACGAGATGATTGCCCGGTCCTCGCCAGAACACCAGCTGTGCGGTGCCGTCGTTGGTGACAGCCACGCTGGGCGGGCCAACGCTGTTCGGGGTGAACCGCGGCGGCGGAAGGGTGGATGCCGGCGCGAACGCGGCCAGACGGTTGCCGGCGCCGACGAGGAGCATCCCGTCGCCCGCGGCGGGAGTGGCGAAGTGCTGGGTGACGGCCGGCAGCTTGAGCACGGCCGTGACGTGGCCCGTACCGGGCTGCAGGCCGTACAGGTTGGTGCCTCCGAACATCGTCAGGGTCCAGACCAGGCCGCCGGCGACAATCGGTGCGGAACCGCCGCCCGACGTCGAGTACCACAGGGTGTGGAACGAGGAGGGAGAATCGACGCTCACCGCCGCGATGCCGTCAACGCAGGGAACGAAGACGATATTGCCGCTGACGGCGAGACCGCCGAATGCAGCGCTGCTGGACGCGTGGCAGACGGCCGCGCTGAAGTTCTCGCCGCCACCAGGATTCGAGTGGCTGGGCAGGGCTGATTGATTGAGCAGGTATCCTCGCCCGCCCTTGCCGATGGCGAAGAGCAAACCGTTGGGCAGAAGTGACGGCCCCATCGAGCCGAGATCCGTGTCACTGGCATTCAGCGACGCCCAGTTGGTGGGCGCGAAGAACGAGGGCAGCATATCCAGCACCGGGGAGAACTTGAGAAGGCTGTCTCCGTAGTCATAGCTGGTGATGGTGGTGGAGGAGCCGTTTCCAGTGCTCACGTAGATGTTTCCAGCCGGGTCGACGGCAGGACCCGACGGAGCCCACATGCCGCCCTCCCGGCCAGCCATCGTGTCACTCCACTGCTGCTGCGCCGTCCCATCGGACTCGGCTACGGTTTCGATGTATCCGTGGTACGTGCCGCAATCGCCGTCCAGACCGCCCCAGACCACGACGACGTTTCCGCTCGACACGGCCAGTGCGCTGCGCTCCTGCTCGACATTCGTGTCCATTCCTGAGGGTGTGATGGGCACGTTGTACGACACCGCGCCGGTGGCCGCGTTCACCTTGGCCAGGTGAAACTCAAACGCTGTCGGCGACGTCTGCACCTCGGCAACGGCATAGAGGAACCCACCATCGATGACGGGCGTTCCTGTGATCCCGAGCGGGTTGATGTCGCCGCACGGGAAGCCGCTGGTACGCGGTGTGCCGAGGTGGATCGGTCCCCATTGCGGAGAACCGGTCACGGCGTTGAATGCGTAGAGGGAGTTGTTCTCGGTGGCGACGACCACGAGATTGCCCGCCACCAGTGGCTCTGCGTAGATCGAACCGTCCAGGGGGCTGCTGTTCCATGCATTGCCCAGGTTGCTGAAGGACGGCTCGCCGGTATCGTTGCCGCTCCGTCCCTGGTCGAAGTGATACATCGGCCAGGCTGTGGTCGCAGCTGTCGCACCGCCGTTGCAGGCGATGAGCCCGGCTGCCACCAGGGGTATGAGGGACCAGTGCGCTGGACGCGGCCGCATCGCGCCATTCTCAACCACAGCGCCGAGGCTTGGGCGCGCGCATGGGCTCTGTCACATGTCGCGTGGTCGGTTACATTCCTGGTCGGGTCGGTGCCATGCTCGGTGGGTGCCGTATCACGTCTCCCCGGATGAGTTCGAGAGCATCGCGACTGCCGCTCTCGAGAGCATCCCGGCACCGCTGCGCGCGAGGATGGACGCGGACAACCTGATGATCACCGTCCAGCCGGGCGCCAACCTCCACGACCGCGACAACGACATCGACGAGCACGTCCTGGGCTTCTACGAGGGGAGCGAGGAGTCGGTCTTCAGCGCGTACTGGTATCCCAAGAGGATCGTGCTGCTCCAGGGCCACATTGAGCGCTGGTCCGCGACCTACGCCGAACTGGTCGACCAGGTGCATGACACCGTGCTGCACGAGGTGGCGCACTACTTCGGCATGAGCCACACCGATATCGACCAGACCCGCCTGCGCCACTGAGCACGCAGCCCACGCCTGACGGTCAGGCCTCGCCCTCGGCAGCCGCCTCCGTACCCGTCCCGGCGGGTGTCGCCTTGGCGAAGCGCAGGGCGGCGGAGTTGATGCAGTAGCGCTGACCTGTCGGAGCAGGACCGTCTTCGAACACGTGGCCGAGGTGACCGCCGCAGCGGGCGCAGCGCACCTCGGTCCGCGGGATGATCATCTTGAAGTCGCGGTGCTCCTCGATGGTCTCCGGGTCCGCGGGGGCGTAGAAGCTGGGCCAGCCACTGCCCGAGTCGTACTTGGTGGCCGAGTCGAAGAGCTCAGCCCCGCATCCGGCGCAGAGGTAGTGACCAGCGTCCGTGACATGCACGTACTGGCCGCTGTTGGCTCGCTCGGTGGCGCCGCGACGGAGCACGGCGTACTGGTCGGCTGTGAGCTGCTCACGCCACTCTTGGTCGGACTTGGTGATCTCGTCGGACATGGTGTAACGGTAGACGATCTGCGCCTTGGACGGACTCGACCAGGAGCCTCAGGCGCCCGACCCGCGCCACTCCTTGCGGCGCCAGGGTTCAGCTGCGAACGACGTCCGCACTGCGTGGCGAATCTCCGGATCGACGATCACATCGGCGCCGGTCAGAGCCAGCGCCTCTGCGCCGCGAAGCATCACGTCGTGCGCCTCCTCCGAGGCCGCCGCCTCGCGGAAATCGTGCGTGTGACAGGACACCCCCGCCTTGGTGATGGCAACCTCAGGGTGGATGGTGGGACACGCGTAGGAGAGGTCGCCCACATCGGTGGAGCCGACACGCTCCCACGGTCTGGCCACCATCGGCGCCAGCCCCACCTCTTCGAGGTGCAGGTGGCCACGTTCGGCGAGGACCCGATTGGAACGGAGGTCCTTGTAGGTCACGTCCCTCAGCAGCTCGAGCGTGCAGCCGGTGGCGCTTGCCGCCGCCTCGAAGATGGCGCGGAAGCGGACGTTCATATCGTCGAGATAGGCGGCGTCGCGCGCTCGGGTGAGGAATTCGCCGCTGGTGCGCTCCGGGATGATGTTCGGCGCCGTGCCGCCCTCGGCGATGAAGCCGTGCACCCGGGCGCCGTCCTTCAACTGCTGGCGCCACATCGACACGCCGGTGTAGGCGTGCACGAAGGCGTCGAGCGCATTGAGTCCCTGGTCGGGATCGCCGGCGGCATGGGCGGCGCGACCGGTGAACGTCCACCTCCAGTGCGTGCAGGCGAGCGCCCACATCACGGCCATGGTCCGGTCGGTGGGATGGAGGATCAGGGCCGAGTCGCAGTCGTCGAAGACGCCGTCGTTGACGAGCGGGATCTTGCCGCCGCCGCCCTCCTCGGCGGGGCTTCCCACCACGCGGACCTGCCCTTCGATACCGCTCTCCCTCAGCGCCTGCAGCAGGGAGATCCCCGCTGCAGCGGATGCTGTGCCGATGAGGTTGTGTCCGCAGGCGTGGCCGAGGCCGCGGAGTGCGTCGTACTCGCACACGAAGGCCACCCGCGGACCGCCATCGCCGCTGCCGGCGTCGGCGATGAAGGCGGTGGGCATGCCGGACACATCGCGGCGCACCTCGAATCCCTGCGACTTGAGCAGTCCGCAGAGGGTCGCGCAGGCGCGGGTCTCCTCGAACCCTGTCTCGGGGTGGGAGTGGATGTCGAGGGAAACGTGGCGCAGCTCGGTGCGCTGCTCGGTGAGGACCGACTGGATGCGGGCGGCGACCGAATCGGTGGCGATGGACATGTGAATACCTCCTGAAGCGTTCGCCCTATTGTGGCAAGCCGGCTCAGCGACTGACGCCACTCCCCGCCCGGTGGTCGCGTGCCCCCCAGCGATGGCGACGGTGGTCAGTTCGATTGGTAGCGCTGGGCGCCGCGCCGGAGAGCACTGGCGACGTGCTCTCGCAGTGAAGGCGGCGCGATGACCTCGACAGAGCCGCCCCATCCAAGCACCCACGATCGCATCTCGACCTCACTGGCGACGGCAATCCGCGCCTCGATGTCGCCGTCCTGGCGTTCCGAGATGGCCGCGCCGCGGTGCCAGAGCGCCTCGCGTGCGCGCTCCGCGATGGCTCGGTCGAAACGGAGGATGACATCGTCCTGGCCGGGCGCCTGCCAGATGCCCCACGAACCGCTGACGACAGCGTCGATGTCGAAGTCGTCGGGGACGGTGAACGTCTGGGTCAGAAGCCGTGCGTCGCGCACCCGGTCAATGCGAAACGGCCGGACCTCACCGGACATCTCGTCGTGCGCGAAGATGTAGAGAGTGCGGCTCTCGGCGCGCGGCTCGAGGAAATAGGGGCGAAGAACCCGGCGCGTCTCCCGTCCCTCGGCATCGCGGTAGCCGATCTCGACGCATTGGCGACGCACGAACGCGTCGACGACCACCCGCTCCACATCGTGGCGTTCGCCGCGCGCGGGGCGCCGTTCGGACGCCGCGATCAATCCCTGCAGGTACCGTGTCACCACCGGCACGCTGAGAGCGCGCGCCAGTTGCGCCAGAGCTCCGATCAACGCCGGCTCCTGCTCGGAGCGCATCTGTTGCATTGCTCGAACGGCGAGCAGGAGCTCAGTCGCCTGGTAGTGGTCGAGCTGCATCGCCGGTAGGCGGCTGCGAGAGCCGATGCGGAAGCGCCCATCCACCTCCTCGATGTCGATCCCCGCGCTGTCGCGAAGCGTGCTGATGTAGCGCTGCACGGTGCGCGTTGTGACCTCGAGCTGATCGGCGAGCTGGCGGGTGGTCAGGCCTGCCTGGGTGTCGGAGAGCCGCTGGAACAGCTGGATGACGCGAAGGAATTTCTCGCCGCTCTCATATCGCTGGCTCATCGACGTCAGGTGAGGATGTTGACGGCACGGCCGGCGACCAGCGCGACGGTGAGGAGCGATGCCAGGCATTGGATGCCCATCAACAGCTTGACCTTGCGCGTCAGGGGCATGGTGTCCGTGGGGCTGAAGGCGGTGGCGTTGGTGAGCGAGACGTAGAGATAGTCGACGAATGCAGGGCGCCAGCCGGGGGGCGCCTTGTCGGGCACGTTCATCTGGGGGAAGAGAAAGTCCCGGTACGGCGCCCTGCCGGCCAGTCGCGCGGCCGGGCCGCCACCGTCGAGCTCCCAGTACCACAGCCCGAAGATGATCACGTTGGTGAGATAGATCTCGATCGCCGAGAACACCAGCGTACGTCCGCTGAGGTGCACTCCGGTCAGCAGCAGGTGGAGGAGAAGCCACAGGGAGGCCACGTTGCCGACGTTGGCGATCGCGATGAGCACGATGGCGGCGATCCGGCTCTTCCCCGACTCCCCGGCATGCCTGTGCGGCCTGGCCACCGTCAGCGGGACGAGGATTGCCCCCTCGAGCACGGGCACCACCCAGGCCGGCCCGAGAACCAGGGAATCGGGGAGCGTCACGTACAGCGCGATGGCGGCGACGATCGCCAGCGACGCCGGCCAGCGGGCCTCGAGCAGGGGCCCGTCGGCAGGGGCTGGGGTGGGCTCTGCGGCGGGCTTGGGCATCGCAGGCGACGATACGTGACAGCGACCCCACCGATCGTGGCCGCGGCCGCGGCTTGCCGTCGAGTTCTGCCTACTCGTCCGGGCAGCCACCGCCTCCCGATCCCGACGCGGGCAGCCGGGCCAGGATGGTCTCGGAGATTCGCCCCAGGTCGGCGACATCCTGCTCGGAGAGACCGTCGAAGAGGTGGGCGCGGATGTGCTCGACGTGCCGTGGCGCCGCTCCAACGAGCGCGGCGTGGCCCTCGTCGGTCAGTACCGCCAGCCATCCCCGTCGATCACTTGGGCAGGTGATGCGCTCCACCCAGCCGAGGTCGACCAGCCGCCCGACGGCGTGCGTGATGCGGCTCGGGGAGCTGAGGGTGGCCTCCGCGAGCTCGTTCATGCGCAGAGACCTGTTGGGTGCTTCGGAGAGGTGGACCAGGAGCTCATACGCGCCCGGCGCCATGCCGGCATCGCGTGAGAGGTCGTGGTCGAGCTGCGCGAAGAGAAGGCGAGCGGCGCGGCCGAAGGCCCGCCAGGCGCGCTGCTCCTCGTCGGTAAGCCAGGGGGTGGTCGCGGTTGCGGAAGCCATGAAGGTAGTGTACCTCAGAAAGTTTGACATCTCAACTTCCTGGTGATAGTCTACTCAGCAACAGTTGAACGTTCAAAAAGGAGCTGATATGACTGCCACCGCCATCGCCACCCCGACAGACACCGAAATCCCGGGCTACGTCGCCGGTCGCTGGATCATCGACACCGTCCACTCGGACATCTCGTTCACCGCCCGCCACATGATGGTGAGCAAGGTGCGGGGCCACTTCCGCGATTTCGACGGCGAGCTCGTGACCGGCCAGGATCCCCACGACTCCCAGATCACGGCCAACATCCGAGTCGCCTCCGTGGACACCAACAACGAGATGCGCGACAACCACGTGCGCTCCGGTGACTTCTTCGACGCCGACAAGTACCCGATTGCGACGTACCGCTCGACCGGGCCGCTCGTGGAGGACGGGAAGTTCGCGGTCATCGACGGCGAGCTGACCCTGCGCGGCGTCACCAAGCAGGTTCCGCTGCAGATCGAGGCCAACGGTTTCGGACCGGACGTCCAGGGCGGCACCCGGGCCGGGTTCACGGCTCGCGGCAAGATCAACCGCAACGACTTCGGCGTCAGCTTCGGCGCGGTCACCAACGGCGTGGTGGTGCTCGGCGAGACCATCGAGCTCACCCTGGAGATCGAGGCCATCCTGCAGCAGGCGGCCTGACCCGACACGAAACTCCCCTCACAGGGGCCGGCGACACACTCTTGTCGCCGGCCCTTTTGATGATCTGGCCATGGCCCAGCAGGCGCCCGCAGGCATCGACCGACCGGCTCCGGGGCACTATCAGGTCAGGCTCAGGGCGGTGCTGAGCCGCCAGCCGTTGATCCCGGCTCCGGCGCGGCTGCAGCCATACGCGATGGTGCGACGGCCTCAGACATCCCCACCGCGCGCACGGCGCAACGGCCAGCTCGCCCTCCCGCTGGAGCTCTGATGAAGCGCGCCCCTGTCAGGGCACCACGTTGATCGCGGTCAGGACGGCGGCGGCCAGCTCGGTGTCGCCATCCACCTCGATGGCGCCACCCGCGATGGCGTCAGCCGGGGAGCGGCGACCCGTGGCGACGCGAAGGAAGGCGGTGGGGGAGGCGCGAAGGTGCAGCGTCGCCTCCCCCGCCGCGGGATCTGCGGGACGACCCCGGCCACCACGCATCTCTGCCGCCGCCGACCGGGGGAGGGGTTCGATGATCTCAACTGCGACCACGGTGCCCTCGGGGGTGCCGCCCTTGCCGACGGCGCGGGGCAGAAGCGTGAGCATCTCGTCGAGGACGCGCCTCCCCGCCGGGGTGTCGATCGGGGACTCCACGCCCAGCGCTTCGCAGATGTCCATGTGGTGAACGACGAAATCCCAGAGCCGGATGCCCAGGAACGCGCCTTGCGACACCGTTCCGCCTGTGGGGGAGGGGACCTGGCGGGCCAACCCGTCCTCGTCGAGAGCGCGGAGCTCGTCCAGGCGCAACGCGGTCACCTCGCGAAACTCGTCGAGCACCTCGGCTCCCGACCAGCTCCGCCGGCGGTCGACCATGCGCTCGTTGAGCGCGCCGAGCGGATTGCGGACGTGGTCGACGGCGGCGGGCTCATGGGGCGGCTCGTCCCTGCCCAGGAACATCGCCTCGAGCGAGCCCAGGTGAGCGACGACGTCCTGGACGTCCCAGGCGGGCAGCGCCGTGGGTCGGTGCCAGCCGGCATCGTCGAGGCCGGCGCACGTCTGCTCGATGCTCGCGCAGCAGCCGGCGATGGCGTCGATGGTCGCCGCCTGGCTGTTGGCCATGTCAGACACCTCGTGGCACTGGCGCGGACGTGCGGCAGCCTACTGCAGCAGCCCGCGACTCCGAGGCGCACGCCGGGTGCGGGATCATCGTCGCCGTGGAGTCGCTGACCCTCTTCTCACCGGCTGCGCAGCGGTGGTTCGGCGACGCCCTCGGAGAGCCCACCGAGGTGCAGACCCAGGGATGGCCGGAGATCGCCGCGGGCCGGCATGCGCTGCTCTGCGCGCCGACCGGCAGCGGCAAGACCCTGGCCGCGTTCCTGTGGTTCGTCGACAGCCTCGGCCGCTCCCCGCTGCCCGAGGAGCGTCAGCGCTGCCGCGTCCTCTACATCTCTCCCCTGAAAGCCCTCACCGTGGATGTCGAACGCAACCTGCGCGCCCCCGTGCGCGGCATTGCCCTGGAGGCGGAGCGCCGCGGGGAGGTGTTCCGCGAGGCGCGCGCTGCAGTGCGCAGCGGGGATACACCGTCGTCCGAGCGGCGCGACATGGTGCGCCATCCCCCGGACATCCTCATCACCACTCCGGAATCGCTCTTCCTCATGCTGACCAGTGCGGCACGGGAAACCCTGCGCAGCGTGACCACAGTGATCGTGGACGAGATCCACGCGCTGGCGGGTGGCAAGCGCGGCGCCCACCTCGCGCTCAGCCTCGAGCGCCTCTGCGCACTCACCGACGCCGACCCCCAACGGATCGGCCTCTCCGCCACCCAACGTCCTCTCAGTGAGGTGGCGCGCTTCCTCGGAGGCTGTGACCGTGAGGTGGTCATCGTCGATGCCGGCGTTCGCAAGCCCATGGAGCTCACGATCGAGGTCCCGGTCGATGACATGACCGACCTCGACTCCGGAACGCAGCGTGGCGGCGACGCATCGGCGGTGCATGTGCCGCGCCGGAGCATCTGGCCGGCGATTGCGCCGCGACTGCTCGAGCTGATTCGGGCCCACCGGTCGACGATCGTGTTCGTCAACTCACGCCGTCTCGCCGAGCGCCTGAGCGGTCAGCTCAACGATCTCGCCGGTGAGGAACTGGTGCGAGCCCATCATGGTTCCATCGCCCGGGAGCAGCGCACCGCCGCCGAGGAGATGCTCAAGGAGGGCCGGATGGCGGCGATCGTCGCCACCTCCTCACTCGAGCTCGGCATCGACATGGGAGCGGTCGATCTCGTCGTGCAGGTGGGCTCGCCTCTGACGGTCGCCGCAGGGCTGCAGCGAATCGGGCGCGCTGGTCACAGCGTCGGGGTCGCTTCGCGCGGCACCATCTTTCCGACGCACCGCGGCGACCTCGTCGAGGCGGCCGCCATCGCCGAGCGCATGCTCGAGGGTGCCATCGAGGAGACGCGCGTCCCCCGCAACCCCCTCGATGTGCTCGCCCAGCAGATCGTCGCCATGGCCGCCCTCGACACCTGGGACGTCGACGACCTGCTGCGCACCATCCTGCGGGCCTACCCGTTCTCCGACCTCAGCCCCCGCGCTTTCGAGGCAACCCTCGACATGCTCGACGGTCGGTATCCCTCCGAGGAGTTCGCCGAGCTTCGGGCCCGCGTCGTCTGGGACAGGGTCGCCGGCACGGTGCGCGGCCGCGCCGGCGCCCAGCTGCTGGCTGTCACCAGCGGCGGCACCATTCCGGACCGCGGCCTGTACAGCGTCAACATCTTCGAAGACGGTCGCCGCGTCGGCGAGCTCGATGAGGAGATGGTCTACGAGCTGCGCCCCGGGGAGATCTTCATCCTCGGCGCCACCAGCTGGCGGTGCGTGGAGATCACCCCCCAGCAGGTGCTGGTTCTCCCCGCTCCCGGCGAACCGGGAAAGATCGCGTTCTGGCACGGCGATTCCGTCGGCCGGCCGTACGAGGTTGGCGTGGCGGTGGGCGCCATGGTGCGCGAGCTCGTGAGCGTCGACGAGGCCACGGCTCTCGAACGACTTCGCTCGCGCGCAGGCCTCGACGAAAGAGCCGCCCGCAACCTCATCGACCACCTCGCCGACCAGGCTCAGGCAACCGGCGCCGTCCCCGACGACCGCACCATCGTCGTGGAGCGTTTTCGCGATCAACTGGGCGACTGGCGACTCTGCGTGCTCACGCCGTTCGGCGCACGCGTGCATGCGCCGTGGTCGCTGGTGTCGGCGCAGCGGCTGCGCGACCAGGTCGGCTCGGAGGTCCAGGCCATCCACAGCGACGACGGCTTCGCCTTGCGCGTCGCCGACATCGACCGTCTTCCCGACACCGCCTGCCTTTTCCTCGATCCGGACGCGGTGGTCACAGAGGTCACCGAGCAGCTCGAGGGCAGCTCCATGTTCGCTTCACGTTTTCGCGAGAACGCCGCGCGTGCGCTGCTGCTGCCGCGGCGCCGTCCCGGACAGCGGACGCCCTTGTGGCAGCAGCGTCAGCGCAGCGCCGGCCTGCTCCAGGTGGTGTCCCGGCACCCGTCGTTCCCCATTCTCGCGGAGACCTACCGCGAATGCCTCCGCGATGTCTTCGACCTCGACGCCATGGCCGGCATCATGCGGGCGGTGCGCGCTCGCCAGATCCGCGTTGTCGAGGTTGAGACCGCGCACCCGTCCCCAGTGGCCTCCTCGCTGCTCTTCGAGTACATCGCCCAGTACATGTACGACGGCGACGCGCCGCTCGCCGAACGTCGCGCCCACGCGCTCAGCCTCGACCGCGAATTGCTCGCAGACCTGCTGGGCAGTGACGACCTGCGCGAGCTGCTCGACACCGACGCCATCGACGCCACCGAGGTCGAGCTCCAGCGTCTCGACGTGTTGGTGCACCCTCGCGACGCCGACGCTGCGCTCGATGCTCTCCGCGCCATCGGCGATCTGCCAGAGGTCGAGGCCTCCGCCAGAGGGATCACGCCAGTGTGGCTCGAGGAGCTGATAGCGGCCCGGCGAGCGCTGCGCGTCCGTCTGGCGGGCCAGCAGCGTGTCATCGCCGCCGACGACGCAGGGCTCTACCGCGACGCTCTCGGCGTGGCCCTTCCGCCGGGACTGGCCGCCGCCCACGTCGCCGGCACCACCGACGCCCTGGCCGCGCTGGTCCGGCGGTACGCGCGCACCCACGTGCCCTTCGTCGCGGGCGACGTGGCCACGCGCTGGGCGATCCCCGTCGCCCGTGTCGTCGAGGTTCTCGCCGCCCTGGCTCGCAACGGGGACGTCATCGCGGGCCACTTCCGCCCGGGGGGCGGCGACCGAGAGTACTGCCACCCTGAGGTGCTGCGGCGCCTCCGCCGGCGCTCGCTCGCCGCCCTCCGCCGCGAGGTCGAGGCGGTTCCGGCCACGACGTTGGCGCGCTTCCTTCCGGCGTGGCAGGGCGTCGGATCGGACGGGCGCGGCCATGAGCGCCTCCTCGAGGTGATCACGCAGCTCCAGGGAATGACCATCGCGCTCTCCGTGCTCGAACGCGACATCCTCCCGGCGCGGATGGGCTACGACAGCCGCCTGCTCGACGAGCTCATCGCAGCCGGAGAGGTGGTCTGGCAGGGCAGAGGAGCTCTGGGCCGCGAGGACGGCCGGATCGCGCTCTTTCTCCGAGGCGACGCCGCTTCATTGCTGGCGCTTCCGCTGGACCCACCGCAATCCGGGCTCCATGACGGCATCCGTGAGCGACTCCGGACGCGCGGGGCGGCGTTTGTACGCGATCTCCTGGACGCCTGCCCCGGCACTCCCCTCGACGAGGTGGTGGACGGCCTGTACGACCTGGTGTGGGCGGGCGAGGTCACCAACGACACCCTCCAGCCGCTGCGTTTCCTCGGCCCGGTGCGCCGCCATCCGCGCCGTCCGCTGATGCGGCTTGTGCCGCCGCGCGCACAGGGTCGCTGGTCAGTGCTCGGCTCTCCGGAGCAGTCCGGCGCCGTCGCCACCGAGCGCGGCATCGCGCTCGCCCAAGCGCTGCTGCGGCGCCACGGCGTGCTCACCCGCGAGGCGGTGGCCGCCGACAGCGTGCCGGGCGGGTTTGCCGCGCTGTACCCGGTGCTGCGCGCCATGGAGGAGGCGGGCAGAATCCGCCGCGGCTACTTTGTGGAGGGGTGCGGTGCGGCGCAGTTCGCGCTGCCCGGCGCCGTCGACGGGCTGAGATCGCAGCGGACCGGGGTTGCCACCACAGTCCTTCTCGCGGCGGTCGATCCCGCCAACCCGTACGGCGCCGTGCTTCCCTGGCCCGCGCTCGCCGGCCGGGCTGCGAGAGCTGCCGGTGCCTACACCGTGCTGCGCGGCGGCGAGCTTCGCTTCTTCATCGAGCGAGGCGGGCGGTCCATGCTCACCAGCGGCGAGGCTGACGACGAGGACATCGCGGCGCTCTCGCGCGTGGCCGTACGCACCGGCCGTCTCGACCTGCAGACGATCGACTCGGAGCCGGCGGCGTCGCACCCCCTCGCCGCGAGGCTGCGCGCGGGCGGCTTCGTGCCGAGCCCGCGGGGGCTGGTGGTGTACCCGAAGCGGCCCGCACCGGTGCACGCCAGGGCCGATGTCCGCGGGTGACGCGACCATCGCGCATCCGTCATCCCGCGGGCAGCACCCAGTGCGTGATCACGATCCACTGCAGCACCGCGGCGGCGACCACAAGCGTGTGAAAGATCTCGTGGAATCCGAAGGTGCGCGGCCACGGGTTGGGCCGCTGCCGCGCGTACACGATCGCGCCGGTGACGTAGGCCGCGCCGCCGAGCGCCAGCATCCCCACGCCGACTGGGCCAAGATTGTCGAGCAGGCGCGGCAGCAGGACAACGCCGAAGGCCCCCACCGCGATGTACGGGCCGACCTCGATGACCACCGGGGCGTCGGTCCAGAAGGTGGCGAGGACACAGCCGATCACGGCCCCACCCCACACCACAGCGAGCGTGGTCACGGTCAACCATCCGGACAGGGCGATGACCGCAATGGGGGTGAACGTCCCGGCGATGAGCAGGAAGATGGTGGCGCGGTCGACCCGTCGCAGCCACGCTCGCATCCTCGTCGACCAATGGCCGCGATGGTACAGAGCACTCACCCCAAGACAGGCGCTGAGCGTGGCCGCGTAGATGGCGGTCGACGTCCGGGCCGTCCCCGCAGGAGCGTGGAGGATCGCCCAGGCACCGGCCAGCAGAGACACCGGAAAGGCGAGAGCGTGCAGCACGCCGCGCAGCCGTGGTTTCACGAAGGCGACCGCGGCGCGGGCGACATCCGATACCTCATCGACAGCGGTCGCAAGCGGCGGCGTGCTCGTCACATCCGCCACCATACCGTGGGCGTCCTGCGAAATCCGTCCGTTCTCGGACACAAGCCGTCCGACGAGCAACCGCGACCACGTCGGCGTGGAGGAGGCCGTCGCCTGATTGCCCAGGATCCGCCGTCGTGAGCTCTGTGGAGGTGACCGGGACGGCGCAGCGCCAGGCGTGGCGCGACGGCGTGCTTCCCGCCGTGGAAGAGGTCCGACCTCAGCTGTGGTCGGTGCCAGTGCCCATTCCGGACAACCCGCTGCGGTACGTCATCGTGCACCTCCTCGAGCTGGACGATGGTGTCGCCGTCGTTGACACTGGCTGGAACACCGAGGCAGCGTGGCAAGCACTTGTCGACGGGCTCGCGGTGGCCGGATATGCGGTCGGCGACGTGCGCGGAGCGCTGATCACGCACATCCATCCAGATCACTATGGACTCGCCGGCCGTCTGCGCGAGGCGAGTGGCGCCTGGGTGGCTCTTCATCCCGCCGACGCGGCGCTCCTGCCCGGCCGGTACGGCGCCGGGGTCACCGCGGTGGTCGCGCAGATGCGCGGACTTCTCGCCGACTGCGGAGTGCCCGCCGGCGTGATCGCCGAGTTGAGCGAGGCGTCGATGGGAGTGCGCGAATTCGTCGGCCAGGCGGAGCCCGACGTGCTCCTCGAGCATGGCCGGCGGGTCGACCTGCGCGGCTGGGACATCGTGTCCCTCCACACCCCGGGGCATTCCCCCGGTCACGTCTGCTTCCTCGACCGCGACCGCCGCGTGCTGCTCAGCGGGGACCATGTCCTGCCCCGGATCAGTCCCAGTGTCACCATCCATGTACAGCAGCCCGGCAATCCTCTCGCCGACTTCCTGGACTCGCTCCGGGCCGTCCGCGACCTCGATGTCGATGAGGTTCTGCCGGCGCACGAGTGGCGGTTTGCCCCGCTGGCGGCACGCGTCGACGAGTTGCTCGTGCATCACGCCCAGCGCCTGGCTGTTGTGGAGCGCGCCATCCACGACCAACCCGGGGCCACCTGCTGGGAGGTCACGCGTCTGCTCCCGTGGTCGCGCGCCTGGGAACAGATTCACGGACACATGCGTCGTGCCGCGGTCGGTGAGACGCTCGCCCACCTGGTGCTGCTGGAGAGTCGCCAGGTGCTGCGCCGCGAGCCGGGCAGACCCTGGCGATGGAGGCTGAGGGCGGCAACCATGCCGCGAACGGATCTGACTGCGGGCGACGGCTAGACTGCCCCGGTGAGCGACGCCACCCGCGCGACAGCCGAAGGGCGCAGGCTGGCGGAGGCGGATGCGCGGACCACGCGCTGGCGGCGCTGGGGACCCTACCTGAGCGAGCGATCATGGGGAACTGTGCGCGAGGACTACAGCGCCGACGGCAATGCCTGGGACAGCTTCCCGCATGACCACGCGCGCTCGCGAGCCTACCGGTGGAACGAGGACGGCCTCGCCGGCATCTGTGACATCGAGCAACGGCTCTGCCTCGCCATCGCCTTCTGGAACGGCGTCGACCCGATTCTCAAGGAGCGCGGCTTCGGCCTCACCAACACGCAGGGCAATCACGGCGAGGACGTCAAGGAGTACTGGTGGTACCTCGACTCCACGCCGACGCACTCATGGATGAAGTGGCGCTACCACTACCCGCAGTCGGTGTTCCCGTACGAGCGTCTCATCGAGGAGAACGCGCGGCGGGACCGCACCCAACCGGAGTTCGAGCTCCTCGACACGGGCGTCTTCGATGAGAACCGCTACTGGCAGATCACCGTCGAGTACGCGAAGGCAACGCCCGAGGACATGGTGATGCGCATCACCGCGCGCAACGCGGGCCCCGAGGCGGCCACGCTGCACCTGCTGCCCACGATGTGGTTCCGCAACACCTGGTCGTGGAGGCGGGGCATGCCCCGGCCCGAACTCCGTGCCGCCGGCAACACCATCGTCGCCGAGCATCGCACCCTGGGCCGGCGCGTGCTGGTCGGCGACGGCACCGCGGAACCGCTGTTCTGCGACAACGAGACCAACACGCAGCGTTTGTGGGGCGCGCCGGGGCCCTCGTTTCCCAAGGACGGCATCAACGATCACGTGGTCAGCGGCGCGGCCACCGTCAACCCCGCGCGGCGCGGCACCAAGGCTGCGTTGCACTACGTGCTCAGCGCGGCAGCGGGGGCGACCGCAACCGTCACCGTGCGCCTCTCCGACTCGGCGGCCGATCCTGCCGGCGCCGCTGCGCTCATCGCCACGCGCCGTCAGGAGGCCGACGAATTCTATGCCGCTCTGACCCCCGCCGATGCCAGTCCAGACGAGGCAGCGGTCATGAGACAGGCCTTCGCCGGAATGCTGTGGAGCAAGCAGTTCTATCACCTCGACATCACCCGCTGGCTGGACGGTGACCCCGCCGGCCCGGTCCCGCCGGCCGGCCGCGGCGCCGTGCGCAATGGCGGCTGGCGGCACTTCGACGCTGTCGACGTCCTCTCCATGCCCGACACCTGGGAGTACCCATGGTTTGCGTCGTGGGACCTCGGGTTTCACTGCGTGCCACTGGCCCATGTCGACGCCGAATTTGCCAAGCGACAGCTCATCCTTCTCTGTCGCGAGTGGTACATGCATCCCAACGGTCAGCTGCCCGCCTACGAGTGGTCGTTCGATGCCGTCAATCCGCCGGTGCATGCGTGGGCGGCGCTGCGCGTGTTCGAGATCGACGGCGCACGGGACCTCGATTTCCTGGAACGCATCTTCCACAAGCTGCTGATCAACTTCACCTGGTGGGTGAACCGCAAGGACGCGGGCGGCAACAACGTGTTCCAGGGCGGATTCCTCGGCCTCGACAACATCGGGCCGTTCAACCGTTCGACGCTTCCGGCCAGCGCGGGACGCCTCGAGCAGTCCGACGGCACCGCGTGGATGGCCATGTACTGCCTCAACCTGCTGGAGATGGCGCTGATCCTCGCCCGCCATGACATCACCTACGAGGATGTCGCGACCAAGTTCTTCGAACACTTCGCATACATCGCCCAGGCCATGGATGTGCAGGGGCTCTGGGATGACCACGACGGCTGGTACTACGACGTGCTGCACGCCGACAACGACATGCGCATCCCGGTACGCGCTCATTCTGCAGTGGGGCTCATCGCGCTGTGTGCGGTGACGGTCATGGAGCCGGGGGTGAAGACCGACCTCCCCTCATTCGTGCGCCGGATGGACTGGTTCCTGGGCAACAGGCCGGAGTTCGGCCGGGTCATAGCCCACGTGGAGGACGAGGCCAGCGGCGGTCGCCGTCTGCTCAGTCCGGTCGACCCGAACCGTCTGCGGCGCATCCTCAGCCGCGTCCTAGACGAGGCCGAATTCCTGTCCGACCATGGCCTGCGGGCCCTGTCACGCTACCACCTCGAGCATCCCCTCGAGATCGACATCGGTGGGACCGCGGCGATCCTCGACTACGAGCCGGGCGAGTCCACGTCGAGCCTGTTCGGTGGCAACTCCAACTGGCGCGGGCCGGTGTGGTTCCCGATCAACCACCTGGTGATCGAGGCTCTGCGCCGCTACCGCCTCTTCGTCGGCGACGACTTCACCGTCGAATACCCGACCGGGTCAGGGCAGCGCTGCCACCTCGGGGAGGTGGCGTCCGATCTCTCAGCCCGGCTGGTGTCGCTGTTCACCGAGGACGCCCACGGTAGGCGACCGGTCCTCGGCTCCGATGCACGGCTTCAGGCGGACCCCGCCTGGCACGACCAGATCCCTTTCCACGAGTACTTCCACGGCGACACCGGCGCCGGCCTCGGCGCCTCGCACCAGACCGGCTGGACCGGGGAGGGCGCCGAC
>DAINCY010000015.1:23061-36033 GCA_036732145.1 Candidatus Dormiibacterota bacterium
TGTGTATAAGAGACAGGTCACTGACTCAACCGCCTGACGGCCCCTCGAAGCACGTGGGAGCCGACCGACGTGTGCGGGCGCGTGACGCCCGCGACGCGAACGAGGTCATTGATGCGTGTGCTTGACGGAAGCTGGCAGCGGCATCACCATGAAGAGCGGTGGGGGTTTTCCCAGGGAGGAGATGCGTGTTCCGCCGACGTCCGCAGCCACAACAGGGTGATCTCGCACCGGTCGCCGCAGGTCGTGAGAGGTGCGCAGCGGACGGCTGCCGCCGGCGCGATGGGCGGCTCTGCAGCTACGTCGACAAGCGATCCCGGCAGTGCGCGACGGCGTGGTGCCCCTTCCACATGGTCAGCGTGGCCGGTGGCGCCTTCTGCCGGCGTCACGCCTCGACCATGACGGCGATCGAGGGGTCCGAGGTGGTGGCCGGTCTGCCCGACATCGACAACCGCGCTCCCTCGCTGGTGGGCTGGGTGGGCCGCGAGCTCGACTCACGCATCCGTGAGCTGCTCGCACGGGTCGCGGCCGACAGCAACGCGACGCTGATCGCCGACCCAGTGACCATGACCCTGACCCCGGGTGGGAACACGCGCACGTGGGCAAAGACCTGGAAGATGGTCGACGGTAGCGCCGTCCGCACCCGCATCACCATCGAAGTCGACGAAGGTGACGATTGCCAGGTCGGGGCGCGCGTCGACAGCGAGCTCATCGGTCGCGGTGTGCCGCCGTGGATCGAACATCGCCGGGCGGGCAGGCACGTGGATGCCGCCACCGACACCGCTCAGCGTCGCGAGTTCGCCATGGCCATGGCGCGTTCCATCGAGTTGGTGGTGACCGGGCAGGAGGTTGTGCCCCGCCCTTGAGCGAGGTTGCCATCGGCTGGAGTGACGGGATCACCGAGCGCGAGGCGCGGGTGGAGGTGGTCCGCGCCGCATGGCTGTCGGCGTACTCACACATCTTCACGCGCGCCGAGATCGATGGGATCTTCGACGGCAGCCTCGAGGGCCAGGGCAGCTGGGTCGCCGGTCGGCTCGCGCCCGCCGGGACCCTTGCGGCCCGGCGCGGGGGGCGAATCATCGGCGTGGCCGGTCTCGGAATGCTGCGCAGTGGTGATGGGGAACTGGCAGCTTTCTATGTGCTTCCCGAGCAGCAGGGGCGGGGTGTCGGAACCGCTCTCTGGGAGCGATCCGTCGACGAGCTTCGCCGCCGGCGATGCGTCCGCATGGAGGTGTGGACGCTGTCCCGGGCCAGCGCGCGACGCTACTACGAGGCCCGTGGCTGCGTCGCTTTCGGGGACGGCAGCTTCCTGGTGGCGGGCCGTCGCGAGGCCGCCGTCGGCTATACCCTGGACATCTCCGACGCGCGTGTTTCCGAGCGCTCACAGTCGATCCCGACGCGGTAGCCAATCCGCTGGATCTCCTTGACCGCGAGCGGATCGGGCAGCGCGTACCCGTTGAAGAGGACGCCGGGGATGATCTGCCACTGGACTCTCCGCTGTGCCTGAGCGCGATTGAAGGAGTGGCGCACGTGGTCGAGGCGGAGCAGCACCACCACGGCGATCGCGCTGACCAGCGGCACAAGCGCGATCTTGAGCCCAGCCGCGGTGTACAACCCACTGGCCGCGATCACAATGCACTCGACGAGAAGGATCACCCGCCGGCTTCCGGTCCTCAGCCGCCCCAGGCGAAGCACAAGCGCGCCTTCGAAGGCGCTGCCGGCCACCATCCACAGCGCCAGGGCGCTCCAGGTGGCCGTGCCAGGGAGGGTCAGATGGCCGAACCCGGGAACCGTGAGACCGGTCGGGATGGGTCCCGAGGGGGCGATGAGCACCAGTCCGACGACGAACACGATGCGGAAGAGGAGGCACAGCTGGGCGAATCGCACCGCGGCGGGAGGGACGAAGCGACGGCGCGGCGAGAGTGGCACGCCAAGGGGGCGAGAGGTCGGCTCGTTTGACCGGTTCACTGCACTTGCAGCGTAAGGCCGTGCACCGGGCTTTTCATTGCGAGTCTGTGACGGACGGTTCACGACCCATCGATCGGCGGCGAGAGGCGCGACACGTTCGTGACCGGGTGGACTCGCCGGTCGTCCGCGCGCCGTGCGCCGGACTGTTACGTTGGCGCCGAGATGGACACACCCATGCACGCCGTCAACAGCGCCGGGTTTTCCGCTCCCGCCGGTCTCACCGCGCTCCCCGTGGTGCTGGCACCGGTGGCCGGGCGGCTGCATGTGCTGCTGGTGCGGCGCGAGGAGGAGCCGCACGCCGGTATGTGGTCGTTGCCCGGCGGGTTCATGAGTGGAGACGAGCATCCCCAGGAGACTGCCCAGCGCAAGCTCACCGAGAAGACTGGGGTCGGGGCTGTGTACATGGAACAGCTGCAGACCTACGGTGATCCCAATCGGGATCCCCGGGGATGGATCCCGTCGGTCGCCTACCTCGGCCTCATCGACGCCGCCGTGTTGCGGGAGCAGGAGTCGGCGGCGCGCTGGTTCCCGGTCGCCCCCCTCCCGCCGCTCGCCTTCGACCACGCAGCGGTGATCGCCGACGGCGTCGAGCGGCTGCGGGGAAAGGTGTGGTGGTCGAACATCGCGGTCGGCCTCCTCCCGGAGCAGTTCACCATGCCCCAGGCGCGGCGCGTGTTCGAGGCGATCAGTGGGGTGACCTACGAGCCGTCCAACTTCCGTCGCGGACTCGAACAGTCGGGGTTGGTCCGGGCGACCGGTCGGGTGGTGAAGAACGGTCCGGGGCGACCGGCCGCGCTCTACGAGTTCGTCGAGCGACAGCCGGCGTGGAGCACGCGCCGCTCGCGGGTCCCGGCCACGGTGCGCGCCACCGAGAGCAGCTGATGGCTCGAATGTACGAGGGAGGGTAGGTCCCCGCCCTCGCGTGATCGGAATGAATCCGACCACGCTCGCCCGACCTCGGTGCACCTCGCGCGCTGGATCAGGCGCTGGGCCGTTCCACCAGGGTGGCGTTCAGCGTCATCGTCTGGCCTCCGCGGTGCACAGTGCACGCGATCGTGTCGCCCACCTTGTGCGGCTGGATGAGACCGCCAAGGGTGAGGCCGTCGTCAATGGCGACGCCGTCGATGGCGACCAGGATGTCGCCGGCCGCGAATCCGGCCTTGGCGGCAGGCGTTCCCCCGGGGACCGACTTCAGGTAGACGCCCGGGCCGTCGAAGCCTGTGCCATTCTGAACCGCCTCGATGCTGGTGAGGTAGCTGACGCCCAGGAAGGGGTGCTGCACCTTGTGACCTGCAATCAGGGTCTCCGCGACGTAGCGAGCCAGGTCGGCGGGGATGCTGTAGCCGATGTTGGTGGCGTTTCCGGCGGTGGCCACGTTGACACCGACGACGTTGCCGGCGCTGTCGGCGAGCGGGCCCCCGCTGTTCCCGGGGTTGATCGATGCGTCTGTCTGGAGCACGTCCTCGAGGGTCTCGGACGACGTGCTGGTGTCGCCGCCGGCGGTGATGGTTCGGTGCAGCGCGCTGATCACCCCGACCGTGACCGATCCCTGGTCACCGAGAGGGGACCCGATGGCGATGACCGATTCCCCGACCGAGAGCTTCGCCGAGGTTCCGAAAGTTGCCTGAGGCAGCGACGTGCTGGCCACGCTCACGACGGCGATGTCATCGAGCGCGTCGGTTCCCACCAGCTTGGCCACGAACTGGTGACCGTCAGGCATGACGACGTGCAATGCGGTGGCGCCGGTGACGACGTGGTTGTTGGTCACCAGGTAGCTGAAGGACGGATCCCTGGCCATGACGAAGCCACTGCCCAGGGCAGTGGAGCCTGGGAGGGTGGCGATGATGGTGCCCACCGCGGGACCGAGCCGGGCGGCCACGTCCACCGCCGCGATCGCTGGGGCCTTGGCGAGAGTGCCGTTCACCTTGACCTCGGCGACGCTCGAACCGCTTCGGTCGTGCAGCCCGGCGAAGACGATGAGGCCACCGGCAAACAGGCCAACCAGGAGCATGGCCAACCCGCCCCGCCAGCCGCGACGGCGCGGCGGCTCATTCGATGGTGCGGGTGCCGCCGGGTAGGAGGGGAACGCAGGATCGTGGGCGCTCCATCTCGGCGGAGACGGCGGCGGAGGCGGGTACGATCCCTCAATCTCGTCGATGGCGCCTATTGTGGCCCGCGCATGCTGGTCAGCGCCCTCTCACTCGGGACATCGTGAGCCGACTCACCTGCGCGCTGGGGCCGGACGCAGCGGGCACTCTGCTGCACCGATTCGTCGGGTCCTCGACGTCCCGGCTCGATGTCGCGGTCTATGAGGCGGGCCCAAGTTACGGCTGGATGTTTCCCCGCGCAGTCGAACGGGGAGTGCGCGTCCGCCTGCTTCTCGACGGACACGGCGGCGCCAATCAGGGATGCTTCGAGGAACTCCGCGCCGCCCGTGAACGGGGAGTCGTCGTGCCCTGCCGGGTCCGGCGTCATGAGGGCCTGCGCGAGGCCCATTGGAAGCTGCTCGTTGCCGACGCCGACCGCCTCGCAGTTGGCACCGGCAACCTCATCGAGCGGGACGCCCCGGCGGATCGCCATGGACTCCTGCCTCCTGTCGCGCCGCCTCTGGCGGGGACGCGCGAGTGGTGGGTCTTTGTCGACGGCGCGCCGACCCTTGCCGCCACGGCGCGGTCGCGAATCACCGCGGTCTGGCGCGAGTCCGCGCCCCCACCGGCGGTGTGGGCGGTCGACCGCGTTGCCGAGGTCCCTCCGGTCGGGGCCCCGCAGCCCAGCGTCGCCCCGCTCGAGGTCGAGGTGTCCCCGCGCCGCCTCCAGCTGGCCACCGACGCCCGCGCGGTGCTGACCGCCATCGAAGCCATGATCGACAGCCCCACCCGGCGATGCCTGGTGACGGTCCCGTACATGCACACGTGGGCTCATGAGGTCCGGCCGCTGGTGGAGCGGCTCGCTGAGCTCCGCAGGGGCGGCGCGGACGTGCGGGTGCTCCTCGGCACCGTCCCGGCCGGCGGCGACGCGGCCACCCTTCGAGACCGCGGCGTGCCGGCCCGGGTCATGGACCCGGATCGCTGCACCACGGGTCACGCGAAGGGCCTGGTGGTGGATCGCAGCACCCTGGTCATGTCGTCGAACTGGAGCGCCGGCGGGCTTGGTGCGTCGCTGGAGGCGGCGCTGAGCATCGACCACGCGGCCGCGACCGCCTACTTCGCCGACGCTTTCGAGCGCGACTGGGCCGTGGCGAACCCGGCTGGGAGCGGCCGCGGTTGAACCGGGGACGCGGAGGTATCCTCAACCCATGACGGAGCCGTCGATCGCCCCGCCGAAGCCGGCCGACTCCCAGCCGACACGGCTGCCGGTCGTGCCACTGCGCGACAACGTCGTCTTTCCGCATCAGCTGGCGCCGCTGGCGGCAGGACGACCCCGCTCCGTCGCCGGCCTCCAGGCGGCGGTCAATGCAGACGCCCGTGTCATCCTCGCCGTCCAGCGCGACGCGGAACCCGACGAGGTCGGGTTTGACGATCTCCACGAGATCGCTGTGATGGCCACCGTCGGTGCTCTCCGGCTGGTTCCCGGTGCAGGGGCGCACGCGCTCGTGGAGGGCCAGCAGCGCGTGCGCCTGCTCTCCTTCGAGACGGATGGCGAGCACTGGTCGGCTGAGTACGCTCTCGTCGACGACGGTGACGTCACCGGCACGGAGGCCGACGCCCTGGCGGGGAGCGTGCGCGAGCTCTTTGCCGACTACGTCACCGCCGGCGGCCAGGTCCCCCCTGAGGTGGCGGCCTCCATGGCCCGCGCCAGTGGTCCCGCCCGGGTGTCCGACATCGCCTCCGCGGCGCCCGACCTCACCGTCGAGGAGCGCGTGGCGCTGCTCCAGTCACTCGACGTGGTCGAGCGACTGCGCCGCCTGGCCCCGCTGTTCGGCCGCCAGGTCGAGGTGGCCTCGATGCGCACCCGCATCCACGAGGACGTGCAACGCACCATCAACAAGTCGCAGCGCGAGCACATCCTCCGAGAGCAGCTGAGGTCTGTCCGCAAAGAGCTCGCCGAGCTCGAGGGCGAGGGCGAAGAGGGCGAGGACCTCGCCGGGCGCATCGAGGCCCTCGGCATGCCCGCTGCCGTCCGGGCGCGCGCTCTCAAGGAGGTGTCACGCCTCGAGCAGATCCACGGCGCCTCGCCGGAGATGGGCATGGTGCGCACCTGGATCGACTGGCTCATCGATCTCCCCTGGGGCGAGCGGCCGGTCGAGCAGATCGACATCGATCGCGCCGCCGCGATCCTCGACGAGGATCACTACGGCCTCGCCAAGGTCAAGGACCGCATCCTGGAATGGATGGCCGTCCGCGATCGCGCGCAGCGCCGTGCCGCCACCCTCGCCGCAGCGGTGGAGGAGGCCGGGGCGGTGCCGGCGCCGGACGGGGCTGTCGGCGAGCCCGCTCCTGAGGCCGCCGACGTTCCGGCGCCCGACCCCATGGTGGACGTCACAACCCGCCCACGACGGGGCCTCCAGACCCCCATCCTCTGCCTGGTCGGTCCGCCCGGCGTGGGCAAGACGTCGCTGGGGCGCAGCGTTGCGCGGGCCATGGGACGCCGCTTCGTGCGCCTGTCGCTTGGCGGCATCCGCGACGAGGCGGAGATTCGCGGACACCGCCGCACCTACATCGGTGCGCTCCCCGGCCGAATCATCCAGTCGATGAAGCAGGCCGGTACCGTCAACCCGGTCATCATGCTCGATGAAATTGACAAGGTTGGCACGGACTTCCGCGGCGACCCGTCGGCGGCGCTGCTCGAGGTGCTCGATCCGGAGCAGAACCGCGAGTTCAGTGACCACTACCTCGAGGTCCCCTACGACCTCAGCAACGTGCTCTTCATCACCACCGCCAACATGGTCGACACCATCAGCCCGGCGCTGCGCGACCGCATGGAGCTGATCCGCATCAGCGGCTACACGGAAGCCGAGAAGTTGGGCATCGCGGAGAATCACCTGCTTCCACGCCAGCTTGAGCAGCACGGCCTGGAGCATGGTGAACTGACCATTTCCCACGACACCCTGGTGGCCATCCTCCACGGCTACACACGCGAGGCCGGAGTGAGGCAGTTGGATCGCACCATCGCGGAGATCGCCCGCAAGGTGCCGCGCCGTCTTTCGGCCGGTGCCGAATCTGTGGTCGTCGAGCCCGCCCAGCTCAGTGACTTCCTCGGGGCGCAGCGCTTTGATTACGGCGAGACGCAGGATGCCGACGAGGTCGGGGCGGTCACCGGCGTGGTGGTCAGCGAGGTCGGTGGTGACATCGTCACCGTCGAGGCGCTGGCGGTCGAGGCACGACCCGATCTCTCCCTGACGGGCCAGCTCGGCAGCGTCATGGAGGAGTCCGCGCGGGCCGCGTTGACGTGGGCCCGCGTCCACGCGGTCGAGTACGGAGCCCCGCGCGACTTCTTCGAAACCCACGCGCTGCACGTCCACGTCCCGGCCGGCGCCATTCCCAAGGACGGTCCTTCGGCCGGCGTCACCATGGTCACCGCCATGGTCAGCCTGGCATCGGGTCGCCGAGTGCGCCGCGATGTCGCCATGACCGGAGAGGTCACCCTGCGAGGCCGAGTTCTTCCCATCGGCGGCGTCAAGGACAAGCTGCTTGCCGCTCATCGGTCGGGCCTGACCACGTTCATCCTGCCGCGCAAGAACATGCGCGACCTCGACGAGATCCCCCGCGAGGTCCTCGACGCCGTGGAGATCGTCCCCGTGGACAACGTCGGCGAGGTCCTCGAGCGCGCCCTCGTCGACGTCCCGGCCCAGCGTCGCGAACGTCGCAGCGCGGGCTTCATGCTGCCGCTGCCCACCGATGAGGGCCCGCACCCCACCATCACGGCTTGACGATGGAAACGCTCTGCGATCTCCTCGAGCTGACCGTCGTCGTCGACCCGACCTACGATCAGAACTGCTACGTCCTGCACCGCCGCGATAGCGACGCGGCGATCGTCATCGACCCCGGCCTGCAGAATGCACGCACCCTCCAGCTGCTCGAGGGCAACAGCTGGCGATGCGAGCGCATCCTCCTGACCCACGGGCACGGGGACCACGTCAACGGCGTCCCCGCCATGGTGGCTTCGCACGGCTGCCGGGTCGCCCTCCACCCTGCCGACCGCGAGCAGCTGGTCACCATGCGCCTGCTCCCCGGCATCCCCGAGGACATCGCCGACGTGGTGATCGACGACGACCTCAGTGACGGGCAGGTCATCCTCTGGCACGGACTCGACATCGGCGTGATCCATACCCCAGGCCACACCCGAGGCTCAGTATGTTTCCTGGTCGGCACCGATCTGCTCAGCGGCGACACGCTCTTCCGGCGCGGAGTCGGCCGGGCTGATCTCCCCGGTGGCGATTGGCAGCGGCTGCTGGTCAGCGTCGAACAGCGCCTCTACGCGCTGCCGCCCGACACAGTGGTGCATCCCGGACATGGGCTGAGCACCACCGTCGCCGAGGAGATGGCGTCCAACCCCTTCGTTGTGCACCCCCGCTACCGCTGAGGCGGAGGTCAGGCCAAGGCGCCGCTGACGCGGCCGATCAGCTCGAACAGGATCGCGCCCGTCACGCCCCAGATCACCGCGCCACCCGCTTCGTAGAAGTGCACATCGCGCGATATGCCGTCGCGGGTGAGCGTTCGACGGGAGTGCGGTGCCTCCATCAGGGTGCACAGATCGACCCGGAACAGGCGCGCCACCTCGAAGGGATCAGGCCGCAGCTCGAAGTCGCGATCTTGCAGGGCGACCACCGGGGTGAGCCAGTTGTCCGATGTTGCAGTCAGGAATGGCGGCAACAGGCCGATCACCTCGGCGGCTTCGGCGGGGATGCCGGCCTCCTCGCCAGCTTCGCGCAGCGCGGTGGCGGCGATGGTCGCATCCTGCGGTTCGCTGCCCCCGCCTGGAAGGCCGATCTGGCCCGCGTGATGGCGGAGATGCGCGGTGCGTTCCATGAAGAGCAGGGGCAGCCGTGGATTCCGGGTGTCGAAGAGGAGCAGCACCGCGGCGGTGCGGCGACCTGCCGGAGCCGCTTGGTGCACCGTATCGAGGGGATCGACGACCGTGCGCAGGCGCTGTTCAAGGCTCCTCATCGGATCACTGTAGGCGAGGCCGACAGTGAGGCAGAGTGTCAGGCGACGCGTCGCATCATGGCAAGGCGCAGGCTGGCGTCGAGGCGCGACATCGCGTCAGCGCGGCGTATCGCATCCGCGACGACGCTGGCGAGAACCTGACTGCGCATGTACCGCTGAGCGGCATCGTTCTCGCTCGCGTCGGCGAGCCGCTGCAGTTCTCGGGCTGCCATCTGCTGCTCCTGGGTTGGATTGGGCGCACCGCTCGTGTGGTGAGACACGCGAATGGCTGACGGAACCGTACGCTTGCCGCCGGCGGCATCGGTCACGCTCTGAGCAAGCCTTGGTAAATGTCGGTGAAGGAGATCTACCGTCGTGCAACGCCGTGTATCAGGGGCGGGCGGAGATCGCACAGCGGCGCGGCCGTGCCCGCGCTGCGGTGCTCCGCTGCGCGTCTCGCATCGTGAGTACGCCGGCGCCGGCGCCAGCGCGGTGGTGCTGCGGTGTGCGGCGTGCGGGCACACGCTCATCGGTCCGGCCCGCGGTGATGGAGAACGCGATACCGCGAATCGCGGGCGCTCTCGACGCCACCGCCCCGTCGACGAGGGACCGCCGACCAATCCCGTGATCGATCCAGAGGTGGCGCGCCGCCTGCTCGAGGAGCTGCGCGGCTAGCTCAGCCAGTGGCGGAGGCGGCGCCCGGCGAAGCCGCGCCGGCGGACGGTGAGTGACCGTCGAACCACGCCAGGACGGCGGCATTGATCTGCTCGCGGTCGATGTCGACGCTCATGCCGTGCCCGCTGCGCGGGAAGGTCTGACGGCGTACCTCGCGGCTGCACACCAGCCGGCGCTCGATCTCGGCAGCGTTGGCGGGGTCGATGGTGCGGTCGCGTCCACCATGGAGCACGAGCACCGGTGCGCGGATCGCCGCCAGCTCATCGCGCACGTCGTGGAGAAGGCTGACGAATTCCTGGATCGCCCGCATGGGACGCAGACCGTGCGAGTGAAGCTCGTCGATGGCAGCGAGGTCGTACAGATCGATGTCGTCACCCGGCCGGTGCCAGCGCATGACACGCCGGGCCATCGGGACGACCCACCTCACCGTGCCGGAGAGCCACACGGGAGCCGCCAAGGTGGCCACCGCGGCGACCCGCAGATCGGTGGCGGCGAGGTGCAGCGCGATCGTCCCTCCCATCGACTGCCCGGCCAGCATCACCTGGTCGCAGTCGTGCGCCAGGGCGTCGAGCTCCGCCTGCGCAGACGCGATCCAATCGTGCCGGTCGGTCGCCTCGAGTGCCTCAGGGGTTGTCCCGTGCCCGGCGAGCGCCGCTCCGCGGCAGCGATGGCCGTTGGCCGCGAGGTGCTCGCCAAGGCGCCGCAGCTCGGGCGGTGTGCCGGCGAAGCCGTGGATGAGAAGGACGCCGCGCCGGCCCTCGCCGAGCGTCCACGGTCGGACCACCTCCGGGTCGAACGGTGTCAGGGTGCGCGCGGTCATGGGCGGCCGAGTATATGGCCGGCCCGCGGATGCTACCGTCGCGGCCAGGTGAGCGATGAGCTGATGCGCGGCGCGCTGGAGAGGATCGTTGGCGGCGAGTCGCTTGATGTGCCGACCGCGCGTGCTGTGATGGACATGGTCATGGACGGCAGCGCGACCTCTGCCCAGATCGGCGGACTGCTGGCCGCGCTGCGCACCCGGGGGGAGACCCTCGACGAGCTCACCGGCATGGTGATGTCCATGCGCGACCACGCCACCCCGGTGGAGCTCGAACCAGGCGCCGTTGACACGTGTGGCACCGGTGGAGACGGGAGCAACACCTTCAACATCTCCACCGCGTCGGCCGTGGTGGCGGCCGCGGCAGGCTGCCGCGTCGCCAAGCACGGCAACCGGGCGGCATCGTCGAGGTGCGGCAGCGCCGACGTTCTCGAGGAACTCGGGGTCCGGGTGGTGCTCGACGCCGCCGGCGTGCGGCGTTGTGTCGACGAGGCGGGCATCGGATTCATCTTCGCGCCCGCCTTTCACCCCGCCATGCGCCACGCCGCCGCCGCCCGCCGCGAGCTGGGGATCCGCACCGTCTTCAACGTGCTCGGCCCCCTTGCCAACCCCGCGCGTGTCCGTCACCAGGCGCTCGGCGTGGCGGGCAATGCGCCCGTGGCCGTCATGGCGGCGGTGCTTCAGCGGCTGGGACATCGCCATGCGCTCGTCTTCAGCGGCCCCGACGGGATGGACGAGATCGGACTGGACGCGGTGACTCACGGCTACGAGGTCACCGAGAGTGGCGTGCGCGGCATCGAGATCGACCCCCAGGCGCTGGGCCTCCGCGCCGCACCGCGCCGGGCGTTGACAGGTGGTGACGCTGCGACCAACGCTGCCGCCATCCTCTCGGTGCTCGACGGGACCGCCGGACCGCCACGCGACGTGGTGCTGCTCAATGCCGCCGCGGCCATGGTGGCAGCCGATGTCGCGGTCGACATGGCAGAGGGGATCGAGCGCGGCGGGGCCGCTGTCGACTCCGGGGCCGCTCGGCAGACCCTAAGCCGCCTGATCGCGGTCTCGCAGGCCACAGCGTGACCCCTGACGCCACGCACGGCGACCGCTCCGTGGAGGTGGGTGAGTGAGCCGCGGCGGGGAACTGCTTCGCCTCCAGGAGATCGACCTCCGCCTGGCTCACGACAGCGCTCGCCTGGCCGAGGTGGAGGCGCAGATCGCCAACGACCCGGAGCTTGACCGCCGACGCCGGGAGGCGCGACGGCTTCGACGCGAGCAGTCGGCAGCCGAGGCCGAATTGGCCGCCGTCGAGCAGGAGGTGGAGGGGCTGCGGCGGCGAGCCCGCGAGCTCGACCGCCACCTCTACGACGGGTCAGTGCGCAATCCCCAGGAGCTGCTCGGCATGCAGCACGACCTCGGGTCGCTGCGCCAGCGTATCGATGCGGAGGATGAACACCTTCTCGCCCTGATGGAAGGCGCAGAGACGGCGGCCACTGCGGACCGCGAAGCCAACGCGGCGATCGTCGACCGCGAGCGCGAGCGGGCCGGCCGGGCGGGCGAGCTGGTCGAGCAGGCGGTGGCGTTTCGGGGGTCGGTCGAGCGCCACGCACGCGACCGAGCCGAATTGACCGCCGCGCTCGAGGCGGCTGACCTGGCGCTCTACGAGCGGCTGGCACGCCGAGTCCCCCCGGCTGTTGTGCGGATCCACGGCGACAGCTGCGGGGGGTGCCACATCCCCTTCGCCAACTCCGAGGTGCGTCGCATTCGCATGGCCGACGAGCCGGTGCAGTGCTCGGGGTGCGACCGCATCGTGGTTCCATGACCAAGACGGTGGTGGCGTACACGGACGGTGCGTGCTCGGGCAATCCTGGGGCAGGCGCCTGGGCCTACCGCCTCGAGTGGCCGGATGGATCGTCCGAAGAGGCGGCCGGCGCTGAACGGATGACCACCAACAACCGTGAGGAGTTGAAGGCAGTGCGCGAGGCACTGCGGGCTGTGCGGGCGCGGGTTGGGACGGATCGGGCGTGGCGAATCGTGGTTCGGACAGACAGCCTCGGAGTCATCAACTGGCTCATGCGAACCTGGAAGCGCAAGGCCAACCTCGACCTTTATCCAGGCATCGACAGCCTCGTGGACGACCGCGTCCACTTCGAGCACGTGCGCGGCCACAGCGGGGAGCCGGGAAACGAGCGCGTCGACGCTCTCGCCGTCGCGGCGGTGGCGCGGCATCTGGCCGGCGACGCACAGGTGTCGCCTCCCCAGGGGGAGCTGCCGCTGGGCTGACAGGTGGGGAGCGTGCAAGCCGGCCTGTAAGCCGGGTTCTGTCCCCGCCGCTCTGTTCACGGCCCCGAGGGGCCGCCGCTCCCCGGCGGCGGGGGACGGCCATCCATCTACGACGCCGGTTGCCCGGCGCCTGCAGCGGCCCGACCCGGGACA
>DAINCY010000016.1:0-14888 GCA_036732145.1 Candidatus Dormiibacterota bacterium
CCCCGACCCCTCGGCGCGCCTCGCGCGCCGGACGGTCCTTGGTGGCGCCATGGCAGCTTCGGTGAGTCGGGGTGCCGATCGGCTTACTGCGGGGGCGGCTCCCGGAAGATAATCGTCCGGCAGGCGGCGTGGCGGAGCAGGTAGGGCGCCGTCTTGCCCATGTGGAACTCCCCGAAGCGCATCCGAAAGGGCATGCCGACCACCACGAGGTCCGCCTTCCAGTGGGCGATCTCCTCGACGATGGCCGGCCCCGCGTCGCGGGCCTGCAGCAGCTCCGTCTCGATCTCGGTCTCGAGCTCGCGGGCCTTTTTCTCCGCGTCGTCGAGAATCTTCTCGGCGCGATCCATCTCGACGTCCTGGACGGTGCCCAGCGCCAGGCTGCGGCGGAGCTCGAGGACAGTGACGACCATCACCTTGGCCTTGCCACGCCGCGCCAGCCGGCAGCCCAATCGCACCGCCTCGACATCCGTGTGCGCTCCGCTGACCGGGATGAGGATGCGTTGAGGGGTGAACCCGACCATGGCCGCTGGATGCTACCCGATGGACGGCCTGATGACGAGGCGCGGCGCCCGTGCCACGTAGAATGCGCGGGAGGTCAGACCGGACTCGGAGTGTGCT
This sequence comes from Candidatus Dormiibacterota bacterium, assembly GCA_036732145.1. Taxonomy (GTDB): domain Bacteria; phylum Chloroflexota; class Dormibacteria; order Aeolococcales; family Aeolococcaceae; genus Aeolococcus. The sequence continues at coordinate 619 of DAINCY010000016.1, forward strand.
GTGAAGGTCGTCATCGTCGGTTGCGGACGCGTGGGTTCGATGCTGGCGCGCGACCTGGATGGCGCAGGCCACGACGTCACCATCATCGACGAGCGCGTCGCCGCGTTCAGTCGTCTGGGTGACTCCTTTGGGGGCAACATGGTGGTGGGCACGGGGATCGACGAGTCCGTGTTGCGCCGAGCCGGTATCGAACAGGCCGACTGCTTTGCCTCGGTCACCAACGGTGACAACCGCAACATCATGGCTGCGCAAGTTGCCAAGGTTGTCTTCAAGGTCCCACGGGTCATCACCAGGATCTACGACCCCATCCGTGAGCAGACGTATCGCGAGTTCGGGCTGGAGACGATCTGCTCAACGAGCATCGTCGGCTCCATGATCAACACCTTTTTCACCACTGGCGAGAACCCCGCGTATTCCGCGCCGCCCCAGGGGCTGGCGGAGGCCCAGAGATGAGCGCCGAGATGAACGGCGCCGGCCGCCCCTACCTGGTGATCATCGGCGGCGGCAAGGTGGGCTACTACCTCGCCCGTCACCTCATCGAGCGCGACTACGAGGTCACCCTGGTCGAGAAGGATCCCGCGCGCGCCGAATGGATCGAGCACCAGATGGGCACCGTCGCCGTGATGGTCGGTGACGGCGACGAGATGGCGATTCTCGCCACCACCGGGATCGAACGGGCAGGAGTGGTGATCGCCTGCACAGGCGACGACGAGGACAACCTGGTGGCGTGTCAGCTGGCCAAGGAGAAGTTCCGGGTGCCCCGCACCATCGCTCGCGTCAACAACCCCGCCAACGTCCATGTCTTCACCGCCCTGGGCATCGACGTGCCGGTCAGCGCCACCGAGTTGCTCATGGGCCTGATCGAAGCGGAGATCAGCGCGTCAGATGCGGTTCGCGGCGTCGCGGTCAAGGCTTCCGGCGCCAACCTGGTGGACATCAAGCTGTCCGACATGTCCCGCCTCGTCGGCAGACCGCTGAGCGACGTGAGGCTGCCTGCGGGGGATCTGGTGGTGTGCATCGTGCGCGCCGGCGAAGCCGTGCTGGCACGACCCCAGGAGGTCATCCAGGCCAGTGATGAACTGATCGTGTACTCGCCGCGGCTCGACATCGAAGGGGTGCGGGCGTCGCTGGCTGGCTGAGTGGGGCGGACGCGGCGAGGCCGCCGCACCCGCGGTGGGCGACGGCGGCCTCAGACGACGATCAGGTCGCCTTGCCGATCTTGAAGATCTTGGTGCCGCAGATCGGACACGTGCCGGTGGTTGCAGGTTTGCCGTTCTTCATGGTGATCGCCAGAGGGTCCTTGATATCTCTGGGCGACTTGCACTTGAGACAGTAGCCGGAGACGGCCATTGTGTCCTCTCCTATCCAGGGTCATTGCGAGATCGGCGGGCAGGGCCCTCCGGGCTCAAGTCGCCGCATTCTAGCCCACAGTCGGCCGAATTGCAGCCGAATTCAAAACGCGCGCCCTCCGAAGGCCCGCGAACGGCTCCCCGGACAGAGCGATAACGCGCACGACCACCCCCCTCAGCGGGGGTGCTGCTCTCCGAAGAAGGCCAGGGTTCGGTCCCGGGACAAACCGGCCGCGGGCTCGTTGTAGACCTCAGGCGGTCCGCGGCGCCGGAGAGGGCGGCGACTGGCGGGTGAGACGGCGCGGCTCGGTCAAGCCCCCGCCGTGGCGTGCTCCTTGGAATGCCCGGCAATGATCCCCGCCGCCACGTGGGCCGGCACCTCCTCGAAGTGGGCCGCGGCCATGGTGTAGCGGCCCCGACCCTGAGTGAGGGCACGCAACTCGGTCGGGAAGCTGTGCATCTCCGCCTGCGGCACTTGCGCGCTCACCTCGGCGCGACCGTCCCCAAGTGGGTTCATGCCGGCCACACGCCCGCGCTTGCCGTTGAACAAACCCATCACGTCGCCCATGAATCGCTCGGGGACGACCACGCGCACGTCCATGATGGGTTCGAGCAGAACCGGGTTGGCCTTCTGCACAGCCTCGCGCATGGCCATCGACCCCGCGATCTGGAAGGCGATGTCCTTGCCGTCCACGGGGTGGGTCGACCCGTCGACGAGACGCACCTTGACGTCGACGATGGGGTGGCCGCTGACCGCTCCCTGCTCCATGGTCTGGCGCACGCCCTTCTCCACCGACGGGCGGAATTGGTGGGGTATCGAGCCCCCGAAGATCTTGTCCTCCCACACGAATCCGCCCCCGCGCGGCAGCGGTTCGATCTCGATGGTGCAGTCGCCATAGAGTCCGGCGCCGCCGCTCTGCTTCTTGTACTTGTGGGCGACGCGGGCACTGCCGCTGATGGTCTCGCGGTAGGCGATGCGCGGAGGTGCGAGGACGGCGTCGACACCGAACTTTCGCTTGATGCGCTCCAGTGCCACGTCGAGGTGCACATCGCCCAGACCATGCACCAGGACCTCGCCCGTCAACGGGTCGCGGTCGACTGAGAACGCGGCGTCCTCCTCGGCAAGGCGTGCCAGTGAGGACATGATCTTGTCCTCGTCGCCCTTGCTCCTGGCACTGATGGCTGCGCGGTACGAGGGAGCTGGGATGTCCATGGCCGGCAGCGTCACCAACTGCCCGCGCACGCCGAGTGCGTCGCCGGTGTGGGCGTGCGCGAGCTTGGTCACTGCGCCGATGTCACCGGCGCCCACCTCCGTCGCGTTGACCAGCGTCTTGCCCATGGGGCGGGCAAGCTGCGCGAAACGCTCCTCGACTCCCTGCTGCACGTCGAACGGATGCGTGTCAGCGCGCAGCGTGCCGCGCAGCACCTTGAAGTACGACACCTTGCCGAAGCTGTCGACGGTGGTCTTGAAGACGTGTGCGACGAGCGGTCCGTCGGGGTCGCAGGCGATCTCCACCTCCTCGCCCTTGGAGTCCTGACCGAGGTGCACTTGTTCCAACGGTCCGGGCAGGTATCGGACGATGGCATCGAGGACCAGCGCAGCGCCACGCTCGTCAGCCGCCGCCGCGCAGACGATGGGGACAAGGGTGCCGCGCAGCGCCGCGGTGTGGAGCGCACCGCGCACCTCGTCGTCGGTCAACTCGATGCCGCCAAGGTACTTCTCGATGAGCGCGTCATCGGTTTCGGCTGCAGCTTCGACAAGGGCCAGGTGGGCACGCTCCACATCCGCGCGCATCGATTCGCGCAACTCGGTGTCGCGGGCCCTCCCGCCTGCCTCGAACTGGTGGGCGGTGTCGTTGACAAGGTCAACGTACCCGCTGAATTCGCCAGCACTACCGATGGGCACTGCCACCGCGATCGGCTTGCGATCAAAGGCCACGCGGAGAGCGTCGACGGTGGCCTCGTAGGCGGCGTTCTCCTTGTCCATCTTGTTGACGACGACGAGGGTGGGAAGGTGTCGCGCCGCCACCATCTCCCAGGCCAGGTCGGCGCCCACGGGCACGCTGCCACCAGCGCCCACCACGAGCACCGCTGCGTCCGCGGCAGTGAGCGCGGCGGCCACCTCGCCGGCGAAGTCCTGGAACCCCGGCACGTCGATGAGGTTGACGCGATGACCATCCCAATCGAGATGGGCCAGCGCGGCGCCGATGCTCATTGAGCGTCGCTGCTCCTCGGGCTCGTGGTCGAGGATGGACGTGCCCTGGTCGGTGGCGCCCATGCGCGGAGTTGCCCCGGCGACATGGAGCAGCGCCTCGCAGAGGGTGGTCTTGCCGTCGTGGCTGTGGCCCACGACAGCGACGGTGCGGATGCGGTCAGGGGCGGGCATCGGCATGGATGAGGGCTCCGTCGAGGTCGCTGAGGCGCGGTGAATGGTAGGCCGCCGCGACCCCGGCCGCCCGGCCGCACCACCCTGCCGTCCTCAGCACCCGCTCCGTCATGGAGCCGTCACAAGCCGCTCTGAGAAAGGGCGGCTTTCCCCATGACAGACCTGTTGTGATGGCGCGATCGAATGGTATGATGCGTTCCGGAGAGCGACGGCACGGGCTGCTGCGGCAGCGCCCGATCGGGGCGTCGCAGCGCGAGAGACCCGGATCACGCACTCGCGCCAGTCGAGGGAGGGACCACATGCCGAGCTACGTGACCATGCTCCGTTGTTCTTCTGTTCCAGCCTCGACGAGCACGCGGACATCGGCGGCACGACCGTCGCAACCGTGAGAAGACCCGGCACCCTGCGACGCGGTGTGGCGATCGGCACCGCGGTGCTGCTGGCCGCCGCCGCGCTCCTCCCCTGGTCCGCCAACGCCGCGATCTCCACCAGCTCAGCGGCCGGCGTCGTGAACAACGTCACCCGCGCACTCTCTGCCGGAGACGTCCGGCGCGGCGACGTGATCTCGGCGGGCTGGGCGCTCAGCATGCCCGGAAAGCACGCGGCCGCCACAGTGGAGGCGAGCGACATCGTGGCCACGATCCCGCTGCGGTGCCAGAGCGACGACTCTCACCCGCGGGTGACCAGCCTGGTGGTGCATCTTGGTGACGCCACGCTGAGCTTCGCCGCCAACGCCACGGCCTGGCAGCCCACCGCCAGCCCCGCCAGTGCGAACGGGTATCAGGTCAGCATGGCGGTCGGCGATATCTGTCACGACGGGGAGTTGGAACCCTACGGCAGGGTGACCTACCAAGCCACGCTGGTTTCCACAGACACCACGGACCTCTTCTCCATGCGCTTTCACTCCGTCGACGCCAGGACCAACCAGACGAAGAGCAAGGACAGTGACGATCGCGACGATGACGACGCCAACGCAAACATCAACTGCTCGTCGACCTCCCAGAATGCCAGAGGTGTGGGGCGCTGCAACGCAGCCTGGACATCGGAGACCACGATTTCAGCAGCACCGGCCACCACCCCGACCGGCGGTTCCGGCGGCGGCCCGAGCGGAGGATCTCCCCCCGCCGCCCCGCACGCGCCCCCGGCCGTCGCCACCCGGCCGTCGACGGCAGCGCACGTCAGCGGCCCCTCCAAAGCGCATTCATCGTCGGCAGCCCAGGCTGCGCCGGTGCTGACCTCGCCAGCACCCTCTCAGCCAACGGTTCTCGGCCCGGTTCCGCTGGTTGTCCCAGTCAGCGACGGGGCCGCGACACGGGCCGGCGTGCCGCTCGCCTGGAACTGGTTCGCGCTTCTCGCAATCCTCAATCTTGGCCTCATCGTCGGGGTCGTGATCCGCCGCCGTCGCGCGCGCATCGATCGTCTCAACGGGCGCTAGGCATGCCCGGCGCCATGGCTGCTCCGGGAGGTGCTGCGCGCAGAGCTGAGCCGGCCTGGGATGGTCATCGCCGCCGTGCGACCACGAGGACTGTCTCGCTCAGAGACGACGCGCGGAAGCGACTCCATCCGTCGTAGGTGGCGTCCACCCGCAGCCCCGCTCGAGCGAAGAGCGATGGGATCGCGTCGAAGCGAGTGAGCGCGCTGCTGGTCTGTTGCACCGCGGTGCTGCCGTCATCGAACACAGCGGTCTCGCGCAGCACATACGTGTGGCGAGCGCGGTCGTGCACCGTTTCCACCAGCAGCAGATGGCGACGGTCGGAGAGCAGTGACCCACCGACGACCTCCCAACTGCTGATCCGGCCGTCGGGTTGATCTGGGCGCAAGCGCATCTCGACAATCAGGGGTGCCGATTCGCGCAGGGCAAGCGCGATCTGTCGCAGCACGGCGGGCTGCTGGCGGCGAGGAAAGGACTCGAGCACATGGTAGATGAGCACCGCGCCATCGAATCGGTCGATGTCGTCGAACGTGCGCAGGTCGCCGACCTGCGTGGTGACACGTTTCGACACACCGTGCTGTCCGGCGAGACGGCGAGCGTGCGCAATCACGGCGGGCCCGACATCCAGAGCCGTGACGTCCAGCCCGGCACGGGCCAGACGGACGGCGTACAGGCCGGGTCCGCACGCGGCATCGAGCACGTGGGCGGGCGGGCGCGGGAGCAGGCGCAGTAATCGGCGGACGTGCTGATCGATCGTCCCAAGCCGCCTGCTGGCGCCGTCGTGGGTCTGATCAAGGTGCTCGCGCAGGAGTCGGCGGCTCACCGCCGGATCACCCCAGTCGAGCTCGACACGCGGGTCGAACGCCCGAGGCCACGCATCGAGTCGCGACGGGCGGGTCATCGCCGGCAGCCTACAGAACGGCGATGCACGCGCAGAGCCCCGGCGCTCAGAATTCGCGCCCGTGAGCGGTTTCATCACCCACTGGGTCACCACCGGCGGCATCGTCCTGGTCTTCCTGCTGATGGCCGCCGAGAGTTGCGGCGTGCCGTTCCCCAGCGAGGTGATCATGCCTTTCGCCGGCTTCCTGGCCGCGCAGGGTCACATCAACCTCACCGGTGCCATCCTCGCCGGAACGCTCGGGAACGTGGCCGGGTCGCTGATTGCCTACGCCCTGGCGGCTCGTTTCGGTCGGCCTCTGCTGCTTGGACCCGGCCGGTGGATCGGCATCTCCGCGTCACACCTCGACCTCGCCGACCGCTGGTTCGAGCGCCACGGGCTCACCGCGGTCCTGGTTGGACGGGTACTGCCGGTGGTGCGCACGTACATCTCCTTCCCGGCGGGCCTGGCGGGCGTGGAGCCGGTGCGCTTCACGTTGCTCACCTTCGTCGGGGCGCTGCCGTGGTGCATCGCGCTTGCCGCCGGCGGCTACGCGATCGGGGCCAACTACAACCGCATCTCAGGTCCGATCGAGATCGCGGCGATCGTCATCGCCGTCGTCCTCGTCGCCATCGTGGTGGGCTGGGTGGTGCGTGGGCGGCGGCGCGCTGGGTCGCACCGCGGGATTTAGGACATGTCGGGCCAGACTCCCGGAGCCTCGCCCTCGCCCTCTTCACCCTCGTTGCGCTGCCGGTAGCGCTCCGCGACCATCTTGTTGGCGACGTTCTTGGGCAGGCCGAGCTTGACGAGACTCTTGACCTCGTCACTCATCACCTTGTCCCTGGCCGTCTCGATCGCAGCGATGACGTCGTCGATGCTCACAGTTGGTCGCTTGGCTGCCACCATCCCAGTCTACCCGCTGCCGAGGATTCTCACGCCCTGACCTTCGGTGCGGACCGCAACCCAGAAGAGCCTGCGACGTCAGTGACGAGCGGCTCTTCATACTTGCGGAGATGGCCTACCTGCCCAATCGCGACGCCGATCGCAGGGCCATGCTCCAGGTGGTCGGCACCCCCAACGTGACTGATCTCTTCGCCGCCATCCCGGATGCGCTCCGCGATCCGGTCCTTGAGCTCCCGCCGCCACTCGCCGAGCAGGACCTCGTCGCCGAGGTGGAGAGACTGGCGGCGCGCAACCACCCGCTCAGTGCGCTGGACAATTTCCTCGGGGCAGGCGTGTACCGGCGTTTCATCCCCGCCATCGTCGGCGGCACCATCGGGCGGCCGGAGTTCTACACGGCGTACACGCCGTACCAGGCGGAGGCCTCGCAGGGCACCCTCCAGACCATCTTCGAGTTCCAGTCGATGATCTGCGCGCTCACCGGCCTGGATGTCGCCAACGCCTCGCTCTACGATGGAGCCACCGCTGCTGCGGAGGCGATGATGCTGGCCGTCCAGGCCACCGGCCGCGACCGAATCGCGGTGAGCGGAGCAGTGCATCCCGAGACGCTGCGAGTGCTGCGCACCTTCGCCGCCGGCCGGGCCGTATCCGTGGACGTGATCGCTGCGCGAGACGACGTGACCAATATCGACGACGTGCGCGCGGTCATCGACGAGCGCCATGCCGGACTGCTTGTGCAACAACCAACCTTCCTGGGCACATTGGAAACGCTCGCTGACCTCGCCGAAGCGGCCCATGCGGCGGGGGCTCTAGCGCTGTGCAGCGCCGACCCGCTGGCGTGCACAGTGCTCGTCCCCGCCGGCGATGCCGGGTTCGACGTCTGTGTCGGTGACGGTCAACCGCTCGGTGTGCCCGCCTCCTTCGGGGGCCCACACGTCGGCTACATGGCGGTACGCCAGTCGCTGGTGCGGCGCATGCCCGGGCGCTTGGTCGGAATCACGAGCGACCACGCCGGCAGGCGCGCCTACACCCTGACGCTGCAGACCCGAGAGCAGCATATTCGCCGTGAGCACGCCACCTCCAACATCTGCACCAACCACGCGTTGATCGCACTCGCGGCCACCGTGTACATGGCGCACATGGGGTCGGGCGGCATGCGCGAGGTGGCCACAGTCAGCGCCCAGCGCGCTCATCACCTCGCCGACAAGCTCAGTGCGATCACGGGATTCTCGCTTGGCAGCCAGCAGCCCTTCCTGTGGGAGTTCGTACTCCGATGCCCCGGCGATGCCGCCGCGGTGGTCGCTGCGCTGCGCGAGCAGGGCATCGTCGCGGGTCTGCCCCTGGGACGGGTCGATCCCACCCGCGCCGATCAACTGCTGGTGTGCTGCACCGAGATGACCTCCCCGGCGGCGCTCGACCGCTACATCGGCGCGCTGGAGGCGATGGACACGACCGCGCTTCCCCAGGTTCGCAGCCAGGTGGCGGTGTGAGCGCCACCGACGCCAACGCGGCGGCGGCGAACGTGACCGGCAGTGCCGGCAATGGCCACGCCGCCTCGCCTTCCGCCGACGCGACGATCGCGCCCACGCGCCCTGACAGTGCTGTTGAAGCCGGCTGGTCGGGGGCGGAATCGCTGGTGTTCGAGTTGAGCGACGACTACACCGGCGGCCCCCGCGTCACCGCCGCCGGAGTCCCCGCCAGACCGCTCGATGCGCTGATCCCGGCGGCGCACCTCCGCACCGAGCCGCCCGGCGTCCCTGCCGTGCCCGAGCCGGTCTTGGCCCGCCACATGGGACGGCTGGCGCGCCGCAACCACCATCTGCATCACGGCACCTACCCATTGGGCAGCTGCACCATGAAGTACAACCCGGTCGTCGACGAGCGGCTGGCCGGCCTCACCGGCTTTGCCGACCTGCATCCTTACCAGGACGAGGCCGACGTGCAGGGTGCACTCGAGCTGATGTGGCGGCTCGAGCAGATGCTGGCGTCGATCACAGGCATGGCGCGCATGTCCCTGCAGCCTGCCGCGGGCGCCCACGGCGAGTGGACAGGGCTGCGCATGATCCAGGCTTACCACGCGGCCCGCGGTGACCGCCGCCGCACGCGCGTGCTCATCCCGGACAGCGCTCACGGCACCAACCCGGCGTCCGCTGCAGCCTGCGGCCTCGAGGTGGTGACGGTGCGGAGCAACTCCGACGGCACCGTCGACGTCAACGATTTCGCCGCCCGCCTCGACGAGCACGTCGCCGCCGTGATGATGACCAATCCCAACACGCTCGGGGTCTTCGAGAAGGACATCCTCGAGATCGCCCGACTGGCCCATGCCGCGGGAGCGTTGCTGTACTACGACGGAGCCAATCTCAACGCACTGGTGGGGATGGCCCGCCCCGGTGACATGGGCTTCGACGTGGTCCATCTCAATCTCCACAAAACCTTCTCCACTCCGCACGGTGGCGGTGGTCCGGGAGCCGGCCCGGTCGGTGTCGCCGAGCGCCTCGTCCCCTTCCTACCCACCCCCACAGTCGAGCGCGACGGCGACGGCTACCGGCTCGACGACGACCGGCCGCAGAGTATCGGCAAGGTGCGCTCCTACTACGGCAACTTCGGCATGCTGGTGCGCGCCTTCGCGTACATCTCTGCGTACGGCGACACGATCGCCAGCGTCGCTCAGGATGCGGTCCTCAATGCGCGCTATCTGCAGGCTCGCTTGCGCCATCTCTTCCCGCTCGCGGTCGACTCCCCATCGATGCACGAGTTCGTCTGCACCACCAGGGGCGGCCGGATCGAGGGACTGCGCGCGATGGACGTCGCCAAGCGCCTTCTCGACTACGGCATCTACGCCCCGACGGTGTACTTCCCCACCACCGTCCCGGAAGCGATGATGTTCGAGCCCACCGAGACGGAGTCGCGGCAGAGCCTCGATCTGCTCGCCGATGTCTGCGCCGCCATCGTCGCCGAGGCGGAACACGACCTCGCGTTCGTGCAGAGCGCCCCGCACAACACCCCGGTCGAGCGCGTCGACGAGGTGGGCGCAGCTCGCCGACCGGTGTTGCGCTGGAGCGAGTCGCTGCGTCAGGGGTCAGCGTCGCCATCCACGGAGGCGACAGCCACGCCGGCGACGCCGACAGCGTGAGGCGAAGGACGCAGTGAGTGAGGCGCAGGCCGCAGTGAACCAATCGCTCGATGCCGCGCGACGAGAGTTGCACGGTCTCTTGGCGGAGCGCGCCTTCACCTTCGGGGACTTCGTGCTCACCAGCGGGAGGCGCAGCGACTTCTACTTCAACGGTAAGCAGGTGACGCTTGAGGGCCGCGGCCTGTATCTGGTGGCCCGGTTGATCCTCGAACGCTGCCGCGACCTGCGCATCGACGCCATCGGTGGCCTCACCCTTGGTGCTGACCCCATCGCGTCCGGCGTCGCCGCCTTGTCCGGTGAGGACACGCCTCTGCGCGCCTTCATCGTCCGCAAGGAGTCCAAGGAGCACGGCACCGCCGCGCTCATCGAAGGGCCACCGCTGCGTGCCGGCGACCGCGTCATGGTGGTGGACGACGTCATCACGACCGGTGGTTCACTGCTGAAGGCCGTCGACGCGCTGCGTGGCCAGCCGGTGGAGATTATCGAAACCCTGGCCGTCGTCGACCGCCAGGAGGGCGGCCGTGAGGCCATCGAAGCCCGCGGGCTACGCGTTCACGCGCTCTTCGTGCGCAGCGAGTTTTCCGCGCCGGCGCACGCCTAGGACGGCTCAGCCGCCGATGTTTCTCAGCAGGCCGCCGACCACTCCACCCGCAACGCCTGCCTCCGCGCCCTGCACGACGGTGTACTCGCCGAGCGCGTGGGCGAGGCGGGCCAGCGGCAGCGACTGCAGCCAGACGCGGCCCGGGCCGATCAGCTGAGCCAGGAAGATCCCGTCCCCGCCGAAGATCTTGTTCTTGATGCCCTTGACGGTGGTGATGTTGAACTGGACGGTGTCCTGGAAGAGCCCGACATGCCCGGGGTGGACCTTGATCTCCTCACCGGGACGCAGGTCGTAGGTGACGATCTCCCCGCTCAGCTCGCACCACACGCGACCCTCGCCGCCGATCTTCTGAAGCCGGAACCCGTCACCGCCGAAGGCGCCGGCTCCGAGCTTCTGCTGGAACCCCACGGACACGAGCACGCCGTGCGTGCCGGCCACGAACGCATGGCGATGTCCGAGGAACTGCATTCCTGGCTCGGGACGCACATCAAGGGGAAAGATCTGGCCGGGAAGCTTGGCCGCAAAGGCGACCATCCCGGGCGCGCCTTGGGCGGAGTACTCGGTCATGAACAACGATCCGCCGCCGACGGCGCGCTTGAACACGCCCCCGATGCCACCGCCGCCGCCGTACTGGGTGGAGGTGGTCATCTGGATGCTCGAGGTCATCCAGGACAGCTCACCCGACTCCGCGAAGATCGCCTCTCCGGGATTGAGCGTCAGCTCGAGGACCGGCATGGTCGTGCCGATGATCTTCTCGTCCACGTGGTGCACTCCCAATCGCCCGACAGTTCGGCGCGATTGTAGGCAGAGCCGGTGGGCCGTCCGCCGCGGGGAGCGACGGTGTGGACAGCGCCCGGGCAATACCATGGGGCGGTGCGCCCATCTCTACTCTGGACCTGTGCCACGTTCCTGGTGGCCGCCTGCGGCACCACGGCAAGCCCAGCGACGTCGACCGCTCGACCCATTCCCACTCCCACGCCCGCTCTCACGCCAAGCCCCACCCCGTCGCTCGCGCCCGACGTCCAGCGCATCGACGTCACCGCCACCGGCGTGGGAACCTGGCAGCTGGTGGCGGTGCCGGTGGCAATCCTCCACAACGTCGCGACCCACACCGGGGTCAGCGGGGTGGTCGTTCACTTCACGCTCACCAAGGCGGGCAAGCCCCTCATCTCTTTGGAGTCACCGGCGGTCACCCTCTATCCGGACGAGACCCTGGTGGTGACCTCCTATCAGTGCACCGACTTCCCCTGCTACACCGCCGACGGCGTTGCGGTGACCATCACCCCGGGGACCTGGGGAACACTCCCCGGAGCGCCACCCACCACGGACACCGCTGCGTTCGCCTGCACCCGGGGCTGCGGGGGCCACAGCCAATGGGACGTGCCCATCACCGTCGGCGGCCCTGACCTTCTACAGAACGAGCAGGTCGACCTGTTCGCGTCCTGCGCGAACGCGGCGGGCGGGATCATCGGCGGGGGGTCGCGACAGCTCCTCTGGCCGCACCCGGGTGGGATGCTCAACCTCGACGTGCCGGTCATCGTGAACTCGTCGCCGGCGTCGTGTCGGGTGAGCGCAACCACCTCGAATTGAGCGTCCGGGGCGCCGCATCGGTCCCCGCAGGCCCCGCCCTGGGCCTCGGATCGGGGTTGCGTCCACCGGGTGGCGCTGTGGTAGGGTGCCCAGGTCGCGGCGTTCGCCGCAATCTCACACGTTCATCCCCGGGGGCCAGAGGGTCATCGGATCCGCTCCGGGGCCGCGGCCCACCGCCCAAACTTGCGGTGGAAATGAGAGCAGGGGGTGCCCCGGCGGTCGAATCGCCGGCTGCCGGAGCGTCCGGATAACGATACGGGAGAGTTTATTTGCGGTTGCCACGACGTTCCCGAGGCCTGGTCCTGGGCATGACCACTCTGGTTCTCGGTCCACTTCTCGCCCTCACCTTGGCGTCGGCCACGCAGACCGTCGCCGGCACCACGACGATTGCCGTCAACCGTACCGAGGCCCTGGTGGTGCCACTGGCAAAGCCCGAACTGCGCCACATGATGGCGCCGCCGACGGCCACTCCAGCGCCTCCTGCGCCTCCCGCGCACGTTCCCAAGCCGGCAGCGAAGCCGCGCGCGGCGCGGCCGGTCATTGCCGCAGCCGCCGTCAACCCCAACAGCGTGATCGCCATCATCGAGGCGGCCGCCGCTCGCTGGGGGGTGTCTGGCGCCTGGATGGTGCAGATCGCACGGTGCGAATCGGGGCTGCGGCCGACCGCGTACAACCCGGGCGGCCCCTATATCGGCCTCTTCCAGTTTCTGCGGTCGACGTTCAGCCACAACGGCGGAACGAACATCTACGACGCCGCAGATCAGGCCAACATCACGGCCAAGATGCTTGCCCATGGGCAGGCTTACCAGTGGAGTTGCGCCTGATCGCGGGTTGATCGAGATAGGGTCGCGCATCGCCGATGACCGTCGATGCGGAACAATCCCACCTGTGAGTCCCGACGACCGTCACCTCCGCGAGGAGCCATTGCGTCGCCGCGCCGTCTTCGAGGGCAGGCTGCTCCACGTCTTCGAGGACACCGTTCGCCTTCCCGGAGGCAGGCAGGCCGGCCGTGAGGTTGTCGAACACGTGGGGGCGGTGACGGTGGTGGCCACCGATGACCACGACCGGGTGGTCCTGGTACGGCAATGGCGCCACGCCACCGGTCGCGCCCTCTGGGAGCTGCCGGCAGGCACCCGAGAGGCGGGCGAGGACCCGGCGGCGACGGCCCGGCGCGAGCTGACCGAGGAGACCGGCTACAAGGCCACCGACTGGCGCGAGCTGGGGCACGGTCCGGTGTCGCCGGGCTACTCGAGCGAAGAGATCTGGTTCTACGCCGCCCGCGGCCTGACCGCCGGCGACAGCTCGCCCGACGCGGACGAACTGCTCGACGTCGAGCTCTTCGATGCCGCGCAACTGGCCCGTCTCGCCCGCCTTGGTGAGGTCGATCTCAAGACTCTGGCCGGGCTGGCGCTCGCCGGCGTCGCGCTGGACGCCACCGATGGCTGAAGACGCCGCCGACCGTCTGGTCGCCCGCGCCATCGAGAGCGTCCTTGATCAGGTGCCAGGAGCTCTGGACACCAGCGTCCCCGACGCTGCCTCCGCCAAGCTCCAGCCCTGGGCGGAGACCGCCGCCCCGGTGGGACGCAACAAGCGGCCACTCACGGAGTTGCTGGCCGAGCTCGAACAGCGGGTCGCCGCCGACCCGCAGGCCCGGGCGACACTTCCCCACACCCGCCATCCGGCGCTGGCGTTCTTCGACCGGTTCGGCCGCACATCCGCCCAGCCCGCCGGGGGCGCACCTGCCGGCGAGGGCGGAGGCCGGCGGCGACGACGCCGGCGCGGCGGCGGCGGACAGACCGGGCCGGCGGTGGAGGCTGCACCGGCCAAGGCCGGTGGCGCGGCGGAGCGGCCGCCGGGCGGCCGACGCCGCTCGCGACGTGGGCGCGGTGGTGGCGGGGGCGGTGGCGCACCACCACAGCCGCCTGGGCCCACCGCCGCCGGCACTCCGCGCCAGGACGGCTCGGCGGCAGCTGGACAGCCGCGGGCCCCAGGTTCCGGCGGG
>DAINCY010000016.1:14898-35688 GCA_036732145.1 Candidatus Dormiibacterota bacterium
GTGGCCGACGTCGGCGAGGCCGCCGCGGGCGGGGCGGAGACCGCCAGCCAGCCGGGTGACGGTCGACCCCGGGCACGTCCCCGGGTCACGGCACGACCCCCCGCCCCCTCTCCGGGAAGGCGGTGCGATCCACGCCGTTCTCTTCGACTACGGGCTGACCCTGGTGCATTTCGAGCGTCCCGTCGAAGCCATCGAGGCGGCACGGGAAGCCATCGCTGGGTGCATAGAGGAAGCCGGCCATCCCCGCCCGGAGAATGCGGCGCTGCGCCAGAGCGTCCACGATCGCGTCGAAGCCGAGGTGACCGCCCACGAGTCCAGCGGCGCCCTGGAGGAGATCGACGTCGCCGGCCTGGAGAAGCGCGCCTTCGCGGACATCGGGCTGCGTCTCGACGCCGCGTTGCGCGACCGATGCAGCGCCTTGGCGCAGGAGGCCTGGTGGAATGGCGTCAGGCTCTACCCCGATGCGATCGACGCCCTTCGTGCACTGCGCGGCGGCGGTCTGCGACTGGGGCTGTGTTCGAACGCTGCCTACCGATCCGCGAGCATGCACGGCCAGCTGCACCATACCGGGCTCGACACCGTCATCGACTCCGCCGTGTTCTCCGCGGAGGTGGGATGGAGAAAGCCGTCGCCGCGACTGTTCGCCGCGGCTCTCCAAGCGCTCGGTGCACGCGCTGAACACACCGTGTTCGTCGGCGACCGAATGCGCGAGGACATCGTCGGCGCGGCAAGTGCGGGGATGCGGACTGTGTTGGTGGCGCGCGATGAATCCACCGCATTCGCGCCGCGAGACGGTGGCCCGGATGCAGTGATCCGCTCACTCGCCGAGCTGCCCGAGCTGCTGCTCGCCAACACGGTTGTGACGATTGTTGGATCGGAAAACTGAGCGCGTCTATACTCGCGGAGCGCCGCCGTCGTTCGTCCATGCGCATGTCGAGGCACAGCCCTGGTGGACTTTCGTGATTACCTCAAAGACAGATGCCGTGAGCGCGGGATCTCTCTGCACCGTCTCGCCTTGCTCTGCGACCTCAACCAGATCTACTTCTACCAGGCGGTCAACAAGAACAAGGAGAACCCGCCGCCCTGGGTGCTGCGACGCGCGGCGCCACACCTGGGGGTCTCTTACGTCGAACTGATGATCGCCGCCGGCTACCTGCGCGACGAGGATCTTCTCGAATGGCGCAGCGGAGCAGCGGCTGAGGCCACTCCAGTCGGCTGACCCCGCCGCCCGGGCTCTTCAACAACCGCAGGCTGCAGCCGATACTTGGATGGTGCACTGGCCACGCGCCATCATCCACGTCGACCTCGACGCCTTCTACGCATCTGTGGAGCAGTTGCGGCGGCCCGAGCTCCGCGGCCGCGCCGTCATCGTCGGCGGGGGCGGGGAGGAGTACAAGCGCGGTGTGGTCAGCGCCTGCTCGTACGAAGCGCGCCGCTTCGGCGTGCACTCCGCCATGCCGCTGGCCCGCGCGCGCCGTCTGTGTCCTCATGCCGTCGTGCTGCCGGTGGACTTCGCCGCCTACCGGAGCGCATCGCGCGAGGTTTTCGCGCTGGCACGTGACCTGACGCCCCGGCTGGAGCCGCTCTCCCTGGACGAGGCCTACCTTGACGTCACCGCCTCGATCGCGCGCATGGGTTCGCCGGAGCAGATGGCGGTCGATCTCCGCGATCGCATCGCCTCCGTCTGCCACCTCGACGCCTCCTGCGGGGTGGCCACATCCAAGCTGGTCGCCAAGGTCGCGTCGGACCTCGAGAAGCCGCGGGGGATGGTGGTGGTGCCACCCGGCACAGAGGCCGCCTTCCTGGCACCCCTGCCCCTGCGCCGGCTCCCCGGTCTTGGGCCCGCCGCCGAGCGCGCCCTCTCCGGCCTGGGCATCACCACCCTTGGCGAGCTCGCGGCCCTCCCGCTTGCTGCACTGCGACGCCGAGTGGGCGGCCATGCCGCCACCGCTCTCAGCGAGCGCGCCCGAGGCATCGATCGCGTCGAGGTCACGCTGCCGGACCGCCCCAAGAGCATTTCGCGCGAGGAGACATTCTCCGACGACGTGGCGGTCCGGGCCGACCTCCACCGATTGCTCCGCGCCTGCGCGGCCGATGTCGGCCGGCAGCTCCGCCACGGTGGGTGGACGGCCCGGACGGCGACTCTGAAGCTGCGCTACTCGGACTTCACCACCTACACCCGCCAGCTGACGTGGCCCACACCCCAGCACGGCGATGTCGCGCTGGCGCGGGCAGCGCAACAACTCTTCGACGGGTCCTGGACTGGGGAACCGGTGCGCCTCTTGGGGATGGGGGTGAGCGGGGTCGTCGACGCCGCCCAGCTCGACCTCTTCGACGCTGCCGGCGCGCCGCGGGACACCCGTCTCGACCACGCGCTCGATGCTCTCCGTGACCGTTTCGGCGACGCCGCCCCCAAACGCGGCGGCGCACCGGCTCTCCGGGATCTCGATTTCCGTGGCGAGGACCTGCGCATGAACGAGGGCGGCCCAGACGGAACGCGCTAGGATCGGCGCGCTCTCACCGTCGGCGCCTGCGCCGATGTCCGGCGCCGCGTGCTTGCTTCCTCGCCGGTCGCCTAGACGTGAAGGAATGACTTCACCAGCTGAATGACCAGCACCGCGCCGCCTCCCTTGACGAGCATGTCGACGAGAAAGCCGGAGCCTGACTCCTGGTGCTGCATGACCTTGTGCAGGCTGGAGAACGCCACCCCGGCAGGAATCAGGTACTCACCGGCGGTGAGCAGCGGGCTGGCGATGGTGTCCCAGACGTGCAGAGTGTCGCGGCTGGGATCGACCTGCAAGTCCATCAGCACACGGACGAGAAGCGTGAGCGTGATCATCAGAGCGCCCTCCCCGTTAGTCAGCGCGCTGACTGCGCGTCACCCCGGCACAGTGCGCGTCCCTAGCGGACAGCGCAGGGACGATCTCCCCGCGCTCGCTGCAACGTCGGCGAGATGTCCGGCGGAGGCGCCCACCGTCTGCGGTGTGACCGAGCTCATCGTCACGGAGCTGCCGCTGCGGAGGTTTGATGGCGTCGAGCCGATCTCGTCGCCGCGCCCTGGTTCCGCCGCTGAGTGCATGGGCGACGCCACTCACGCGCCCGACCATGATCGCGTGGAGCGGCTCGCCGCCCACCACTCCCGGCGACGCAAGCCTCCGGGCGAGCTCGGTCTCTGACTGCGTCCACGCGTCGACACTGTCCGCGGCCCGTCCTCGCCACCGGTCTAGCTTGCGGGCATGGGGGCCAGGGCAGAGTGCGAGGTGGCGGCGCCGTGCTGACGTTGCCGGTGCCGGCCGACTTTCACCTGCATCTGCTCCTCTCATCATGCGGTCCCTTCGGTTTCATCCCCGACAGCGTCTGCAATGTCCTCAACGGCGCGTCGACCGCCATCTCGCAGTCGCTCGAGGTCATCCAGAACCCCTTCCGCTGGCTGTACCACCACACCCTCGGCGCTCCGGTGCCGCAGGGTCCCGGTGATCCCGGCTGGGACGCGTGCCAGGCGGATTGGAGCCAACCGGCGTGCCCCAAGCTCATCGATCAGCTGAAGCCCGCCAACGTCACCCTTGCGCAGGCGTGGCCCCGGCTGTACAGCGCGTTCTCGGTATCGGGTGTGTTCATCGCCATGACCTGCGGTGTCGTACGGGTGGTGCGCGGCGTGTTCGACGATCGCGTCGGCGCGATGCACCTCGTCGTCGACAACGTGGTGCGCGCCGTGGTGGCGAGCGGTGTGCTCGTGGCACCGACGCCCGACAACTCAGCTCTCCTCAACGCGATCCGCCTGAGCACCAGTGCCTCCGGCCGTATCGCCGAGGCCGCCGGAGGCGCGGTGGCGTCGGCGTTCACCACCAACCTCGACATGGGCGCAGTCGTGGGCAACATCGCGGCAACCGGTTTCGGACTCGCCGGCATCGGCGACTTCCTGGTGGCGGTCCCCATCCTGCTGGTTGCGGTCGCCTTCGTATATCTCCTCTCGCTGTACCTCTTGCGCATCGTCCAGCTGGTTTTCGCGGTCGCCTCAGCGCCGCTCTTCGTCGGCCTGGCCGTGTATGACCATCGAAATCGATTCGTGCAGTGGTGGCTCGACCTTTTCACATCCGCGATGCTGCTTCCCGTCGTTCTCGCGGTCTGTGGCTCGCTGACCGCCGGGGTCGCCCTCTTCTTCCTCGGGGGCAACCAGGGCGGCCTGGGGCCGTCAGCAGCAGTGGAGGCCGTGGTGCGGACGATGCTGGCCTGCTTCGCGGTTCTCGGCGGCGTGTGGATGACCGGCAAGGCGGTCCACGGGCTCGCCTGGCGCAGCTTCAGCCATGGCGGCATCTCGGGCGCGGCGACCGCCGTGTCGACCGCGGTCATGGCGCTTCCCAACGCCGCCGGTGACGTCTCCGCGCTGATGCGGCTCGGAGGACGCGACTCGAGGACGGCAGGGGTGCTGGAGACACTGAGCCGGCCGGTGCGGAGGTCACCGACCGGCGCTTCTCGCAGCCAGCCTCTGAGCGAAACCGGAGTGGTGGTGGCCGCGGCGGCGGCAGGCCACGCCGCCGCCATGTTGGGGGAGAGCCCGGAGGTGGACGCCGCCGTCGAGGCTGCGGGCGCCGCCGATTTCAGCCGGCACGCGGGGGTGACCGCCGTGCTCGGGGAGCGGGCGATGCGCGGCGCGTTCAACCAGGTGGTGGGGGCCGCCGTCGGCCGGTTCGCCGCAGGAGACGAGGGCAAGCGCGTTGTGTTCCAGGCCACCCGGCACCTCGACGGCTCCCACCCGGCGGACTCACAGCGGGCGGCCGAATACACCCGGGCGCTGGCTGCGGACGCGCGCCTCGGAGACGCCGTGGCCGGAGCGGCGCTGGCCAGCCTGTTCCACAATCAGGCGCCGGACCTTGCCCCCATCCTGCGCGGGCAGGCGGTGGCAGAGTGACCCGTACCCCACGCACCATCCGCGTCCCACTCAACGTCGATGCGCAGTTCCGCTTTCCACTGGGCCCGGCCGCGCTCCCGGTGCGCTCCCTGGTCCTGGCGGCAATGGTGAGCCCTTTCGCGTATGCGCTCCTGGCGATTCGCCTTCCCGGGCTGTGGGGAGCGGCGGGCGCCGGCTTCGTCCTGGCGGCCGCCGCCTCATTCGGCCTGCCCGAGCGCCAGGGCGTGTGGATCGGCACTCACCTCGCCTACCGTCACGCGTGGAGGTTGCTGCCGTCGACGGTGGCGAGGGGACGCACGGCCCGCGCTCTCGTCCGCGAGGTCGACGGCTCCGTCCACGTCAGCCGCGAAAGGCCGGCCGGCACCCACCACCTCACCCCCGGGCGCTGGCGGGCGGTTGCATCACTCCCGGCGACGTTCGCGGATTCCGCGGGTCTGCTCCAGCTGGAGCCGGGGGGGCACCGCGCCGTCCTGGTTCTCGACGGTCCCCCCGTCAGCGTCTCGAGCGACGCCTACCTCGAGTGGTGCCGGGCGGTTCTCAGCTGGGTGGGGTCGGTCGACTGCCCTGTGCAATTCCTCACGCTGATGACCCACCACGACGCCGATCGGGTGGGCGACGCCTTCGATCGCCGCGTGACCGGCTGGCCGCGCACACCTCTGCGCGAGATAGAGCGCACGCTCGCAGGCACGCTTGCGGAGACCACTCTTGGCCTTCGGCACTACCTGGTCCTGGCCCCCGGCACGGCGGGGGACGACGGCGTGCCTCATCTCGCCACACCGTGGCGAGCGGCTCGCGCGCGGCCGGCCACGGCGCAGGACGCCGAGCGCGCCCTGCAGTCGGCTCTGCGCCTCGCCCCCGGCTTTTCCATCGGGGTGCGCGCCGCCGATCGTGACGACATTGCCGCCGTCCTCGCGAACACTGTCCTGGGTGCGTCACGCGCCCTCGTCGGTCACGACGTCCTCCATATCGGCGAGAGGCACCACGTGGTGATGACGACGACGCGGCTGCCGGCGGTCATCGAGGTTGGCGCGGTGGTCGACGCCATGACGCGCGCGCACGCCTACGGCATGGCCAGCCTGCATGTTCTCCCGGTGGCGGCGGAGGTGGCGCAGAGGCACCTGCACAGGCGCTCGTCAATGCTGCGAGACGCGGAGCGCCGCGGTGCCGATTCCGTGGAGGCGCAGGTGGCCCTGCAGGACACCACCGAGGTGGTGGCTGCGCTCGCGCAGCGCGACATCGTGCCCTGTCGCGTGGCCCTCACCGTGTCGGTGGCGCACAGCGTGCGGGACAGTGCGCTTCAGGCCGCAGAACGTCTCGGCGCCGTTCTCGCCGCGCACGGCTTTCGCACCACCGAGGTGAGCGGGCCGGGTTTCCTCCCCGCCCTGGCTCTGTCACCGGGGTGCGCTCCGCTGGCGCGTAGCCTGGTGCTCACCTCCGACTCGGTCGCCGCGCGCATGCTGCCGTGCCTGGGAACTCCGTTCGCCGACATTGGCGCCCCGCTGGTCGGTGTCAATGTCCTCAACGGCACACCGGCGCACTTCTCGGTCTGGAGCCAGCCCAACCACAACCTTGTGGTGGTGGGAAGCTCCGGCGCGGGCAAGTCGGTTGCCGCCAAGACACTGCTGGTGCGCCACGTCATGGAGGGTGTCGCAGCCGTCGTCATCGATCCGGACTCCGAGTACCGCGCGGTGATGCAGGCTGTCGGGGGTCGGTACCTGGAACTCGGGCCGGAGGCACTGAACCCGCTCGCGGTCGCCGCCGGAACGCCTCCCGATGCAGCCGCCGGACTGGTGTTGCCGATCCTCTCGGTCATGGCGGGGGACGACCGCGGGGTTCGGGACGGACGACCCATCCGCAGGCTTCCCGACGAGGACCAGGGGTGGCTGCATGGTGAGCTGGTCGACTTCTTCAGCTCCCGCAGGCACCTTTCCACAGCCGCGCTGATGCACGACGCGGTCCAGCACCTGGAGGCGCAGTCGATGGCGCGCGCTCTCACCGATCGCGAGCGCGACCGCTGCCGCGTCATCACCGCCCGCCTGCGCCGGTTCACGCAGGGAGCGCGAGCTGCAGTGTTCGATCGCCCCTCGACGTTTGCCGTCGAGAACCGTCCCATCGCCATCGGCCTCAAGTCATTTGCCATGACCTACGGCGCGGATCTCACGCCCGCGCTGGCGGTGCTGCTCACCGCCATCCTCGATGCGCTGGACAAGCGGCGCGGCCGCATGATCGTCGTCGTCGACGAGGCTCACCGGGTCACCTCCGATCCCGACGCCGGCGAGGTGCTCGGTCAGCTGGTGCGCCAGGCGCGCAAGCACGGTGCCGGGGTGTGGATGCTCTCGCAGCGCGTCGAGGATTTCGTGCGCACTGACCTTGGCCGCACGCTGGCGGCGACGTCGTCGTCCAAGCTGGTACTGGGCACCGAGGAGGCGGTTGTCGATGACGTCCGCGAGGTGTTCAAGCTGAGCGACGAGGAGGTCGCCGCGATCTGCCCGTCTGTGCAAGGGCGGGGGGTGCTTCTTGCCGGCCCGGAACGTGCGGTCGTCAGCGTCATCCCCGGGCCCGCGATCATGGCCCTCGCCGACACCAGGGCTGGGCCGGCGCCGGGGGCAAGGCAGCCGGCGCGGACGGCGTGATGTCGGTGCCTCTGGCGGCTGCGCAGTTGCTCGGCGCTCGCACCCTGCGCCGTCTCTTGGGCTGCGGCTGCGCCACCGCGGCTGCGGTCATCGCGCTGCCTGTGCTCGTGCTCCTCTCCGCGATGAATGGCTTCATCCCCGGCTCGGGCAGCGCGGGCGCCAACCAGTTGGACGCGGCCGCCGGAACGCTCATCGGTGCCGCCGAGCCACTGCCGGTGGGCCGGTTCACCGTCAGCCAGGGGTTCGGCTGCACCGCCGTCGCAACCGAGTCCTCTCCGCCGGCTGGGTACACGTGCCCGCCCGACGGCGCCCACCCCGCGTTCGGGTATTTCCACACCGGCATTGATCTCGCCGCTCCCAGCGGCGTCCCCGTGTTCGCGGTCGTGGCCGGGACGGTTCATGTGGTGAGGTCGCAGGGGGGGTTCGGGCTGCACGTCCGGTTGGTCCCGTCGGCATCGGCGCCGCAGCCGGTCGCGTACCTGTACGGACACCTCAGCGCTGTCAGCGTGTTTGACGGCGACTCCGTCGGCGCCGGTGAGCCGATCGGAGTTGTGGGCAGCACCGGCAACAGCACCGGCCCCCACCTTCACTTCGAGATCGACGTCGGGGGCATGCCCGTCAACCCGTGCGCAACCTTTCCGCCGGGATACCTGGTCCCAGAGGGAGTCGCCGCCGCCGGTTGCCTGGCCTGGGCGATGTAGCCGGCCGCGGACCCGTGGCGCTGGCGCGCCGGTGGTGACACGTCATATGGTGGCAGCGTGAGCGAGGCCGGGGCGTCGACGACGCACACCTACGCATGGAGTCCGACGCCCGAACAGATCGAGCGGAGCCGGCTCCGCACGTTCATGAACAAGCTCGGTGTCGACGATCTCGAGCAGCTGAATGACCTGGCGCGGCGCGACCCTGACCGCTTCTGGGCGGCCACCATCGACGACATCGGCATCGGCTGGCAGCAGCGCCCCACCCACATGCGCGACACCAGCGAGGGCCTGCCGTTCACGCGCTGGTGGAGTGGCGGGCGCCTCAACCTCGCGGCCAACGCCGCCGACCGCTGGGGACAGACGCAGCCGGGTCGCGACGCCATCGTCTGGGAGGGCGACGACGGCACCGAAAGGGTGTGGAGCTTTCTCGAGCTCGCCGCAGAAACCGCGCGCTGCGCCAACGGCCTGCGCGACCTGGGCGTCGGCCCCGGCGACAGTGTCGGTCTCTGCCTGCCGATGATCCCCGAGACGGTGGCGGTGTTCTTGGCCTGTTCCAAAGTCGGAGCGATCGTCATCCCGCTGTTCAGCGGGTACGGCGCCGGAGCCATCGTCGCCCGCCTGCAGGATTGCGACGCCAAGATTCTGGTCATCGCTGACGGATTCCTGCGCCGTGGGGCGGTGGTGTCCATGAAACCGGTTGCCGACGAGGTCGCCGAGCAGACTCCGTCGCTGGAGCACGTCGTCGTTGTCCGCCGCCTGGGCACCGTGGATGTGCAGATGCGACAAGGCCGCGATGTCTGGTACGACGACCTCACCATCGCGCAGCCGTCCTCCGCCGAGACCTACGACAGCGGCGCGGACGACCCCTTCATGCTGATCTACACCAGCGGCACCACAGGACCGCCCAAGGGGACCGTGCACGTGCAGGGTGGCTTTCCCATCAAGGCAACACAGGACATGGCCCACTGCTTCGACGTCGGGCCCGTCGACCGGCTGCTCTGGTTCACCGACATCGGCTGGATGATGGGTCCGTGGGCGATCTGCGGCACACTCAGTATCGGGGCGACACTGGTTCTCTTCGAGGGCGTTCCTGATCATCCTGGCCCCGACCGCCTCTGGTCGGTGGTGCACCGACACCGGGTCACTGTCCTCGGTGTCGCCCCTACGGTGGTGCGCGCTCTGATGCGCCACGGTGACGAGCCCGCCCACGCGCACGACATCTCATCACTGCGTGTGCTGGGAGCCAGTGGGGAGCCGTGGAATATCGATCCCTGGCAGTGGTTCCTCGACCATATCGGCGCGGGTCGCTGTCCCATCATCAACTACAGCGGGGGCACCGAGGTGAGCGGCGGTATCCTCTCTGGAAACATGCTCACGCCGCTCAATCCGTGTGCTTTCGCCGGGCCTTGCCCAGGAATGGACGCGGATGTTCTTGACGAGAATGGCAACAGCATTCGCAATCAGGTCGGTGAGCTGGTGGTGAGGTCACCATGGCCCGGGATGACTCGCGGTTTCTGGCACGACCGGGAGCGCTATCTCGAGACGTACTGGTCGCGATGGCCGAACATCTGGGTGCACGGCGACTGGGCGGAGATTGCCGACGACGGTCTCTGGTACATCCGCGGACGCAGCGACGACACCATCAAGCTGGCCGGCAAGCGGCTGGGGCCCGCGGAGGTGGAGTCGGCGCTGGTGGCACACCCCGATGTCGCCGAGGCGGCGGCGATCGGCGTCCCCGATGCGCTCAAGGGCGAGGCACTTGTTTGCTTCGTGGTCCTCAAGCCCGGTGTTGCCGACAGTGCCGAGCTGAGGGCTGCTCTCGCCGCACGCGTGAGTGCCGAGATGGGCAAGGCGCTCAGGCCCAAAGCCGTGCTGGCGATTACCGAATTGCCCAAGACGCGCAACGCCAAGGTGCTGCGCCGCGTCGTGCGTGCAGTGTACCTGGGCAATGACCCCGGCGATCTGTCCTCGCTGGAGAACCACGGGGCCATCGAGGCACTGCGAGTGGTTCGCGCACAGCACTGACCGCACGTCGGTCCGCGGACGGACGGCGGACAAAGTGGGCCCGCTCGCGTCAGTCGACGCGGACCGGCCCACGACATGTGCGCCGCGGTGCCAGCATCGGCGGCTTTTTCCGCGCCGCCCGTCCCTGGCGGCATTGCTCGCGAGGTTCCATGATGGTCGCCACCGTTCGACTCGCCGGGAGCGCACGGCTCCGTCCCCGGTTCACCGACTCAGTTACCACACGACCGCTGACGCATGCGGAGCTTGCAGCCCCTGCGGTCGTGACCGTGCACTTGCGCGAGTCACCGAAGAGCGACACATTGGCTGTCGCACTGGCGCGCCAGCATCACACTCCGGTGCAGGCGCGCCGCTACATCAACGCTGCGGAGCTGATCCACAACCACTCCGCTCGCGTGGACGACGTCGAGGCGGTGACCCGCTGGGCGTTCGCGGCGGGGCTGCGTACGCGCCGCCATCACGGCGCCACCGCCACCCTCGACGTCAGTGGTTCGCTGGGCGCACTCGCGCGGGCCTTCGACGTCACCATGGAGGGCTGCCGCGCCCGCGACGCGGGCACAGGCGCTCTCACCGTCTACCGCGACCACCGCGAGGAGCTGAGCGTGCCCCGCGACCTCGACGGTGTCGTTACCACTGCGCTGGGGCTCAGCGACCGCCCGGTTGCCCGGCCGCGTCTCTCTGTCCTTCCCCGCGGCCGCATCGCCTCATACAGCTACAGCCCGGAGGAGCTGGCGCGCATCTACGACTTCCCCGACCTGCCCAACGGTGGCCAAGGGACCAGGATCACAGTCGGCATCGCCGAGCTTGGCGGTGCTGTCCACCGCCCCGACGTGTCGGCGTTCGCCGCGCGGCATTCGCGGCTGCGCGTCGTCGAGGAGGCTGTGAACGGATGGGGTCCGGTGTCCGACCCCTTCGGGCCGGACATCGAGGTCGCCCTCGACTGGCAGGTGATCGCGGGTGTTCTCGTCCGCTGCGCGCCGCAGGCCGACGTGCTCATCGTCATCAAGTACGCCCCCAACACCGACCGCGGCTTCACCAATCTCGAAGCGTCATTTGCGACCGACGGCCGCGACTACGCAGCCGTGTCGACCAGCTGGGGAGCGCCCGAGGATCGCTGGACACCGGCGGCGATGGACGCCATGGACCGCGCTTTCCAGATGGGGGCCTTGCGCGGCATGGTGCACAGCGTTGCGGCGGGCGACAACGGCTCGACCGACGCGCGTAACGATGGCCGCCAGCACGCCGACCATCCCGCCTCCTCGCCTCACGCCGTCGGCTGCGGTGGCACGCGCCTGATCGCCGAGGGCGGCCGCCGGGTGAGTGAAGAGGCATGGAACGAGCTCCGTGCCGGCCAGGGCGCGACGGGTGGTGGGGTCAGCGAGCACTTCGCGGTGCCGCGCTACCAGTCCAGCGCCGGGGTGCGCCCCATGTCGGTCAACGACGGCAGGGCGGGCCGCGGCGTTCCCGATGTCTCAGGCAATGCCGACCCGCTCACCGGCTACGTGATTCACCATCGCGGCGTCGACTCAGTGGTGGGCGGGACGTCGGCGGTCGCACCTCTGTGGACGGCACTCGTCGCGGTGGTCAGCGCGTCGACGGGTCATCGACTCGGCAACGTGCTGCCCGCGCTGTATGGAGCACGCGCGGCGGGGTTCACGGACGTCACCGCCGGTGACAACGGCGCCTACCCAGCAGCCCCCGGCTGGGACCCGGCGACCGGGCTGGGCGTCCCCTCCGGCCGCGGCCTGTGCGCGGCGCTGAAGACCTCCTTGGTGGTCCCGCGACCGAGCCCGGCCACGACGGCATCGCCGCGCTCGGTCAACGAGGCGGTTCGAATCCCTGAGCGCGAACTCGGCTGAGCGGCGCCGCCGGCGACGGCGCCGGCCGGGCCGCTGCTAGTCTCGAAGCGTGGACATGACCCCCCAGACGCCGCCGCCCGCGGTCATCCTGGAACGCCTCGCGCTGTCCTCGGTGACGGTCGCGGAGATCACCGCCGAAAGCGTCATCGACGATCCCCCTGAGATTCCCTGGCACATCACGCCGGCGCTCGGGGAGGTCGCCCTGCAACTGCGCAGCACCGTCCGTCGCGTCGCCATCGGCGCCGGCCTGGCGCGAGACAGCCAGCTGGTCGACGCGGTGCGACAGCTGCCCGGCGTCCCTGCGGTGGTCACCAGTCCCGTGGGCGGAACCTTCATTGTCGGCGGCGACGCCTGGCTGGGCCTGTGCGCCATCGGCTCACCGCGACCCGGCCAGCCGATGCCACTCGACTGGATGCTCCATTCATTGCACCGCTGGTTCGAGAGCGCCCTGGCGCCCTTCTCGGTGGCGGCCACCGTCGAACGGGTGGATGGCGCGTGGTGTCCGGGGTTCAGCGACCTCGCCGTCGCCGGACGCAAGCTCGCCGGTCTCGGATTCCGCGTCACGCGCGATCGGGTCGTGATGCGCGGTGTGATGGCGGTACGGCCCATGACCGACGCCGACTTCGACGTGCTGGTGCGCTGTCATCGCCTGATCGGCGTCGATCTGCGACGCCAGAGCGCCATCTCGCTTGCCGAGGCGGCCGATGCTCCCGACCTCACTGTCGCCGCCACCATCGACGCCTTCTGCAATGTGGTCAGCCGACCATCGCCGGTTCGCTCATGACGCACGCCGCATCGCGGTACGGTGACCTCGCCCACCTCCGCGGTTGAGCCAGCTCGAGGGCCGGACCAGATCTGCGCCAAGCCGTCGCCGCTACCCACGCTCGCGGAAAAGCCCACGGCCCGCGATTCTGGGTTAGGGTGGCGGATGCCGATGCCGAGCACCGTCCCAGCCCCCTTCGAAGCACTCTTTGCCGGCTCCAGCGAGGGCGACCGCGCTGCCGTCGACCTGCTCTGCAGGCTGGTGGACGCCAGCAGTGACGTCCTCCTCGAGGTCAACGGCCGGCGTGTGCCGCTGCCCGCGTCAATGCGATCGCTGTTGCAGCGCGGCGTCGACCACCTGCGTCGCGGCGACGACATCCGGCGTTCGCTTGGAAGAGCGCCGGCGCGCACGCTGTTGCAGCCCGTGGTGCACCTGGCGACCGCCGAGACAGCCGGCTACGAGGCGCTCAGCGATCTCTCGACACGCGATCTGCAGGGCGCGGACAGCTGGTTCCGAGACGCCGCCGTGCTCGGTCTCGGAGAGGAGTTCGAGCTCGTACTGCTCACGCTGGCCCTCGAGGAGCTGCACACCCTGCCCAAGAGCGTGTACCTCTCGGTCAACGTATCGCCGCGCACCGCGATGTCAGCACACCTGCTCGAGCTGCTCGGCGATGTCGACGCGCAGCGTCTCGTCCTCGAGCTCACCGAGCACATGCCGGTCGACGACTACGAGGCCCTGAACGTGGCGCTCAATCGGCTGCGCCGTCGCGGCATCCGTGTCGCCGTCGACGATGCCGGAGCCGGGTTCTCCAGTCTCAACCACATCCTCCTGATCCGCCCCGAGATCGTCAAGCTCGACGTTTCCCTGATCCGCGAGGTGGACAGTGACGTCGCCCGACGCTCCCTGGTGAGCGGGCTCTGCCACTTCACCGCCGAGATCGGCGCGGAATGCATTGCCGAGGGCGTCGAGACCGATGCGCAGGAGCGCACACTGCGGGACCTTGGCGTCACGTACGGTCAGGGCTGGCATCTTGGTCCGCCGCGGCGGCGGCGCAACCGGCGGGCGACTGCTGCCGTCACGGAATCGTCGCCGGATCTGCGCTGATCCACGCGCCACGCACGCAGTGCTGCTGCGCTGCCACCGTCGCCCCCACCACCGGTGCCGCGTAGGACACACCGCGCACCACCACGGTCTCGCCGAACAGCGGCAGTGGCAGGTGCACCGTCTTCTCGATCGACGCGTACACCGCGCAACCGTCACTGACGCAGCGCGCGCCACTGCCCTGGGACTGAGGGCTGTCCGCGGTCTCCGCCGCGCCGCCTGAGTCGGTCAGCCGCGCGGACTCGTCTCCAACCTGGACGCAGCCGCGCTCGAAGACCATCAGGCCGCCACTGGCCTCGAGGTCCACGAGGTGATCGCTCTGCCCGTACAGGTAGTGTGGATCGACTGAGTTGGCGCCGGCCTGGGCCGCGTTCTGCGCCGCGGCCTGCACTCGCGCCGACCACACGTAGAGGTAGGCGCCGTCGGCGACGAGCACCACGATCCCGAAGAGGAAGAGGGCGAATGACAGCGCCAGCATCATGATCATCTGGCCGCTCTGCGGCCGGCGTCTCATTGGCGGAAGGGAGGCGGGATCGCCTCGCCGGTGGCGGCGATGGTCGGGCTCCAGGGGATTGCCCACGCCAGCGGTGTTCGCGAGAAATCGAGCGTGGCGGACGCGGTGCAGCGCACCACCCTCAGCCCCGCAGGCGGGTCGAGCGCGGCGTCGAGGACGTCCACGTCGCACTCGATGTATGAGTTGCGCGCAGTGCCGAGCGGTGTTCCGTCGCGCAGGCAGAGTGGATGCGAGCTCGCATCGCGCTGCGCCGGGAAGGTGAGGAAGCGACGAAAGCTCATGGTGCCGTAAAAGGTTTCAGCTGCGAAGCGGCATCCCTTGGGCAGGCCGGACGTGTCCAGCGAGTCCGCTGAGCCGTCGATCTGTGCGCAGCAGGTGGTTCCGTTGGCATCAACTGCAAGTCGCGGCGCTTGGAAGAACGATTCCGCAGCCAGCTTGGTGGCAGCGTCCATCTCCTGCTGCGCCTCCACCTGCACCATGATCGCCAGGAACGCGCAGATGAGCGCGAGCAGGATGGGAATGACGATAGCGGTCTCGATGATTGCCTGCGCTTCCATGCCGCGCTGACTTCGCCGCCCTCGGTTCACGGTGCGAACCGCAGCGCGTGCGTGGTCGCGACGATGTCGAGCGGGATCTCGCCGGCATGCCAGCCCAGACCGCTGAGCGGTGGCACCAGCGAGGCGAGGAAGCCGATCACGCGGACGGTCACCGTCGGCGGATCCCCACAGCGAGGTGTCGGTGGCAGCGGCAGCGGCGGGCACGGAGCCGCGGGTGCTGACGTCTGGTCGCACACTGCCACGGTGCGCGCCCCGAAGCGCTGCTCGACCTGGTCTGGGCTTGTCGGGCACTGTGCGAACGGACCGCCGGTTCCCGCAGCGCCGGCCGGTGTGGGGCAGGGACCGCCGCCCGGATCGCACCAGGCGACGATGGTGGTGCCCAATGTGGATTAGCACGTGTTCGAATAGGCTTCCGCAGAAGTTCAAAACGAGGTACGCGACGTTCGGCTTCAGCGACAAGGCGAACCTCGACGAAGGCGCCATGTGGCCGACCGCCTTCGCGTTGAAGGAGTTGACCGCCGCCGAAGAGGCAAGGATCGGCGCGCTCGTGAAGAAAGCGGTGAGCTAAGGACTGAGCTCGACGGCGGGCCCCGCCCTAGCTATAGCTAGCCGCTAGAACGCGCTCTTGAGGTCACCGTAGGCTGCATTGGCGGAGTTGGCGAGCAGTCCGACGCCGTACTCCTCCTCGATGCCCCGCAGGGTGGCGTACTCGTCCCCCCCTGTCGTGTACTGGCCCTTGGGGTTGCCGCTGATGACCAGGGTCGGCACGTGGCCGCCATTGCCGAACACGCCACCTGAGGTGTCCTTGTTGATGCTCTCGTCCCAGGTGACGACGATGATGCCGCCGCTCTTGTACCAGTTCGTTGCCTGTATTCCCGGGATGGTGGTGCTCAGCCAGGTGTCGCCGTTGACGACGCCGTTGGGTCCACACGAGCCGCCGCTGGTGTGCATGTCGTCGCAAAGGTTCGGCGTGAACCAGACGAAGGCCGGCGGGATGGTGCTGTTGAGGTCCGTCTGCATTTGTGAGCCGCTGAAGGGTCCGTTGTATGTGAAGACGCCGTCGCCCTTGCTGTCACACAGCGATTTGTAGTCGCTGAAGTACACGAACGGGTTGTGATCGCCCTCGTACAGGCCGGTGGTGCCGAGGGTGTAGCAGGGCGTGTTCGGCATCGACTCCATGTACGCCTTCCACCTGATGTTGGCGGTGTTCAGCTCGTCGACCAGCGTCGGTGCGGTGAACGGACGCGCCCCGCCGTGGCCCAGGTTCTGGTCCGCGCCGGAAAGGAGATCCAGGTAGTCGTTCGGGCTGCCGTGTTGAACGCCGAACCAGTTCGTCGCCGAGGTGTAGTTCTTCACCAGGGTGTTGTTGATGTAAGGCGCGTTGGAGCTGCCGATGACGAAGGGGCTACCCTGCGTGCTGCTGTACGCCTTGTTCTCCATGACGATGACCATGACGTGCGGTGCGTTCGGGGGCGGTGTCGGTGTGGGTGTTGGCGTCGGCGTCGGCGTCGGCGTCGGCGTCGGCGTCGGCGTGGTGGTCGGAGTGGTAGTCGGCGTAGTAGTCGGCGTGGTAGTCGGCGTGGGAGTGGGCGACGTGCCCACCTTGAAGGTCGCGATGGCGCCGGTCCACGCCACCGTGGAGGAGCTCAGGGTGGCCGAATAAGTCTGCGCGCCCGTTGCGGTCAGGAGCTGCCACGCCGCCTGCTCACCGGCCGCGCTGCCGCTGACCGTCGACTGCTCGACCGCAGTGGTGGTGTAGCCCGCAGTCTGGGCGGTGGGGGTGACGCTGCTGTTCCAGCCCATGTCGCCGATGGCGATCTCGCCGGCCTGGGCGGTGGTGGCGGTGGTGCCTGTCGTCGCCGGTTGGGTGTTGCCGCTCTTGGTGGCGGTCACGTCCAGCGGTGATGATGAGGCGCCGGTTACGTCGAGAACAGTGAACGCTATCGCCGAGGTCGAGGCCGACGTTCCGCCCACTGTCACCGTGACCGCTTGAGAGGTGGCCAGGCTTGCCGCGTTCGCCACGTACCAGATCTCCCCGACGGCCTGTCCCGCAGCGACGCTCGCGGCCCGGACCCAAATGTTCCCAGCCGTGTCAGTGACGCTGCTGACGGGCGCCTGGACGGTGGTGTTGCGATCCCTGATCAGGGCGACGAGGAGGTCACCGGCCGTCGTGGCGGCGCTCGACGAGGCCGAGAGGGTGGCGCTACCCGATGCGTTCTGCGCTCCGAACGACTGGGCCACCCCGACCGTGCTCGCGGTTGCCGTGCGTGCGGCAGGGAGCATCCCGGTAAACTCGAGCGTTCCCATTAGGAGGAGGGTCGATGCTAGCACCCCGCGTGCCACCACTCCACGGGCGCGGTCTCGACGTCGCCTCAACCGCCAACCCGGCGCGCGTCGGGCCCAGCCTCTGGCCCCGCTGGTCCTGCCCCGGCCCTCGGACGACGCCGCCGGACCCAGATGCCAGTTGTCGGTCACGTCAAGCGGCCTCCGAACTCGTCGCCGCTGTACCGAGGGGGCGAGGGCGCATGGAAAGACGCAAACACGCCAAACAGTAGCCCAGTCGCACGCTGCCCCCCAATCGTCTCCTTCCCTGAACGCGTAAGCCGCGGTTGAGGCTTCCGATCGGCAGCCTCTGAAACGACGACACCAAGATACTACCACCTCGGTTGCATCGAGGATGCACGCGCGTTCTGCCAGCTGTTCTTCGGTTGGTACAACGACGAGCACCACCACTCAGCCCTGGGATCGCACGCCAGCGACCGTGCAGTACGGACAGGCCGCTGCGATTCGCGAGCAACGCGTCGACGTTCTCGCCGGGGCGTACACCGCCCACCCCCAACGATTCGTTCGACCGCCGTCTGGATCAACCCACCGCAGCAGGAGGTGCCAACGAGTCAGTAATTACCCGACCAGAGTTGCCTCAAAGGGGTTGACAGGCACCGCCCGATGTCCGGTTCACTCACTCTGTCAACAACGTCTGTGGGAACTACAGCTAGGCGCCGGCCGGTGGCGGCATCAGGGCGCCAAGCTCCTGGCTCAGATCCGGCGTCTCAATCGGGTCATCTTCCACGATCTTGCCATTGGCGAGACTGTAGTAGGTCAGGCCTCGGCCACCGATCTTCTTCCCAGTGGCGAGGGTGATCTCGGAGGTGTAGCGAGCGACCACCGCATCCCCTTCGGCCACCAAGTTCACGATGTTGAAGCGCATACCAGAGATGACGGTCCCCATGCCAGAGAGCATCGCCTTGAAGCCTGCGAGGTCGGTGCCCCCCATCGCCGTATTCACGTAGTTCGGGGCACACAACTCATCGATCAAGTCGAGGTTGCCTCCGGCCAAGAGCTCGGTCATGAACCTGCTGACGACGGCCTTGTTCTGCTCTGTCGACATGCCGGATCCCCCTTCGTGAAATACCTTGACCTGCTGATTCAGTTGACGCCGAACGTCGGCTTGGTCCCGAGCGTCGAGCAGATCCCGAACGCAGGCCGGCGATCATCGCACCCGCCGGCGGCGAACGTGGGTGCCATCGCCCGCATGAGCGACCTCTCGCTCCGCGCCGACGAGCTGGCGGCGTCCACACCGTGCGGCGGGAACTCGCACAGCTCGTCGAGCACGAGTACGTCGCGATGCCTCTGGACGCTCTCATTCGGTGGCCCTACCAGGGGTGGCCTCGGACCCGGCAGCCACGGTGGCCATCACACTAGCGACGCGCGCATGTCACCGTACCGTCGTGGAGCTGTAATGCCGGTGTCCGCCCCGCCAGAGTAAGCGTAGCCAAGGTGAATTAGCACGTGTCCGCCGACATGAGCGCGTCACGAGCGGGTCGCCCCTCGCCAGCGCCTTGACCCGCCCGGCGACCATCACCGCCTTCAGCCCGCTGAAGGTCACGATGTGTCTCGCGGCCCGTCGACGGTCGCCCAGGACTCGCAGACCAGCGCCTCCCAAAGTAATGGGGTCTAATTCGAGTTCAACGGACGCCTTGGACGACCTGCCTGCCATTGTCGACAGCAGGCTGAAGTGCCTTGTTGGGAGACCGGATTCTGCGTCCGCCGACGGCCTCCCAAGAGTCTCTATGAAGCCCGGGGCGAATCACACCCATGGAAGGCCTTGACCGCGCCGTGGGGAAAGTGATACACCCGCCCACCTAAGCAGCACACTGCGGAGGAGTTCGAGATGGCGGAAAACCATGAGACCCTGGCCAACCGATTCCACATGGAGCTCTTCAGCAAGGGGGACCTCACGGCCGCGGACGAAATACTCACGTCTGATTTCGTCAATCACGGTGCTGGCCTACCGCCAGAGCTCTCACAGGGACCCGAAGGCGCGAAGCGCTATGCGCAGGCGATCCGAACCGGTTTTGGTGACGAAGTCAACATCAGCCATGACGACATCATCGTCAGCGGTGACCGCATCGTGATTCGCTGGACCGCGGCGGGCACACACAAGGGCGATTTGCTCGGCGTGCCGGCGACGGGCAGACCGATCAAGATCACCGGAATCGACATCTTCCGCGTGCAAGACGGCAAGCTTGCTGAGCTTTGGCAGAACTGGGATCAGCTGCAGATGTTGCAGCAGATTGGAGCCGTTCCCGAATCGCAGCCCGCTGCCGTGTGATCTCGGCGCGGGCCGTGCCCGCGCGCAATGGTGTGAAAATATCGGCCACGGGGCCGCCGCTGAGCTTCACCGTTTGTGTCCTGACGTCGTCGATCGGGTCACAAGCCGGGCTATCCGCTGCTGGGCACGAGGCAATTGCCGTGGTGCCGAACATGGCCTGCTGCAACTGGGTGCGGATGGCGCCGAACAGCACCTGCGGCGAGGGTGTGTCCTCGCTCTGGGGAGAGTTTGCCGCCGCGGCCGCCAGGCGCAGCGCCTGCTCGGCTGCGGACACCGACGCGCTCGTCTGGATGGCCCACAGCCCGGCGTCGATGGCCGCAAAGAAGCAGAGGAAGAACAGCGGCGCCACAAAGGCGAACTCGATGGTGGCCTGTCCCCTGCCGCCGGCCGTGCGGCGCCGCGAACCTCCCCCTCCCATGCATGAATGGTAGGCAGCCAGAGGCAGCCTTTGGGGAGGTTGCGCGGTCAGGCGGGAAGGACGATGAAGGTGAGGTCCTGGGGCGCCAACGGCCTGACCGTCACTGGATTGGAGGGCTGGTCGGTCCGCGGGTCGACCAGGGTCATCCAGCCGCCGCTACGGAAGTACTCGAGCACGTACGGACCACCCACGGGCACAAGGCCGATCGAGAAGTCGCCCGTGGTGTTGGAGGTGCCGTAGTAGAAGGGACCGCTGGTGACGTAGCCCCCGGACAGCTGGGTGAAGTGCGTGGCCAGCCGCACCCGGCCTGCTGCTCCGTGACCTGCTTCGTCCACGAGTGTCCCCGCCACCGTCTCGGGCGTGCTCAACAATTCCCGTGCCGTACGCGCCTCTGCACTGGCGCCGTAGCCGGCCGCCAGCCGCTGCAGAGTTGCCGTCGCCTCCTGGAAGTCGAGGGATGCGATCTCGAAACGGGCCGCGGCGAGCAGGGTGGAGGGGTACGCGGTCGCCGCCGACGACGCGGCGCCGTGAGCCGAGGCGTCATCGAGCAGGGCAACGGCATCGGGCGCGCGCTTGCCGGCCACCAATTCCCCGGCCGCCCTGACCTCGTCGGCAGCCCGCATCGAGCCGATGGTCGGCACCAGGGAGAGCGGCGGCCGGCCCTGGGCCCGCAAGGCGACCGCCGCCAGCACGGCGCCCTC
>DAINCY010000017.1:0-31335 GCA_036732145.1 Candidatus Dormiibacterota bacterium
CCTCTCACAGGGGCGGGGCAGATCCCCGCCCCTCGCACCGTCGGAGTGAATCCGAGCGTGCTCACCCCGACCCCTCGGCGCGCCTCGCGCGCCGCTGTCGCTTGGCGACCGGGAATTTGGCAACAATGCCGCCCATGCTCATCGGCGCTCACGTCTCAGCACGCGGCGGCATTCACAACGCGGTTGACAACGCGCTTGCCATCGGCGCCGACGTTTTCCAGACACATCCCACCCCGGCGCAGACATGGCGCCCTCTGCGACTCGACGAGGAGGTGCGCACCGCCTACCTGCAGCGGTATTCCGCGGCCGGTATGCGCGGCCACTACCTGCACGCCGTCTACCTGATCAACCTGGCAACACCCAGCGAGGCGCTTCTGCGACAGTCGATCGGATCTCTCGTGCACTACATGCAGCTCGCCGAGCAGCTCCATGCGGACGGCGTCGTGTTTCATCCCGGCTCGCATCTCGGGGCCGGTTTCGATGCAACGCTCGGCCAGATGGCGGCGGCGGTTCGCGAGGTTCTCGACCGAGCTCCCGAGTCGGGGACCAAGCTGCTCGTGGAGAACAGCGCCGGCTCGGGCGGCTGCGTCGGCTGCGGCTTCGAGGAGCTCGGCCGCATCGTTGCGGCAGCCGATTCGGATCGCGTCGGCGTCTGCCTCGACACACAGCACATGTTCGCCAGCGGCTACGACGTTCGCACCGCTGAGCAGGTGTCGGCCACGCTGGCTCGCTTCGCCACTGCGGTCGGCTTCGACAGACTGGCGCTGGTTCACGCCAACGACTCCCGCAAGCCCCTGGGCAGCAACGTCGACCGCCACGCCAACCTCGGCGAGGGCGAGATGGGGATCGACGCCTTTCGCCTTCTGCTCCAGGACGCCCGCCTGCGTGAGGTGCCGTGGATCATCGAGGTTCCGGGCCAGGACCACCGCGGTCCCGACATGGTCAACATCAACCGGCTCCGCGACTGCGCGGGGCTGGCTCCGAGGATCGCGGAGTCGGTGGGCGCCCTCTGACGCCCAGATCCCAGAGCCGTGGACGGCGTCACCCGATGCGGTCGCCGGGCCGGCAATCCCCGTCGGGGCGGAGCAGGGTGACGGCGTCGGTGCCGTGCTGGTAGGCCCCTAGCACCAACACCTCACTGCGCAGAGGTCCGATCTGCCGCGGTGGCAGGTTGACCACACCAACGACCAGCGTGTCGACCAGCTGGTCAGGCGTGTAGTTGTCCGTCAGGCGTGCGGAGGAACGGCGCCGCCCCAACTCGCCGAAGTCGATGACCATCCGGTACGCGGGGCGACGCGCCGCCACCAACGGCTCACACTCGAGCACACGGCCCACCCGGATATCGATGTCGAAGAAGTGCTGCGCGGAGACGGGAGGCGGCGGAGGCTGGTTCACCGCGCGAGTATCGGGTGGCGTGCGGAACGCTGTCTATACTGCCTTGCAGATCACGGAGGGAGGAGTCGCGTGCGTGGCGCCCGCTGTCTGGTCATCACCGCCATCGCGATCTCCGTGCTCGCCGGGTGTGGCACCGCCCCGGTCGACCCGTCGCAAGTGCTTCGCGACGCCAAGCACAGCATCGATTCGGCCTCGGCTGTTCACTTCACCCTCACCAGCCAGGACGTTCGAGGCGCCGGTCCCCTGATCACCGGGGGTGAGGGCGACGCACGCCGGCCCGACAGCTTCACGGGCAGCCTCAGCGTCGTCGCGGGTGGCTTCACACTCAGGGTCAACGTGGTGTCGACCGGTGGCGTGTTCTACGCTCAGACACCGCTCGGCAGCGGCTACGACAAAACCGACCCGTCCACATACGGATTCGGTGACCCGGCCCAGCTGCTCAACCCCGATCACGGCCTTTCCAGCCTTCTCACGGCCTGCCGCGGGGCCGCCAACCGCGACGCCGACCGCCTCAACGGAGAGCAGCTCGATGAGGTCGGATGCTCGATTCCGGGCGCACTGGTCGCGGCGCTGCTGGCCAGCGCCGACGCGTCGCAACCGGTGCAGGCAACCATCGGCGCGGATGTCACCACCCACCAGCTCCGTCGCGTTGCGCTGGTCGGCCCCTTCTTCGACAAGGCCCATCTGAGCACGTTCACCGTCGTTCTTGACAAATACGGCGAGAACGTGACGATCACGCCCCCGGCCGGCTGACATGGCGGAGGTGATCGTGCAGGTCCCACCCGGGGCCCGGCTGAGGCTGGGGTTCGCCAGTGCCGGAGTGCTCCTCGGCGCCGCGGACGCGTACGTGGTGGTGATCGTCTTGCCCGCCATCATGGGATCGATCGGTGTCGACCTCTCTCACCTGCAGGAGGCAACCCCGATCGTCAGCGGATTCCTGCTCGGCTACGTGGCCGTGCTGCCGCTGCTGGGACGGCTCTCCGACCTGTACGGCCGGGCACCGGTGCTGACCGCCTGCCTCATCGTCTTCGCCGGTGGCTCCCTCCTCACCGGGTCGGCGAACACGCTCGGCGCCGTGGTGCTGGGGCGCACGTTGCAGGGCGCCGGCGGCGGAGGGATGGTCCCGGTCACGCTCGCGCTGGTCGCCGACCTCTGGCCACCACGTCGGCGCGGCGTCCCCCTGGGGATCGTCGGCGCCGTGCAGGAGTTCGGCAGCGTGATCGGCCCGCTGTACGGCGCGGCGCTCAGCGCTGCGAGCACGTGGAGGGCCATCTTCTACGTCAACATGCCGCTGGCTGCCGTCATCGCCACAGGAGTGCGCGCACGGCGGCGATCCGGTGCCGGAGGCGCTGCGCCGGCGCGTCGTCCGGACCGTCCCGCTCAGGGGCTGGCGGCGGTGTGCGTCATCGCCACCATGCTGGCGGTGGCGGCACCACCTGCGCTGGCCGACACCGTCGTCGCGGGCGCGGCCTTCGCCCCACTGCTCGGCAACGTGACCATCACCTCGCCGATCGCGCTGGTGGCGCTGCTCAGCGCCCTGGCGTTGGTCGTGCGCGAAGTCTCGGTCCCTGACACGGTCCGCCCGCTGATTCCGCTGCGCGGGATCGGCGGCGGTCTGCGGCGCGTCGATTGGGTCGGTGCTGTGCTGGTGGCGCTCATCCTCGCCTGCGTCGTGGTCTCGTTCGCCACCGCCGACCCGCAGCACGGCGTGGTGGGAGCAGCCGCCCCGGTACTGCTCCCCAGCGGTGCCGTCCTCACAGCGCTCTTCGTGCTGCGGGAGCTGCGCACCCCCGAGCCGCTGGTTGACATCCGCGCGCTTGGCGACCGCGCGGCGGTCGGATCGCTGGCAGCCAACCTCTCTGTCGGTGCTGCGTTGATGGCTGCGCTTGTGGACATTCCCGTCTTCGCTCGCGCCACCGTGGATGCGGACTCGCAGGTGGCCGCCGCATTGGTGCTGGCGCGGCTGCTCGTCGCTGTCCCTGTCGGGGCTGTCCTCGGCGGATTGCTGGTAGGCCGGCTCGGCTACCGCGCCGTGGCAGGCGCGGGCATGCTTCTCTCCGCGCTGATGTTCGCGGTGATGGCGGGATGGACGGCCACCACCCTGGAGGACCCTCTGGCCGGCGTGGGCTGGCTGCACCTCAGCGACCCGGTGTTGGTGGTCTGCGGGCTCGGATTCGGGCTCTCCGTGGTGCCCGTGACAGCCGCCATGCTGGGGGCGGTTCCGCAGCGCCTGCACGGCGTCGCGGCCTCGCTGACCGTGGCCGCGCGAATGGTGGGCATGCTCGCCGGACTGTCGCTGCTCACCGCCATCGGGTTGCGACGTTTCTACAGTGCGCAGGCCCTGCTTCCGGATGCCGCATCACTCTGCCCGAGCACCCCCCTCCACTGTTCCGCCTACGACTCTCTGGAGACGGGCGCGATCCTCGATGAGCTCCATGTCATCTTTGCCGGCGCCGCCGTGTGCGCACTGCTCGCGGCCATCGTGGCGATGTCACTGCTGCGTCGCCATGGCGAGAATGATGCACACCGGCTGCTCGACAAGGACGTGGCATGAGCGTCGACGTACACGAGCGCGAGCTGCCGCTGAGCGAGGAGCGGCTCATCGAAGCCATCGCCGACGCCGCCACGTCTGCCGGGGTGGAGACGTACCTGGTGGGCGGCTTCGTTCGCGATCGGCTGCTGGGCCGCGAGGGAAAGGACATCGACCTGCTGGCCGTCGGTGACGACGGCACCGCCGTCCTCGCCGCCCTGGCACGCCGTTTCCACTGGCCCCCGCCGCAGCGCTTCGAGCGCTTCGGCACCGGTCAGGTGCGCGGCTCTGGTTTTGTCGTGGAGATCGTCCGCGCGCGGGCGGAGAGCTACGACGCCGCCTCGCGCAAACCCGACGTCCGCCCGGGCACACTGGAGGACGACATATGGCGGCGTGACTTCACCGTCAACGCGCTCTGCCAGACGCTCGCCGGTCACGTCATCGACATCACCGGCCGCGGACTCGACGACCTCCGGCACGGCGTCCTGCGCACGCCTCTCGATCCCCAGCAGACCTTCAGCGAGGATCCCCTGCGCATGTTTCGTGCCGCCCGCTTCGCCGCGCAGCTCGGCTTCGGCACCGCCCCTGGACTGACCGCGGCGATGAGCCGGATGGCGGCGCGGTCGGAGATCCTCAGTGCCGAAAGGGTGGCCGAGGAGTTGCGACGACTGCTTCAGTCGAATCACCCGCGTGCCGGGCTCGAGCTGCTGCGCGACGGCGGCCTGATGGCCGTGCGGTTCCCAGAGCTCGAGGCCATGGTCGGGGTGGAGCAGGGAGGCTTTCACATCTACGACGTCTTCGACCACACGGCGCACACCGTGGCGGCCGTCCCGCCCGACCTCGTCACGCGCCTCGCGGCGCTCCTGCACGACGTGGGCAAGCCGCCCACCCATGCCGTCGATGCCAACGGCAAGCACACCTTCTACGACCATCCAGGAGTCGGCGCACGCATCGCCACCGCGCTGCTGTCGCGCCTGCGTTTCAGCAACGATGAGATCGCTGCCGTGGCACTGCTGGTGCGCCATCACCTCCGCCCCATCCAGTACCGCCCGCGGGAATGGACGGACGCCGCGGTGCGGCGGCTGGTGCGGGACGCGGGAGAGCAGCGCGGCCGTCTCATCGATCTGGCCAGGGGGGACACGCGCGCATCGTCGTTTCCCGACACCGACGACATCGACGAGCTCGAACAGCGAATGGAGCAGCTGGACGCCGGGGGCGCGGTGTCACGGATGCATCCGCCGCTGGACGGCAACGAGATCCTCCGCATCGCGGGGGGACGGACGCCCGGACCGTGGGTGGGACGGGTGGGACGCGCTCTCGAGGAGGCGGTGCTCGATGGCGCCATCCCACCGGACGACGCAGATGCCGCACGGCGCTGGCTCGACCAGCGTCGCGACCTCTTCGAGGGCTGAAACACTGACGGGTCGCGGCGCGGCGGGCGATAGA
Organism: Candidatus Dormiibacterota bacterium; assembly: GCA_036732145.1. Classification (GTDB taxonomy): domain Bacteria; phylum Chloroflexota; class Dormibacteria; order Aeolococcales; family Aeolococcaceae; genus Aeolococcus. Next base: position 5,372 of record DAINCY010000017.1, read on the forward strand.
ATGCGCCCTCCATGCTGAGCCGAGTGCGCTTCTTCAAGCGCTTCGTCGTCGACCTTCCCCGGCAGGCGCGCCTTGCCTACTGCCTGATGCGCGATCCGCGCGTGTCCCTCCGCACCAAGATCGCGTTCGGGGCCGGCATCGGTCTCATCGTGACTCCGTTCGTGGATCTCCCTGCGGCGATTCCGTTGGTCGGTGAGCTGGACGTGCTGGCGCTGTCCCTGCTCGCGCTGCGGCTGTTCATCGCCGCCTGCTCGGACGATGTCGTCGCCGACGTGCAGCAGCAGATCCTCGAGGGACGCAGCGCCTTCGACGAGGACGTGCACAACGGCGAGCGCATCGCCACCGCCATCTCACGGCGGTTCCAACACGACGAGATGCCGTCCGATCATCAGACTGGATTCAGCGAGCCGGTGTCACCGAGGGACGCCGAGCCCGTGACGGGGGTTGGTGCGTGAAGGTGCTGTTTGTCAAGGAGGTCCAGGGGACCGCCAAGGCCGGTGACGTCAAGGAGGTGTCGCCCGGCTACGCGCGCAACTACCTGCTTCCCAAGCGGCTCGCGGTGGTCGCCGACGATCGCGTCGTCGAGCAGATCAAGAACCGCGAGGAGGCCACGCGACGCCGGGCCGAGAAGGCGCTGACCGACGCTCGCGATGCAGCGACGCGGCTGAAGAAGCTGACCGTCACCATCTATGCGAAGACCGGTGACAGCGGCCGGCTGTTCGGTTCGGTGACCAACGCCGACATCGCCATCCAGCTCAAGCGCGAGGCGGGCCTCGACATCGACAAGCGCAAGATCGAGGTGGAACCCCCGATCAAGTCGCTCGGTCCCCACGAGGTCACCGTCCAGTTGCACACGGAGGTCAGTGAAACACTGCGCGTCGTCGTCGCCGCACAGTGAGCACACACCCCACCTCCGACATCGCGGTCAACGTCACCGGAACAGTCACCTCAGGGCGGGTGCCGCCCAATGATCTCGGCGCCGAGCGCGCCGTGCTGGGCTCGCTGATGATCGAGCAGTCGTCGATCGCCGAGATCCGAGACCTGCTCGAGCCCGAGGATTTCTACGCCGAGCGCCACGCGCACATCTATCGTGCCGCCACCGCGCTGGCCGACCGCGGCGACCCCATCGACGAGGTGACCCTGCAATCCCAGCTGGAACGTGGTCCGGGCCTCGGCCGGGCCGGTGGTCTGGACTACATCTCCGAGCTGACGCTCGAGGTGCCAACTGCCGCGTCGGTCCGCCACTGGGCGGAGATCGTGATCAACCACGCTCTGCGCCGCCGGCTGATCGCCGCCGGAGGGGAGGTCGCGCGCCTCGGTTTCGACAACGCTGTGTCTGCCGTGGACGCCATCGAATCGGCCGAGCAGCGCATCTTTGCCATCAGCCAGGCGCGACGGGGCGGCGAGGCCACACACATCGCCCGGCTGGTCCACGACACCTGGGAGATGCTGGAGGAACGTCTCCAGAAGAAGGAGCTGATCAACGGCGTCCGCACCAACTACGCACGGCTGGACGGGCTCACCCAGGGCCTGCAGCCCCAGGAGCTGGTCATCCTCGCCGCGCGACCCTCGGTGGGCAAGACGTCCTTCGCCCTCAACATCGCCCGCAACGCCGCGGTCTTGGCACGCGTGCCGGTGGCCATCTTCTCGCTCGAGATGAGCAGGCAGGCACTCGCGCAAAGGCTGATCTGCAGCGAGGCCATGGTCAATTCCCACGTCCTGCGCTCAGGCCACGCCAGCCAGCTCGACTTCCAGCGCATCGCGGCAGCCATGGACAAGCTCACCCAGGCGGAGCTGTGGATCGACGACACACCGCGGCTTTCCATCGCCACGCTGCGCGCCCGAGCGCGACGCATGAAGTCGCAACACGGCATCGGCCTGGTGATCATCGACTACCTGCAGCTGATGCAGGGCGGTCGCCAGGAGTCCCGCGTGCAGGAGGTGACAGACATCTCATCGGGGCTCAAGGCGGTGGCCAAGGAGCTCGAGGTGCCCGTCCTGGCGCTGTCGCAGCTCTCACGAGCCAGCGAGCAGCGCAACGACAAGCGTCCCCAGCTGTCCGACCTGCGCGATTCGGGCGCCATCGAGCAGGACGCGGACGTGGTCCTGTTCCTGTATCGGGAGGGCATGCACAAGCCGGACGTCGACAAGGCCCGCACCGAGCTGATCGTGGCCAAGAATCGCAACGGCCCCGTCGGCGAGATCGAACTGATCTTCAACGCCGAGCAGACCACCTTCCGCGAGCCGTACCCGCACGATGAATAAACCGGTAGGGAACCGGCGAGGAGGGAACTGGCACTCGCTCCGGTCGCTGTCCTCGCGGGCGCTGCTGAGCCAGCATGGCTGTCTCCTTGCTGCCGCGGATGCTCTCTCCGCGAGCACCAGTTCCCTCCTCGCCCACCTGTCGCTTGGAGTAGCTGAGCTAACTCGGCTTTGCCGAGTGGATCGCCTCGCTGCTGCGGCATGCTCCCGTAGCGGGTGCCGGCCGTCCCCCCTCGCCCACCTGGCGGCGTAACGGAGTGCAAACGCGTCAGAGGTTGGCGACGCGTGCAGCGACCAATGTCTGTCGGAGCGTCACTCTTTTTTGACGGCCGTCGTTGAGCGGGGTGACGGAGCGCCTACGTACCGACGCGGTGGGTACTGCGGTGTTTGAATGACCAAGTGAGGAGAGTCATGACGGGCGTGCGCGCCGTGCTGGGGTCAAAATGGCTGCGCATCGCAGGCACGATCGTTGGCGTCGCCTACCTGATCCACAGTGTGGACATGGGCAAGGCCGGGAGCAGCCTGCTTGGCGCTGACTGGCGCTGGGCGTCGCTGGCGCTGGCGCTCACCGCAATCGCCTGCCTGGCCTCCGTTTTCGAGTGGGGCGTGCTCCTGCGAAGCAGCGCCGGGTTGGGGGTTCGCAACTCCGTGGGCCGCGCCGAGCACGACCAGCACCACCACCTCTTCAGCTGGAAGCGCCTCTCATCCTCGTACCTGCAGAGCCTTTTCTTCGCCCAGCTTCTACCCGCCGGCGTTGGTGGGGACGCCATGAGGACAGTCGAGATGGGCAAGGTGGTCGGCCACGGCAAGATCCTCGCGTCGCTGGCCGGCAGCCGGATGGCGGGGACGATGGGCATGGCCTTCTGGGGACTGGCCGCCGCGGTGCTGCTGCGTGGCTGGATCGGCCTCGGGTCGCTGATCGGAGCCTGCGTGTTCGCCGCCATCATGGTCCTGGCCTGGATGGCGGCGCTGGCCGCCGACCGCATCGTGGGCCGCCGTTTCCTCGAACGAAGCTCGCGGGCCTTCGTGCGCACCGTCCACTCCTTCGCCCAGACCTTCTCCGGCTACCGGAGGCATCCCCACGCGATCATCCAGTGCATGGTGGTCGGGGCAGCCGGGTGGGGCGTGAACATCCTGGCTCTCGACATCTTCGCCAGGGCGATCGGCGTCGACGTCAGCTGGACGGTCTTCGCGGTGGCGATCCCCGTCACCCTGGTGGCAACGCTGACCCCCTTCTCCGTCAACGGTCTCGGCATCCGCGAGGGCGTGCTGGTCGGGATGCTGACCCACGCGGGCGTGTCCAGCGGTCATGCCGCGGCCATGGCGGTCCTGGTGGACATCCAGATGCTGCCCTTCGGGATCGTAGGTGCGGCGCTGTGGATGCGCCACCGCCGGAGCCACGCGGCGCCCGCCATCGAGGCGGTCGCGCACGCGGAAGTTGGCGCCGTGCACGAGGTTTTGGCAGCCGCCTGAGCCCGTCACGCCGGGACGCGATGACCGCGGGGCTGCAACGGACGGAAACGCCTCGTTGACGGCTTGGCCGCGTCGAACTCGTAGCCAATACACTCGGGACGCGTATGACCGGTCAGTTCAGCGACTTCCTGGCTGCCCATGCCGAGCGGGTCGCCGACATCATGCGGCGCGCCGGCGTGGAGCAAGACGTCCGCGCGTCCGCCGCGGGCGACCACGGTCCGCGGCAGTTCATCAATGCCGTCCTGGTTGCCCTCACAGACGACGATCTCGGGCCTCTGACCGCCTTCTTCGAGCTCGGTTGCGAGAAGCCGGCGGGCATCGACCTGCGCCTGGAGAGCGCGCTGACACGGCTGGCGGCCCTCCGCCGCGCCGCGGCTGAGGTGGCGGGCGAACAACTGGCGACGCCCGAGCAGATCTCACTGTCCGAGACCGCCGCCGAGGAGGTGGGGCTGGTCGGCCGCAGGCTCGCGGCCGCTGTCACCGCATCGCTGGCCGGGCGGCTCAGCGCCATGACCACATCGAGCAGTGCCCGGGGGACCTCGATGAGCATCACCATGCACGAGCTGCGGCGCCCGCTGACCATCCTCAACAGTTACGGGCAACTGCTCTCCACGGGCATGCTCGGCCAGCTTCCTGAAACCGCCATGGTGGCCATCGAGGGCATCACCGCCAGCACCGAGATGATGGTGCGGATGGTCAACGCCATCGCCGAGGTCTCGCGCCTCGAGGATCCCGACGACCGGCTCAACTTCGAGGTCATCTCCATCGACGAGGTCGTCACCGGCGCGGTCGACCACGTCAGCATGGAGGCCAAGCTGCGCGACACAGTGATCGAGACCGACGTCGAGGCCGGCGTGAACATCCGCGGCGACCGGCGCCGTCTCACCCTGGCACTGACCAATATGGTCGGCAACGCCGTCAAGCACGGTCCTCCAGGCTCCACGATCACCGTGCGCGCCTTCGGTGACAACTCCGGTGCGCACTTCCTGGTCCGCGACCATGGCCAGGGATTTCCCAGCGAGGATGCCAACCACCTCTTCGACAAGTACTTCCGCTCCGTCGGCGAGCGTCAGCGCAAGGTGCCGGGCAGCGGGCTCGGGCTGTTCATCGTGAAGACCGTGGCCGAACGCCACAATGGCGACGTCTTCGCCCGCTCCGCGGCCGGCGAGGGCGCGGAGTTCGAGATGATCATCCCGAACCACCAGTAGAAACGGGCGGCGAGCCGGTGCTGCGCAGCCCGCGGAGTGCGAGCCATGACAAGCACCGCCGCCAGCCGCACTGAGCGCGACTCGATGGGCGAGCTCGAGGTGCCCGCAGACGCCTACTACGGCGCCACGTCGTTGCGAGCACAGCGCAACTTCCCGATCAGCGATCTGCGCTTCAACCGCGGCTTTCTCCGCGCGCTCGGGCTCATCAAGCAGGGAGCGGCGCACGTGAACCTTGAGCTCGGCCTCCTCGACCCGCGCCTGGCCGACGCCATCGAGAGAGCCGCTCAGGAGGTGGCCGTCGGCGGCTTCGACGATCAGTTCGTGATCGACGTCTTCCAGACAGGCAGCGGCACCTCCACCAACATGAACGCCAACGAGGTGATCAGCAATCGCTCCATCGAGCTGCTCGGCGGGGAGCGTGGCTCGCGAACCCCAGTGCATCCCAACGACCATGTCAACATGGGGCAGTCGAGCAACGACGTGATCCCGGCGGCGATCCACGTCGCCGCCGCGCTGGCCATCGAGGAGGAGCTCCTCCCCGCCATGAGCGTGCTCGAGGCCTCGCTTGCCGCCAAGTCCGAGGAGTTCTGGCCGGTGATCAAGACCGGTCGCACCCACCTCCAGGACGCCACCCCGATCCGACTTGGCCAGGAATTCCTCGGCTTCGCCGGCCAGGTCGAGCGCGGCCGCCGGCGCATGGGCCAGGCTCTGGCCGAGCTCCGCGAGCTGGCGCTTGGCGGCACCGCCGTCGGCACCGGAGTGGGGACGCATCCCGAGTTTGCGGCCAGGGTGTGCGCCTGGCTCGCCGCCGCCACCGGGGTGGACTTCGTCGAGAGCGACAACCACTTCCAGTCGCAGTCGACGCTCGACAACGTGGTGGCGGCGAGCGGCGCCCTCCGCTCGGTGGCGGTGTCGCTGTACAAGATCGCCGGCGACATCCGGCTGCTCGGCTGTGGCCCGCGCGCCGGCTTCGCCGAGCTGGAGATCCCTGCGGTGCAGCCGGGGTCGTCGATCATGCCCGGCAAGGTCAACCCTGTGATCATGGAGTCTGTGACCATGGTTGCCGCCCAGGTCATCGGCAACGATGCCACGGTCGCCTTCGCAGGGGCAGCCGGATCTCTGCTCGAGCTGAACGTGATGATGCCGGTGGCCGCGTACAACCTCCTGCAGTCCATCTCGCTGCTGGCCACCAGCGCGTCCAACCTGGCCACGCGTTGCGTCGACGGCCTGCTGGCCACCGAGAACGGACCGGCCGGGGTCGAGCGCGGGCTCATGACCTGCACCGGGCTCGTGCCCCGGATCGGCTACGACGCGGCCGCGGCGATCGCCAAGGAGGCGTACGCGACCGATCGCACCGTGCGCGAGGTGGCGCGCGAGCGCACAGACCTCAACGAGGAGGAGCTGCGCGAACTGCTCGATCCGGAAGCGATGACAATGCCGGGTCGCAGCCCTCCTGGCACGTAAACTGCCGCGATGGAGGGTGCGGGCCCGATCGAGGGACCACTGTGTGTGGTGGGCGCCGGGGTCATGGGAGGCCAGATCGCCCACCAGGCGGCGTTGTACGGCGTTGCCGTGCGCCTCTACAGCCGCAGCCGCGAGCGTCTCGACACCACCAGCGAGCAGTGCGCCGGGCTGCTGCGCAAGCGTGTCGACAAGGGAAAGCTCGAGGCGCCCGACTGCGAGGCGGCCCTGCGGCGCGTCGCCACCACCACTGACCTGGCCGACGCGGTCAGCGACGCGCCCATCATCATCGAGTCCGTCGCTGAGGATCGTGACGCCAAGCGAGCCATCCTCGCGGCCGTCGGCGAGGCCGCCGGCGACGACGCGGTGATCGGCACCAACAGCTCCACGCTGCCGTCCTCGCTCTTCGCCGACGTGGTTCCCAACCCCGGTCGCCTCCTCAATGTCCACTTCATGAACCCCGCCTTGGTGATGCCGCTGGTCGAGGTGGTCCGGGGTGCCCACACCGGCGAGGCGACCGTGGCGGCGGCGATGGGCTTCGCCCGGCGGATCGGCAAGTCGCCGGTGCTGGTGGAGCGGGAGAGCTTCGGCTTCGTGGCCAACCGCATCCTCTTCATCGCCATGCAGGAGGCGTTCTCGCTGGTGGAGAGCGGTGACGTCTCCATCGAGGACTGCGATCTCGCCGTCCGCAACGGGCTGGGCTGGCCGATGGGACCGTTCGCCATCGCCGACCTGGTCGGGCTCGACGTCGTGGAGGCGATCCTCGCCGAGGGCCACCGCCAGACCGGAGAGGATCGCTGGGCACCGCCGGCGCTGCTCCGCGACCGCGTGGCACGCGGAGAGCTGGGCCGCAAGAGCGGCCGCGGCTTCACGCTGCCTGGCTGATCACCTCAGCCGGTGAGCCCGAAGTGCTGGAGCACATCGGCGACTCCAGCCTGGTCAGGGTCGGCACACGTGGCGTCGGCGACGGCCAGGACCTCGGGGCGCGCGCTGCGCACGGCCACCCCGCATCCAGCGGCGGCGAGCATCTCGCAGTCGTTGGGCGCGTCGCCCACCGCCAACGCATCACGGGCGGACAGTCCCAGTCGGGAGCAGACCCGTTCGACGGCGACCGCCTTGTTGATGCGCGGGCTGACCACCTCGACGAACCACTCCAGCGAGCGGGTCACCCGAGCGCGATCGCCCAATCCCTGGCTCATCGCGGCCACGCATGCGTCGACTGTGGCCGGATCCTCGCTGACGCAGACGATCTTGGTGCTGCCGTTGACGACAAGAGTGGCGAGATCGTCGACGAAGTTGACGGCGATCTGAGCGATGCTCGCGTAGAGGTGGGCCTCGGGGCGGTCCTGCTCGCAGAACAGCTTGTCGTCCACGTACGCTTGGACGTGCCAGCCGTGCGCCCGCGCGATGTCGATCGCGGCCAGCGCGACGGCGGGCTTGAGCCCCTCCTCGAAGAGGACCGCGCCGGGAGTGTCCCCATGGGGCTGCTCGCGTACGAGCGCGCCCTGGTAGCACACCAGCGGCTCGGTCACATGCAGCACGCGCGCCCACGGCAACGCGGAGCTGTACATCCTGCCTGTGGCGAGGATGACGGGCAGCCTCTTGACGGCGGCGCGGACGGCGTCGCGCGTTCGCGGGTGAAGCGCAAGGTCGCCGTCGATCAGAGTGCCGTCGATGTCAAGGACGGCGAGCCGGGGAGTGAACGCGATCGCCAGGTCGGTGATCGGCGGTGGTGGAGCGGCCTCGTCGGTTGACTGCGACGGGGAGGGGCTGCTGCTCACTCGACAGGTCGCGGTGTGGCTGCCTCCCACGCGGTGGGGTTCACACAGTTGGTGGGAAGCCGGCCGTCGAGAGCGTCCAGCGCGTTCTGGGCGGTCAGTCGTGCCATGGCCGCGCGAGTGGTGACGGTGGCACTGCCCAGGTGCGGCGAGAGCACGGCGTTGCGGCACTCGCGCAGCCCTGGGGCAAGCTCCGGCTCGTTCTCGTAGACGTCGAGGCCGGCGCCCGCGATCCAACCATCGCGCAGCGCGCGCACCAGAGCGGCCTCGTCGACGACAGGGCCGCGGGAGGTGTTGACGAGCACGGCGGTGGGCCGCATGGATCGCAGAGCGGTCGCGTCCATGAGGTGGTGCGTCGTCTCGGTGAGGGGCACGTGCAGGGAGACCACGTCGGCGGTGGTGAGCAGGTCGCGCAGCGGCACCTCGGCGACCCGGTCGCGGATGTCATCGTCAACGGTCACCTCCACGTCGGTGGCATAGACGACGCGCATTCCGAAGCCCAGGGCGCGGCGCGCCACCGCCTGACCGATGCGGCCGAAGCCGACGACACCGAGCAGCGCGTCGGTCAGCTCCATGCCCAGCATGTAGTCAGGTTCCCACCCCTCGAAGCGGCCGTCGCGCATGGCCGCGTCCCCCTCGCAGATGCGCCGGGCGGCGGCGAGTAGGAGTGCCAGAGCGCAATCGGCGGTGGCGTCGGTGAGCACCCCGGGCGTGTTGCTGACCGCGATGCCGCGCTCGGTGGCCGCGTCCACGTCGACGTTGTTGTAGCCGACGGCATACAGCGATACGCAGCGCAACCGCGGCAGCCCCGCGTCGAGGACTGCGGGTGTGATCGGATCGCGGAGCTGCGGGCAGAGCACGTCGACGGGCTTGGACCGAAGGCGCTCGATCAGCGTGGACGTGGGTGCAATGCTGCCCAGGACCGCAAGAGACGCGCGAGGTCGCACCATCTCCTCGAACGGAGCAGGGAGGGGAAGCGTACAGAGGACCTGGGCCACCGAGAGGATCTTAGGTGGCGTGGCACTGGGTCGTCGGAGCGGCACCGTCGAGTACCATTGCACTGTCTTGCGTTCATCCTTCCGCGCGCGGTCGCACAGACCGCCGGTCGCAAGGCCCCGTGTCGCCGCACTCGGCGTGGACGACGAGGCCGCGACAGAACCGGTTCAACAGTCCGCTCCCTTCGACCGGCTGGGGCTCAGTGCCGCCATGCTGACCACCGTCGGAGAGATGGGCTTCACCGTCGCCACGCCCATCCAGGCCGGGGCCATCCCGCCCGCGCTGCGCGGCGAGGACGTCATCGGTCAGGCGCACACCGGCAGCGGCAAGACGGCGGCGTTCGGAATACCCATCATCGAGCAGCTCGATCCACGCAAGGGCTCGGTGCAGGCACTCATCCTCTGCCCCACGCGCGAGCTGGCCGTCCAGGTCCATGAGGAGATATCCGTGCTGGCGGCGCGTCACCAGATCTCATCGGTGGCCATCTACGGCGGCGACTCGATGGCACGGCAGCTTGAGGCACTGCGCGCGGGCGCGCACATCGTGGTGGCCACCCCAGGCCGCCTCGCCGACCACATCCAGCGCCGCGCTCTGAGCCTGTCGCGGGTGCGTTTCGCGGTGCTCGACGAGGCCGACCGCATGCTCGACATGGGGTTCGCGCCTGACGTGGAAAAGATCCTCCGTCAGTGTCCCGCCGACCGGCAGACGATGCTCTTCAGCGCCACCATGCCCGACTGGGTCAGGCGCCTTGCCATGCGACACATGCGCAACCCCGTCACGGTGGCGATCAGCATCCGCCCTGAGATCGTCGCCGGCGTTCGCCAGCTCTACGTGCAGACCACCTGGGCCGACAAGGTCGACGTCATGATGCGCATCCTCGACCAGCCGGACGTGGTCATGTCGCTCATCTTCGTGGAGACCAAGCGCACCGCCGACGTGCTGCAGGCCCAACTGGAACGGCGCGGGCAGAGTGTGGGGCTGCTGCACGGCGACCTCACCCAGAAGGAGCGCAACGCTGCCATGGCCGCGTTCGTCGCCACCCACGTGAAGCACCTCATCGCCACCAATGTCGCCGCGCGAGGGCTCGACATCGACGACATCTCACACGTCATCAACTACGACGTCCCCACAACTCCCGACGAGTACCTCCACCGCGTCGGGCGCACCGCGCGAGCCGGCCGGACCGGAGTGGCCATCACCCTCATCACTCCGAGCGAGATCCTCAAGCTGCGCGATGTCGAGAAGCACGCGCGCACCACCATCGAGGCCGCCAGCCTCGAGGACTTCCCGGTCCAGCCAGCTCCCACCCCGATCTGAGCCACCCGGCCGGCGGGTCGGCTACTGTCGGCGCGTGAGCGGACCGGTCATCCATGACAGCGGCGACGGGCCCGCGCTGCTGATGCTGCACGCGTTCCCTCTCGACGCCTCGCAGTGGGACGCGCAGGTCGCCGCTCTCAGCGGTCGGTACCGCTGTCTGCGCCCCGACTTCTGGGGATGCGGCACCTCCCCAGCACCGCCGGGGCAGGTCACCATCGACGGCTACGCGCTTGACGTCCTCCGCGAGTTGGACAGGCTGGGTGTCGACCAGTTCTCCGCGTGCGGCGTGTCGATGGGCGGTTACATGTGCTTCGCACTTTTGCGCGAGGCGCGCCAGCGCCTGCGCTCGCTGGTGCTCACCAACACGCGGGCGGCGGCAGACAACGACACCAGCCGAGCGGCTCGCGCGGTGATGGCGGATCAGGTGCGAGCCGGAGGTGTCGAGGCCATCGTTGAACCGATGACGGAACGGCTGCTGTGTTCGCGGTGTCGCGACGAGGTGCACATCGCCGATCCGGTGCGCGGCCGCATTCGTCGGTGCACGGCCGGCGGCGTCATCGCCGCCCTGGAGGCGATGGCTGGCAGGCCGGACAGCACACCTCTGCTCTCCGGCATCGATGTGCCGACCCTGGTTGTCTGCGGGACCGCCGATGTCATCGTGCCGCTCGAGGAGTCGCGCGCCATGGCGGCTGCCGTTCCGCGCGCCGTCCTCGAGGAGATGCCCGGCACAGCCCATCTCGCCAACCTCGAGCAGCCGGCGCGCTTCTCTGCTGTCCTCGGCGACTTCCTCGACGCGCACGCGTTGCCGCGCTAGCGGGTTGGCGGCGGTTGCGGCGGACCTGCCCCGCCGCCGACCGGGAAGGCGGCATTCCACGGCGGGGGGATCCAACTGGGCGGTGACTGAGGCGGACCGTAGCCCTCGGGCAGCGGGTAGTTCGCGAAACTCGTAGGCACGGTGCCAATCTGCCATTGCGGCATGCGTCCGGCGTAGAGGCGCCGCACCGCGGCCGCAAACGTCGGGTTCACACCTCGGAGCCGGACCCACCTCCCCCACCCAGGCCGGTCGTCGACCGGGCCGGCGATGCTGATGATGCCGCCCCAGATGGAGCAGACGGCCCCCCCGAGGAGGAGCACCAGGACACCAGCCAAGACGAGCGGGCCGCTGGCGTCGGGAGACGATCCCGATACCACGGCGGCGGCCACGAAGCAGAGAACCGGGACGACCACCACGATGACCACGCTGGTGGCGCGCTGCACCACGAAGCGCCGCAGCGCCTTGGCGCTCATCGGCAGCTTCCCGGTCACCGTCCGCCGTGTCAGAAGGATGCCGGCAAAGAAGGGCAGGATGCCCGCGAAGAGCAGCGCGTACACCCATCTCGGGAAGCTCGAGTAGCGAACGGAGTGGACGCCGCGGGTCGGCTCACCCGTGAACACGCAGAGCTGCGGTAGCGTTCCAGCGTAGATATCGCCCGCCCAGACATCGAGATCGACCACCACCGCGCGAGTGTGCGCCGGCGGGACCGGGCGGTCAACCGCCCGGCGTCATGTCACTGACGGCCGCTGCCATCTTGCAACCGCTCTTTCATGTGACGGCTCAGAACATGTGGTTCAGCCACGGCCGCGGCGACCAGCTGAACATGGCGCTGGCACGATGGATCACTCCTGGATGCATCTCCTCGACCAGGCCGGCGCGGTGCAGAGCGGCGACGCTGATGTCGCCGAGAAGAAGTGAGGCCAGCGAAGCCGCGTCAAGGCCAAGGTCCGGCGAGACGTCCGTCTTGGTTGCCACAGCCCCCTCCAGCCCGCCCTCGAGCAGGTAGCGGCCGGCGACGTCACGACAGGTCTCGTCACGCAGTTCGATGACCACGGAGTCCTCGCGCGAGTAGCGGCGCGCCTGCAGCATCGCCACCACGTCGACCACGCGGAGGTACAGGTCGTCGCGGATCTTGACGCGCAACCTGCGGGGATCGGCAAGCAGGTGCTGAACGGGATCGTCAAGCCAGAAACGTTCCATGCGCAGGTGCTCGACCAGGTCCATCCCGAGCACGTGCTGCCAGAGGGCGAGGTGTGCGTCGCGGTTCAGAGCGGTGAGCTCGCTGACGTGGATGATGCCGTCGGCGATCTCATCCGGCCAGCGCAATTCCAGCCGGTACATGACGAAACCGTCGACGGCGCCGGACTCGTCCTCGTGAACAACCACCTGCATCGGACCGGCCTCACCCTTCGGCTTGGCGTCCCGCGCCGCGATGCGACGCCAATGGGCCTCGGACCGCGCGATGCCGCCAACGCGATCGGGTTGCTTGCTCTCGACGTCGCGGCACATCGGTATGCAGGTGGCAAGCGGCTGGGGGCGCAGCCGGCCGGGATCGTGGAAGGGGACACGCAGCGCCGCGGTGGCGGTGTCGATCTCGGCACCGCCGATATGGCTGGCCACGCCGTAGCCGAACCGCCGGTAGATCGAGCTCTCCGATGCGCCCAGACCGAGGACGGGGATGCCTCGCTGACGAGCACTCTCCAAGCAGTGGTCCATCATGGCGCGCAATGCACCGCGCCGACGGGCCGTCGCCGACACCGCCACCCAGGTCACGCCATCCATCGCCACCTGTCCGCCGCCGGGCATCCTCAACTGGAAGTCGATGACCCCGGTGGCGCCGATGTCTTCGCCGTCGATGCGCGCCAGCAGCGCGCGATCGAGCACGTGCGCCACCAGTTCCAGGCCCTCGTCGGGCACCTCGCCCCAGAAGCCGTGCGCGGTGGCCACGAAAGCGTCCATGTCGGCGGGCGCGACGTCGACGATCTCGAGGGCACTCATCGCCGGCCGATCATAGGACCGGCGCGACGGTGCCTCGGCGCTCAGACGCCGGCCGCGACGGCCTCGGCGGCCACGCCCGCGGGCACCATGCAGAAACCCTCGTAGTCGATGGGCTCGGTGATGGTGGGGTTCTCGCCGCACACAGGACAGTTGGGATCGCGCGGGACGCGGAACTCACGGAAGCGCATGTCGAGCGCGTCCACGTGCAACAGACGGCCGGCGAGCGGCTCGCCGATGCCGATGATCAACTTGACCACCTCGGTGGCCTGGAGGATGCCGACGATCCCCGGGAGCACGCCGAGCACGCCGGCCTCGGCGCAGGAGGGAGCCTCCTCGGGTGGTGGGGGCGCCGGGTAGCGGCAGCGGTAGCACGGCGATGCAAATGGCAGCACGGTTGTGACCTGTCCCTCGAACCGGAAGATGCCGCCGTCCACCAGCGGCTTGCGAGCGAACAGAGCCACGTCGTTGGCCAGGTAACGGGTGGGGAAGTTGTCGCACCCGTTGACGATGATGTCGTACTGGTCGAACAGCTGGCGGGCGTTCTCTCCATTGAGCATCTCGTTGTGCTCGACCACGCGCACGTCGCTGTTGAGCGCCTCGATGGCGATGCGCGCGGATTCGGTTTTGCGCATGCCGACTCGGTCGCGCGTGTGGATGATCTGACGCTGCAGGTTGGACTCGTCGACGACATCGAAATCGACGAGACCGATGGTGCCCACCCCCGCAGCTGCAAGGTAGAGGGCCGCCGGGCTGCCCAGCCCTCCGGCGCCGATGAGCAGCACCTTGGCGTCGAGCAGCTTGCCCTGGCCATCCTCTCCGACCTCGGGAATGATCAGGTGCCTGTTGTAGCGGCGTCTCTGGTCGGCGCTCAGCACCCGCGGGACGTCAAAGTCGAAGCCGGCCTGCTTCCAGCCGTTGAAGCCACCGCTCATGGAGCGTACGTCGCTGTAGCCGAGCTCGTGAAGTGCTCGGGCGGCCAGCAGGGACCGCGTTCCGCCCGCGCAGTACAGCGTGATCGGCGTGTCCCTGGCCGGGACGCGGTCCTCGATCTGGACCTCGATGTACCCCTTGCTGAGGTGGATCGCACCGGGAATGTGCCCCTCGTCGAACTCGCTGCGCTCCCGCACATCGATCAGGGTGCGTGCCGCTCTCTCTTTGGCAACCTGCGCGGCGGTCACCTCGGGGATGACGCGACGAGCGTCGTCGAGAAGGTCGCGAGAACTGGGCATGGCGTGATGGTACCCAATACCTGACCAATCCAGTCGTCTTTCCACCCGTCGGGCACCGCCGGCGCCGTGGCGCTTTAGACTGCGGCCACGTGATTGGCTTGCGCGAACTGCTCCGTGCAGCCGGGATCGTCCCGCGAGCGATGTCCGGGGACGATACGGACGTCGAGATCGCCACGGTGGCACATGACTCGCGTGAGGTGACACCGGGAGCGCTCTTCGTGGCAGTGCCCGGCCGTCGTGAGGATGGCCACCGCCACGCCGCCGCGGCGGTGGCCGGCGGGGCGGCTGCGGTGGTGGCACAGGGTCAGCTCGACCCGTCCGTGCCCGCGAATGTGCCGGTGGTGCTCGTCGACAACGCGCGGCTGGCGCTGAGCGCGCTTGCCGCGGCCGTCCACGGCCATCCCTCGCACTCGCTGACAATCGCCGGCGTCACCGGCACCGACGGCAAGACGACCACCTCCACGATGCTCTGGGCGGCCTGGCGCGCGGCCGGCCTGCACACCGGATTGATCTCGACTGTCGACTTCCGCGACGGCGACACCATCAGCCCCAACACCACCCGCCAGACCACCATGGAAGCGGTCGAGACCCACCGCAGGCTGGCGGCGCTGAGAGACTCCGGCTGCACACACGTGGTGGTGGAGACGTCGTCGCACGGATTGGAGATGCACCGCGTCGACCATGTCGACTACCGGCTGGCCGTGTATACCCGGATCACCTCCGAACATCTCGACGTGCACGGCGACCCCAGCGGGTACCTCGCGGCCAAGGCGCGGCTGCTCGAGCTGGTCGGCGCCCGCGCCGACGGCATTGCGGTTCTCGACCGCGATGACGACTTCGCCTATCCACGATTGGCGGCGTTGCCGGTGGCAACACGGGTGACCTACAGCGCCGCCGGAGCCCCAGCCGACCTGGTCGCCGAGGACGTGAGGGCGAGCCCTGAGGGAGTGCGTTTGCGAGCGCGCACGCCGTGGGGTGACGCGGACCTCGCGCTGCACCTGGCGGGGCGGTTCAACGCGGGCAACGCGCTGGCGGCACTGGCCGCTGCGTGCAGCAGCGGAGCACCATTCGAGGCTGCCATCGACGGGATCACCGGTCTGACCCGCGTCGACGGCCGCATGGAACGGGTCGATGCCGGTCAGCCGTTCAGCGTTGTCATCGACTACGCCCATACCGCCGACTCGCTGGAGAAGGTACTGAGCGAGCTCCGCGCTGCCACGGCCGGGCGGCTCTGGGTGGTGTTCGGCTCCGCCGGAGAACGCGACGTCGACAAGCGCCCGGCGATGGGCGAGATCGCCGGCCGTCTCGCCGACGTGGTCGTGGTCACCGACGAGGATCCCCGCCACGAGGATCGCGT
This sequence comes from Candidatus Dormiibacterota bacterium, assembly GCA_036732145.1. GTDB lineage: Bacteria > Chloroflexota > Dormibacteria > Aeolococcales > Aeolococcaceae > Aeolococcus. The sequence goes on from DAINCY010000017.1 coordinate 21,265, forward strand.
GGCCATCTGTGAGCAGATCGCCGCGGGAGCGGTGCACGGCGGGAGGCGGCGCGGCGACACCCTTCATGTCATACCCGACCGCTCCGAGGCGATCGCCTTCGCCCTGCGCGGCGCCGAGCCGGGCGACACCGTGCTGTGCGCGGGCAAAGGCCACGAGAGCTCGATTGTCTGGGGAGACAAGAGTCTGCCGTGGAGTGAGCGCACAGCCGTCCTGACCGCGCTCCGCATCCGCCTCAGCTGAGCCGGCCGGGGACATCCCCCTTTTGCCTCAGACAGGCTTCGCCGGCGGGCTGGCGACGAGCTTGGTGACAGCCAGCAGTCCCGGTGCCGGGCGCTCGGCGCGGACGCCGCCTTCACCGGAGAGCGCCGAGACCGCGGCGGTCGCACCGGCGTCCGCGACCAGCGCCCAGAGGGTGCCACCGACTCTGAGGAGCGGCATCGACAGCGCCCAGAGGAGCGGCGGCGGCGCGGCAGCCCGCGACAGAACGGCGTCGTATGCCGCACGGTGCACCGGGTCGCCCGCCATCTCCTCGGCTCTGCGCGCAACGACCACCACATTGCCGAGCTCGAGCAGGCCGCAGGCGTGCACCAGAAACCCGGCCTTGCGGCGGTCGGCCTCGATGAGAGTCATCGAGACGTCAGGGCGAAGCGCGGCGACGACCAGTCCGGGGATGCCGCCGCCCGAGCCCAGGTCCGCGCAGCGGCAGCCCTGCGCGAGACGATCCTCGTCAAGGAGCGCCAGCGTCTCTCCCACATGGCGATCCCAGGCCCGATCGCGAGGGACAGTGGTGAGGTTGATCCGCCGGTTCCAGCGATCGAGCTCGTCGAGATGACGCTCCAGGAGGGCTCGCTGCTCGGCGGTGGGAACGGTCGCTGGCACGCAGCCTACGGTAGTACAGGCGGATCCACCGCCATGGCCGAGCTGATCGATGGCGGGGCTGCAACGGGTGTCACAGGCCACCGCCGAGTCGCGCGGCGGCGGCCACCATGCGATGATGTCGTCCGCTGCTCGTCGGTAACGTGGAGGTGGACCATGACGACCCTGGACACATGCCCACGCTGCCGCGCGGACCGGTTGGCCATCGTCTACTTCGACGCCAAGGACGAGCCCATCGGCGGCCACATTCAATGCCCTGACTGCGGTCCCCGCCACGCCGAGGAGTTGAGCTTCGACGCCTCCTCCGTGACGGACACCCTGCTCGAGCGCAAGGCCTCCTAGAGGCCACCTCGCCTCCCCGCGCGTAGGCTCCCGGCGGCGCCGCAACGGTCCCGTGACGGCGCGGTGACATCGGCTGGCCGATGTTGGGCGGCTGGCACAGTTCGGCGAGTGCACCTCACCGTCCGTCGCCGCATGCTCACGGTCGGCTTGCTCGCGGCGCTGCTGATGGCCGCCGCCCCTCCCGCCCACGCCGACAGCACCCCCGGCGTCAGCGCGGCCAAGCAGAGCCTGGTGCAGGCGCAGCAGCAGGCCCGCCAGGCGAACACAGCCCTCGGAGCGGCCCAACAGCAACTCGCCGGTGCGCAGCGGCAGCTCGTCGTAGTCCATGCTCGCGTCGCCAGCTTCGCCCAGTCAGTGATCACGGACACGGCTCGAGTGGTTGTGCTCGACAGGCAGGTGAGCGACGACAAGGCGCGTCTCGCCGCCTACGTCCGCAGCGTCTACAAGGCGGGCGGAGAAGGCGGGGCGCTCGCGTACGTCATCGCAGCGTCCAACCTCGGGGAGGTCTTCCAGCGCGTCGCCGAGATGGACCGGGTCGATCGCGCCGGCAAGATCCTGCTCACTCGGATCGCGGCCGCGCAGGCAACCGCGCACCAGGCGCTTGCCGACGCCACAGTGGCGCGGCAGCAGGCGGAGGTTGCCAACCAGCAGGCCGCGACCGCCGAAGCCGTCGTCGCTGTCGAGAACGACCAGCTCAGGTCCGCGGCGATCGCTGCCACCCGCAACCTCACGACCGCGCAGCATCAGTACACGGCCGCACAGGCAGCCGCCGCCCGCGAGGCTGCCGCGCAGGCGGCCGCCGCCGCCGCCGCCGCCGCCCGCAACAACGCCACCGTCTTCGCGCCGGTGCCCGGGCCCGCGTTCACCATTGATACGGACCTCACCCGGCCGTCGGGCGAGTCGGTGGCGAAGCTCGACGCGTTTCTGAGTGGCAGCGCGCTCGCCGGGCTGGGGTCGAGCTTCATGAACGCCGAGCGCACGTACCACGTCAGCGCTCGGTACTTCGCCGCCCACTCCATCCTCGAGTCCGCCTGGGGCATCAGCGCGATCGCGCAGAACAAGCACAACCTCTTCGGATACGGGGCTGACGACGCCAATCCCTACATCGACGCGCTCAGCTTCCCCAGCTTCGATGCCTGCATCCAGTTCGTGGCCCAGAAGGTCTCACAGGACTACCTGTCGAGCAGCGGCGTCTTCTTCCACGGCCCCACCCTGCGTGGCATGAACGTCGACTACGCCAGCGACCCCGGTTGGGCTGCCAAGATCGCGCGCATCGCCAGCACCATCCCGGATTGAGGCCGTGCAGCATCCCATCGGCGACCATGCGCTGCTCGCCGACGGGCGCACCGCAGCCCTCGTCGATCCAGACGGCAACATCGCCTGGCTGTGCTGGCCGCGAATCGATTCCTCACCATGCCTGTTCTCGATTCTCGACGACGTCATCGGTGGATACTTCCGGGTGGCGCCGGCCGACCCGGCGGCGGCCGTGGTGGAGCGTGGTTACCTGCCCGGCACGCTGATCCTTCGCACCGTCTGGCGCCTCGGCGGCGACGAGCTGACGGTGCTCGACGCGCTCGCCTGCGACGGTGAGCCGCGCCTGGTGCGCACCCTGAGCGCGCGGGGGCGTATCGAGGTCGCCGTCACGGTGGCGCTGGCCCCCGACGCAGCGCGCGCGACGGCGCAACCGGCGGCGAGAGGAACCGCGCTGCACATCGACGGCGCAGGGCTCGACCTCGCCGTCCACGCGCCGGAGGCATGGAGGCTGGATGCCCAGGGCCTGGCGGAGTGCCGTGTGTGGGTTGATGCCTCCGAATGCGCTGTCGTGCTCTGTGGCCGCGACGGCGCCGTCCCTCCCGCGTCACTCGAGCGCACCCGGCGATGGTTCGCGGCCAAGCTCCCCAGCCACGCTGCGCTGACGCCGAACGAGCTCGCCGCGAGCACTCTCGGTGCCACCACAGCGCGGGAGGTGCTGGTGCAGAGCGCAGCCGTTCTGGCAGCGCTGCACCAGCGCGGCGGCGGCATCGTCGCGGCCCCCACCACCTCCCTCCCGCAGTGGCCCGGCAGCGCGCGCACCTGGGACTACCGCTACAGCTGGGTCCGCGACACCGCTCTGGCCGGCCTGGGGATGCTGCGAGCCCGGCTTGTCGACGACGCCGCCTCCCTCGGCGATTTCCTCGGCGAGGCGACACGCTCGCTTCCCCCCGCCGTGCTCTTGCGCGTCGACGGCACCGCGCCACCACCGGAGCAAACGCTCGACCACCTGCGTGGCTATCGTGGCGCGCGACCAGTGCGCATCGGCAACGCCGCAGCGGACCAACTGCAGCTCGATGTCGCCGGCGAGATCCTCGAGTTCGCCGCAGCGCTTGCGGCACATGACATCCTGCCCACCTCACTCCGTGACGGCGTGGTGCGCGTCGCGGACTGGACGGCGGACCACTGGACGCAGGCCGATCACGGCATCTGGGAGATCCGCGGCAGAGCGCGCCACTACACGCACTCGCGCGTGGCCGCGTGGGCCGGCCTGCTGCGTGCTGCCGCGCTCGGCGAGCGCCGCGCGGTGGACGGCAATGTCGCGCGCTGGCGGCAGACGGCCGGGGCGATCCGGGCGGGTGTCCTCGGCGGCGAAGGAGCGCTGACCTTGCACGACCAGGGCGGGGGGCCCGACGCCGCACTGGCGCAGGCGGTGCTGTTCGGGCTTTTCGAGGACGGCGACCGGCGTCGCGACGACACCCTGGACAGCATCGTCGCAAACCTTGATCGGGGCCATCTCATCCACCGCCATCTGGCCGAGGAGGACAGCCTCAAGGACCCCTGCGCACCGTTCGTGTTTCCGACCTTCTGGGTGGCCGAGGCATTGCAGCGCTGCGGCCGCGACGGCTCGCGACACTTCGCGGCGGCCGCGGGGTCACGTGGGCCACTCGGACTCTTCGGTGAGGTCGCCGACCCCTCCGATCACACTCCGCTTGGCAACTACCCTCAGGTGCAGAGCCACGCCGCGTTCGTCCTTGCGGCCACGGATGCACCGGCCCCCGGCTGACGGCGGGGTGCGCGCGAGCCCGGCGCTTCGATGACGGGAGACGCCAGACGTTGGACGTCTCCGCAGCGCAAATTCTGCAGCGGGTGAAGGAGCGGAGAACTCGCCGGTGGCGAGTTCGCTGCGACGCAAGCGCCCGCGAAGCCTGCGGCGCAAGGAGATGTCCAACGTCTGGCGTCCGACCTCAGGGCGCGACCACGCCGCCGGTGCGCACCACCTCGATGCCGCGCCGCTGGAGACCGGCAATGACGGTGTTGATGCCGATGCTGTCACTGGTCATGTGGCCGGTGATCACAAGGGCATTGGCCGGGTCGGCCGCAGCGCGAAGCTGCTGCAGGTCGCCCTCGTCGATGTGCATGGCGAAAATGGTGTTGACACCGGCCTGAAAGTACTCGTTGAACACAGGGAAGCCACCGTTGGTGCCACCGGCCATGGCGACGGTCCAGCGTCCCAGCCGGTTGCTCGTCGAGCCGGCCCACACCTGCGGGCGAGCGTGCCCGCGTACGTACTCGGGGAAGCCGTCGTTCAGCCACTCGATCGCCTCGCCGACGGTGCTGTCAGCGCCGGCCCTGCGGCGCAACAGCTCGATCAGAGCGTTGCGGGTGATGATGTCGCACGCCAGGTGCACGTTGCACAGGGGCATGCCGATCAGGCGCGCCCCGTCGACGAGCGCGTTGACGTTGCTGACGTGGACGCGCCGCGCCACCGCCTCGAGCCGGGCTCCGACGGCGCGCTCAGCGACATCGCGTGCGATGCCCTCTGCGCGCATCTGGTCGACCTGACGATGCACGATTTCCGGCATCCGCGTCCTGGCACCGTCGCCGAGCGGGTGATGGGCGATGACCGCGTCGAAGCCGTTCTGCTGCGCCCAGAGGATCTCGGCGAGGGACGTGTCAATACCGAAGAGCACCCGATGAACATCCGATTCCGTCTCGACGTACACCTGCGAATCGGCGGGAACGGAGTCGCAGCCGGCCAGCCGCGCGGACCACACGAGAATGTCCTGAAGGTTCACCCGACGATTCTAGGTTGCCGGCGATCGTGCTCCGATCAGCCGCATATCCCCGGAGCAGCACTGCCGCCGGGGCGGTGGAAGCCGACGTGCACACCGTCGGTCCTGACCGATACGCAGTCCATGAACTGCGACAGCGTCTCCAAGGCAGGGTTGGCTGCAAACAGCGCGGTGAGGTTGAGCGTCGCCGATCCGCGTGGATCCAGACGGTCACCGAGGAACCCGGGCAGGCCAAGCTGACCGACCGAATAATCCATCGCCTGGGCGGTGACCTGTGTGCCACCCGATGAGACAGTGAACAGCAGCGCAAACCTGGCCACCGCGGTGACTCCGAAGGGGCCGACGCTGGTGTCGGCCGACACCACGATGTAGCCGTTGCGGACTCGCGCCTGAGGGTTTCGGAAGCGAGCCGGGGAGGGATTGCGGGCGGTGGCGATGACGGTGAGGTCGCGCTCACTGAGCGTCACCGTCGCGTGGTCGCTGATGACCAGCTGGGTGGCGGCGTCGCCGGCGAGCGCTGCGGCGATCACCGCCGCGCTGCTCCCATGCGCCATCCCGCCCGGAGGACGTCCGAGGTCGGGGGCGGCCAGCACGCGCTGACCGACGACGAATGTTCCGGCGACGAGAACGACGAGCAGGATCAGCCCGAAGCAGCATCCCCGCACCAGTCCGGCCTGACCGGCGCGGGACGGCCTCGCTGCAATCATCGGCGGCTGATCATGGACGGCCTTGCCTGGCAATGAGACCGCGTTCTCGGGGGACGAGTCGCAGCGTTCGGCGGCCCCTGAAGGCCGCGTCGCCCCAGGTGAGTGGGAACTGGTGATTGCGCAACCATCGCTTGGAGAGGTCGTGATGGTGTCGCGAGGCGCGATGTCCGGACTGACCCGGGTAGAGGACCCCGCTGCATCCGTGATCCCAGTTGCCGACGTCGATCACCTGCCGCCATGAGGGAGCGAACAGCCGCGTGGTAAATCCGTGACCCGGGTGATGGCCTGTGGCCATCACCGTGTCGACGTCCCCGCCGACGGCGAGGTCAGGGGCGTTGAGCAGGGGTCGGAGCGTCCGCCGCAGCGCCAGGGGGTGGCGCAAGGGCAGCCGATGAACACGGCCCCAGCGCCAGCGCCGCGGCGGGCCCAGGCCGGCTCGCAGGTCGGCGACCGCGTCCTCGAGCGCGTCGGCCGCCACCTCACTCCATGTGGTGAGCCCGTCGAAGATGGCCTCATCGCCTGCGGCCCAGCGTTCGACAAGCATGGGGGTCGCCCGGCCGGTGAGATTCCCGGGGTATTCGAACAGCGGATGGCCAAGATCGACCCCGGCGGCGATTCCCCAGGCATCCCCGCAGAGGGGCCGCAACGCGCGCTCCGCGAGCCGGAGCATAAACGCCTGATACACGGTGGGCTCGATGCGTTCGGGCGCCATTCGGCCGTCCCACGCAACCAGCCGCGTGCGCATCGACTCGGCGAGGTCCAGCGTGCAGGTCACCGTGGCGAGAAGCGCCGCGACCTGCGCTGCGGGCCGGGACACCAGGTCCATCTGCACAGCCCGCATGTACGCGGTGTCCATGTTCCTGCGGCTGAGCAGCTCCTCCAATCTTCGGGCGCGGTAGCCCGCCATGTAGTCGTTGGCGACGTAGTGTGGGAAGCGGTCGCCGACGATGCGGTTGTTGGCGGTGATCACCAGACCCTCGCCCGGGTCGAGTGCCTGGGGAACCTCGTCGAGGGTGAGGAAACGCTCCCAGAGCATGCCTCCGTTCCAACCCGGCTCGGGGAGGCCGGACGGGCGACGCCGCCGCACCGGGATCCGGCCGGTGCAGAAGTACCCGATGTGCCCGTCGACGTCGGCGTAGACGGCATTCTGTGATGGCGCGTCCAGCGTCGCGAACGCTGTGCGAAAGCTGTCCCAGTCGCCGGCGCGCTGCAGGGCGAGCACTGACTGCGCCGCATTCGCGGGCGTCAGCGCGGTCCATTGGAGGGCGAGACCAAGCCAGCGCCCTGTGCTCACATCATCGCAGCGCTCCACCACCGGCCCGTGCCTGGTGATCACCACCTCCTCGACCTCGTCGGGGTGGTCCTTGACATGGATGACCTCGCGGGCGATTCGCGACTCCGCCCATCCCCTCTCGGTGCGGAAGCGACCGCCCGACGGCGCGTCGAACTGTTCGACGACCAGATCCTGCGAGTCGACGCACGAGTTGGTGTAGCCCCAGGCGATGCGGCGGTTGTGGCCGATGATCGGGAAGGGCTGACCCACGAACGTGACACCCGTGGACTCGAAATCGTCGGCGACACGGACGTGAGCGGCGAACCAGACCGAGGGCACTGAGGGTTCCAGATGGGGGTCGTTGCAGAGCATCGCGCGGCCGGTGCTCGTGAGCGCTGGGGCCACCGCCCACGCGTTGCTCGCCCCCACCGCGGTCGGCAACCATCGAGCGGCCTGCTGATAGAGCGCCAGGAGCACATCGCCGGCGCGGGGGCCAGAGCTGGCGACTGTCGCCGCGAGAATCGTGGGATTGGTCTCCGGGTACACCAGTTCGAGCCGTGCCGCCGTCTCCGGTCCGACCTCTCGCAACAGGCGCAGCCGCTGCACCTCGTTGTCCCAGTTGAGACTGAGTCCGAGAGCGAGGAGCTTGGCGCAAGCGATGCTGTCGACCGGACGCCAGGGCTCGGGACGGAGACCCAGAAGTGAAAATTCCATCGGCAACCGCCGTCCGCTGCCGATCACAGTGTTGATGCCGGCGGCGTATGCCTCGAGCATGGTTCTCGAGTCTCCGTCGAGGAGCTCGGCCTCGTCGATGGCGATGCGGCGCAACCCCACCCGCCTCAGGAACCGGTCGGCAGAGAGGCCGTCGACGCCGGCGATCTCGCTGACGCGCCCGGCGGCGATGCGGCGGGTGAGGTCGAGCTGCCAGAGACGATCCTGCGCATGGACGACCCCCATGGCGAAGGCGGCGTCCTCCATCGAGGCGGCGTCGACGTGGGCCATGCCGACGCGATCGCGAACGATGCTGGCCGGCGCTCGCAAGCCGTCGACGGTCAGCGTCCCGCGGGTCCGGGGCAGGCGTGACCTGAGAACTGCGGTCAGCACCACGAGCGCAGCGAGCACAAGGGCTGCCACGACGATGGCGGCGACGATCAACCGGCTCTCCTCTCCCGACTCGGCTGGATGGTACCGCCGGCGAGCGTCCCCACCACAGCGGCGCCGAGTCCCTACACTCGCACGCCTGATGGGCCGTCGCACGCCACTCTACGACCGCCACGTCGCTGCCGGGGGCCGGATGGTCGATTTCGCCGGCTACGACATGCCGCTGCAGTACAGCGGGATCCGCGACGAGCACGTCGCCGTGCGCGAACGTGCGGGCATCTTCGACGTCAGCCACATGGGCGAGGTCACCGTCAACGGCCCCGGCGCCTCCGACTTCGTGCAGCGGCTGGTGACCAACGACGTGAGCCGGCTGGCGCCCAACCAGCTCCTGTACTCGGTGATGTGCAACGAGCGCGGGGGCATCGTCGACGACGTCATCGTCCTACGCGGTACCCGGGACAACCACTTCATCATCGTCGTCAACGCCTCGACGCGTGAGAAGGACGTCGCCTGGATGCACGAGCACGCCGGCAGCGACGTCGAGGTCAACGATATCAGCGACGAGCTCGCACTCATCGCCGTGCAGGGACCGCGCGCCGCCGACGTCCTCGAGCCGCTGGCACGCATCGACGAGGGCGGTCCCCGGTTGCGTGAGCTGCGTCCGTTCTTCGCCACCGGCCTGTCGTTTGCAGGGGTGACGGATTCACGGGTCCAGCGCATCTCGCGCACCGGGTACACCGGCGAGGACGGCTTCGAGATCTACATCGACTCGCAGCGCGCCGGGCAGGTGTGGGACGCCATCATCGAGGCCGGCGCGGCGCATGGGCTTGTACCCGCCGGGCTCGGAGCGCGCGACACCCTGCGGCTCGAGGCCGGGTTGCGCCTGTACGGCCAGGACATGGACGACGACACCGATCCGTACAGCGTCGGGCTCGGCTGGACGGTGAAGCTCGACAAGGGGGATTTCATCGGCGGCGCGGCGCTCCGCGCGCTGCGCGAGTCGCCACCGCGGCGCTTCGTCGGCCTGCGACTCGGTCCGCGCAGCATCGCCCGCCACGGGCAGGCTGTGCTGCAGGACGGTCACGAGGTGGGCGTGGTGACCAGTGGGACCTTCGGGTTCACGGTGGGCACCCCCGTGGCCACCGCATCCGTGCGCCCCGACTTCAATCGTGACGACGACGTCGCCGTGGACATACGCGGAACCGCGACAACGGCAGAGGTGGTGCCGCTGCCGTTCTACAAACGACCCAAGGGGGGTGGATGAGTGGCCGACCTCAGCGAGTACCGCTTCACCGAGAGCCATGAATGGGTGCACGTCGAGGGTGGCGTCGCCACGGTCGGCATCAGCGACCATGCCCAGTCCGAGCTGGGGGATGTCATCTTCATCGAGCTGCCCGCCGTCGGCACCGTTCTCAAGGCGGGCGAGCGGTTCGGCACGATCGAGTCCGTGAAGGCCGCAAGCGACCTGTACGCACCGGTCGGAGGCACCGTCACCAGCGTCAACGACCAGCTCGGCGATGCGCCCGAGCGCGTCAACTCGGACCCATACGGTGAGGGCTGGATGGTTCGCCTCAACAACGTCGACGACAGCGGAAAGCTTCTCGACGAGGCCGGCTACCGTGCCATCGGGGGGGGCTGACAACCGCCGGCGCTGAGACAAGACAGCTGAGACGAGACAGTGGTGGTCAGCGGGGGATTCGAACCCTCGACCTCACGGATGTGAAC
>DAINCY010000017.1:31345-34946 GCA_036732145.1 Candidatus Dormiibacterota bacterium
GAGTGGGGAGTGAGGCCTCCCGGCTCCGCCGGATGGCCGAGAGGGGCGCATCGCCCCTCTGAAAGAAAGACGGGGGTCCCCACACAATCGCAACCGAGCGAAGCGAGGAAGATTGTGTGGTGGTCAGCGGGGGATTCGAACCCTCGACCTCACGGATGTGAACCGTGCGCTCTAACCAACTGAGCTAGCTGACCCAGCCACGACGGCCTCGAAGTCTAGCGCCGGCCGTGCAATCCGGAGGTGCCCGCATGACGGCGTGCGGGTACGCCCGCTTCTTCGATGGTCAGCATCCACACCGACGGAGCCTCGACACGGCTATTGCGGACGAGTTGCACATGCCACTCGTTTGCGATAGTGTCCGCTGGCTGGCCACGACAGCGGAGGGAGCGGACATGGCGACGGCGGTGACGGTGAGACCACAGAACAAGCTCACCGCAGCGGACACCCGCCGCCTGTTCGGCTTCGGCGGCATCGTCTTCCTGATCAACGCTCTCGGCTGGGGTCTCCTGTCCTATTCGGTCCTCGTGGACCACAGCGCTCTCAGCGTCGCCATCGGCCTCACCGCCTGGACCTTCGGCCTGCGTCACGCCTTCGACGCCGACCACATCTCTGCCATCGACAACGTGACGCGCAAGCTCATGGCCGATGGCAAGCGGCCGATGGGGGTGGGCTTCTTTTTCTCGCTCGGCCACTCCACGATCGTCCTTGGGTTGGGCGTCGTGATCGCGATCGCCGCCAAGGCCGTGGCCGGCAGTGTCACCCACGGCCAGCTCAGCAACGTCGGCCTCTACATCGGCACCAGCGTCTCGGCCTTCTTCCTCTATCTGATCGCCGCGATCAACCTGATCATCCTGGTGGGCATCTACCGGATCTTCAAAGAGATGCGCCAGGGCAAGTACGACGAGGAGACCCTCGAGCAGAAGCTCCAGGACCGCGGTCTGCTCAACCGCCTCCTCGGTCCGATGGTGCGAGCCATCCGGAGCAGCTGGCAGATGTACCCGGTCGGTGTTCTCTTCGGCCTGGGCTTCGACACCGCTACCGAGGTTGGCCTGCTCGCCCTCGCCGGGGGCCTAGCAGCCGGTCTGCCGTGGTTCGCCATTCTGAGCCTGCCGATCCTCTTCGCCGGCGGCATGACGATGATGGACACGGCCGACGGCGCCTTCATGAACGTGGCCTACGGCTGGGCGTTCTCCAAGCCGGTGCGGAAGGTCTTCTACAACCTCACCATCACGGGGCTGTCCGTCGCGGTGGCACTGATCATCGGGACAGTCGAGATCATCTCCGTCTGTGTCACCTACTTCAACCTCTCGGGCGGGGCATGGGGTTTCCTTCGCGGCATCAACCTCAACACCATTGGCTTCATCATCGTGGGGATGTTCATCGTGACCTGGCTGGCCGCGGCCGCCGTGTGGCGGTTCGGACACATCGAACAGCGCTGGGCCCTGGCGCCGACGGCGGCAGAGGGAAACGCCGAGCTGTGCGCCAATGCCGCAGCTCGCGATCGGCTCGAGAGCGGCCCCAACGGGTGAGCGTGCGGCAGGACTGCGGATGAGCAGCCCACGCGCCGTTGTCACCGCACCCGCGGGCGACCAACTCTCCGCGGCGCCAGGCGGCGTGCCCCGCGATGCACTGCGGGGCGCCGGCCTGCGCGTGACGCCGCAGAGGGTCGCCGTCCTCGAGGCGCTGAGCGACGCCGGCGGCCATCACCTCAGCGCCGACGACGTATGGCACCGGCTGTCCACTGCCCGCTCCAGCATGGATCGCTCAACGGCGTACCGTGTGCTCGCGGATCTCGCCGACGCGGGCCTGCTCACACAGGTGCGCTTCGAGGACGGCGTCGCAAGGTTCGAGATGCACGGGGTGGCACATCACCACGCCGTCTGCGTTCAGTGCGGCTCGACCCACGACGTGCCGATCGACGTGGTCAAGCCACTGAGCGCCGCCCTCGCGCGCCGGATCGGTTTCCATGTCTCCCTCGAAGAGCCACTGCTGGTGCGCGGCACGTGTCGAGACTGCGCCGCGCAAGCAACCTCGGCCACGTGAGGCGACGCCGGGGCGGCGCCGAGGGGGGCGGGTGCTATGCTCGGCGCGTCCAATCAGGACGCTTCGCAATTAGCTTTCCTGCATCCGGCGCTGCCCGCCAGCCACCTCGGCGACGCACCAGGTCCGGATGCCGCAAGCCCAGGGGAAAGGAGGTGCGCGCATGGTGCGCGACTACGAACTCATGTACATCGTCCGGCCCGAGCTCGACGACGAGGCGTTGCAGGGGGCTGTGGCCTCCGTCGAACAGCTCGTCGCCGGTGCAGGCGGAACGGTGGTGCGCACCACCAATTGGGGCCGTCGTCGCCTCGCCTACGAGGTCGACCATCTGCGCGACGGCCACTACATGCTGCTGCACCTTCGCATGGACGGCGGACGCGTCGTGGACCTCGAGCGCGCGCTGGCGATCCACGAAACCGTCTTCCGCCACCTGCTCGTGCTCCGGGACGGCGGGGATGACCTGGAGCCCGCGACAGGCGACGGCATCGCTGCGGACGCGGTGGGCGAGACCGCACTGACGCGTCAGACAGTTGTCGCCGCGGACGACGATGATGAGGCCGACGAAGAAGACAATGACGATGAGGACGACGTTCCCGCCGCTCTCCTAACCGCCACAGAGGAGGAGACCTGATGTCCGGCTCGCTCAATCGCGTGATGCTCATCGGCCGCCTCACCCGCGACCCTGAGCTGCGCTTCACGCCCAGCGGCACCGCCGTCTGCAACCTGGCGCTGGCCACCAATCGGTACGGCCAGGATGCCAGTGGCGAGCGTCGCGAATTCACCGACTACCACGACATCGTGGTCTGGAACCAGGGCAACCGCAAGCTCGCCGAGCTGTGCGGTCAGTACCTCCAGAAAGGCCGCCTGGTGTACATCGAGGGACGCCTCCAGACGCGTTCGTGGGATGACAAGGAGACGGGAGCCAAGCGCTACAAGACCGAGGTCAACGCCAACGACGTGCAGTTCCTGGACAGCCGCCAGGACGGCGACGGGGGAACGCGCGGCGCCGATCTCGCCGGCCAGCCGGCTGGAGCCGCTGCGGCCATCCCGGCCCTCAGCCCCAGCGCCAGCGGTGACGTCGACCCCGACGACATCCCCTTCTAGGCAAGCGAGACACGAGAGATGCCTGATTACGACCGCCGCCGCCGCAAGGTCTGCAGCTTCTGCCTCGAACATATCGAGGTCATCGACTACAAGGAGGTGGCGCGCCTGCGCCGCTACCTCAGTGACCGCGGCAAGATCCTGCCACGCCGCATGACCGGCACATGCGCCCGCCATCAGCGACGGCTCACCACCGCGCTCAACCGCGCCCGCCACATCGCCCTGCTTCCCTACCAGGCCGAGGTGCGTTAACAGGGGCGGGGCAGATCCCCGCCCCTCACCTGGTCGGAGTCAATCCGACCACGCTCACCCCGACCCCTCGGCGCGCCTCGCGCGCCGCTGTCGCTGCGCGACCGGAGCGGGGCAGATCCCCGCCCCTCACCTGGTCGGAGTCAATCCGACCACGCTCACCCCGACCCCTCGGCGCGCCTCGCGCGCCGCTGTCGCTGCGCGACCGGAG
>DAINCY010000018.1:0-33057 GCA_036732145.1 Candidatus Dormiibacterota bacterium
ACTCAGCGTTGAGGGTACGGTTGACGTGATTGGCCCGGCCGCCCGGGAGGCCATCCCGGACTCCGGCGGCCTGCTCGCGCGCCGAGTGGCCGACATCCGCTTTGCGTTCGCAGCGCTGGCGTTGCCAGCTGCAGCAGTACAGCCGGCATCGCGCCCACGTGTTGGCTTCTACGACGACGACGGGTACTTCCCCGCGTCCCAGCCGCTGCGCCGCGCGGTTCGCGAGGGGGCGACGAGGCTCGATCACGCCGGGTACGAGGTGGTGGAATTCGCGCCCCCCGACGTTCCCGCCGCGCTTGACATCTTCTACGGACTATTCGGTGCAGACGGCGGTGCCATGTGGCGGGCGCGCATCGCTGGCGGCACCGTGGATCCGCGGATGAAAGACCTGCTCATGCTGGCCGGCACACCGAACGTGGTGCGGCCGTTCGTCGCGGGTGTGATGCGCCTCGGCGGTCAGCGACGCCTGGCCCGGACCATGCGCACAGCTGGGCGTGTCGACGCCACCGGCGAGGCCTCGCTGGTGCGGCGTCGCGACGAATACCGCCGCCAATTTGCTCTGGCGATGGAGAAGGCGGGCGTTGACGTGTTGATCTGTCCACCCTGCGCAGTGCCCGCGTTCCGACACGGTGGGACGCGTGAGCTGGGTCCGGCCAGCGTCAGCTACACGTGTCTGTACAACCTACTGGCTTACCCCGCCGGCGTGGTCACCACGACCGAGGTCCGGGCCGACGAGACCGCGGATCGCCCGCGAAGCCGCGAGAAGATGGTCGAGCAGGCCCGCCTCACTGACGAGGGCAGCCAGGGACTGCCGGTCGGCGTCCAGGTTATTGCAAGCCCGGGACGCGAGGAAGACGTTCTAACCGTCATGGAAGAGCTGGAGCGATCCTCAACGTGGCGACGCTAACCGCCGCTGTTCGGACACCGGACGCGGAGACGAGCCCTTGAACTTCCGACGCCTGGGCACGCCGAAGGGCACGCCCACGCGGCAAAGTCCCGTCAGGCGTTGGCGGTCTCCCGCGACAGAAATGCGCCCAGGTTGTCCAGCAGGTCGCGCGTGCCGTGCTCGCGATACTCCACCTTGTCGAGGCCGTCGAGGAAAGCGTCCTGCTCGGTGAGGGTCAGCCGCGTGCCGGTCCCGTCGGTCTCCAGCTCCAGCGTCGCGACCGACACCGAGATCCGCTTGCCGTCCATGGCCATCTCGTAGGTCGAGACGATGCGCTGGTCGGGGACGATGTCTTGGATGGTGGCGCGATACGTGTACACGGGGCCACCCTTGGCTCCGCCGGTGTTCGTCTCCTGACCGCCGACCCGAAAGTCGAGCTTGTAGTCGGAGTCGGCCCAGTTGTCGGGACCGACGAACCAGCGCTTCTTGATGGCGGGATCGGAGCAGGCGGCGAAGACCCGCGCCGGCGGAGCGTCGTAGGTGCGCTCGATGACGAAGCTGGCGTGGGTGACGGATCGTTCGCTCATGGCGTTCTCCTTGTGGCTTGGCTTGTGTGGCTTGGCGTTCCACGGGGTTCGGTGAGGATCTCGCCGAGGCGGTCGAGGCGGTGCTCCCAGGTTGTCCGGCGCTCGCTGATCCACTGCTCCACCGTCCGTAGCGCGCCCGATTCGACATGGCACGTGCGCACCCGCCCGACCTTCTGGGACGCCACCAGCCCGCTGGCCTCGAGCACCTTGAGGTGCTGGACGATCGCGGGAAGGGACATGGAGAAGGGGCGTGCGAGATCACTGACGGTCGCCGGGCCGCTGGTCAGCCGCTCCAGCATGAGCCGGCGGCTGGGGTCGGCCAGGGCGTGGAACATGAGGTCCAGCGCGGGACGTTGGTAAAGCATCTGCTTAAGTATCGCGGCGCTCGCTGACCCATGTCAACCGGCACGACCCGACCCGGCACGGCCCGGCGATTCAGGTGGACGCGGGTGCCACTCCAAGCCTCGAGCTGGACCGGGTCACCGGGACCTCGCCTCCACCACTGCAGCGAGCCGAGCGGCTGGGCCTCCAGCCGGCAGGGCCGCCACTGCGCGCTGCGACTGCGGGCGATCAGACCTGCGCGCTCCAGCACCTTGAGGTGCTTGGACACGGCCGGAAGGCTGACGGCGAACGGCGCCGCCAACTCGGTAACCGTCACCTCCCCGCCGGCCAGCCGCGCCAGGATGGCGCGACGGGTCGGATCGGCGAGCGCCGCGAAGGTGCTGCTGAGCTGGTCGACGCTCACGCCATCGTCTGCAGGCGCTCGGCGAGGCGATCGTAGCTCTCGCCTGCGCCCTTCTCCATCCCTGCCTCTTGTTTGAGGTGGCCACGGGGCCGGCCTCGAACACCTCCGGGAGGCGTCAACGCTCGGCCTGGCCGGCTTCGCGCCCCATTTTCCCGCCGGGGCTGTGGTAAAATGTGCGTGCGCTTAACTGATAAGCGAGCTGTCATATTCTTTCGGCCTACAGAGGGGTAGAGAATGATCTTGCTGGGCGTCGTTCTGCTGATCGTTGGGATCGTCGCTGGGGTCGCGATCCTGGAGACTCTGGGGATCATCCTCCTGGTGATCGGCGCGGTCCTCGCTCTCATGGGCGGCATGGGGCGTGGCGTCGGCGGGCGGCGGCACTACTACTGAGACGAGCCTGATGGTCGGCCGCTGACCTCAGCCGCGGCGACCGGCCGGGAGAGCGCCTGCGCGGGCCGCATCGGCCCTTCCCACCGCCCGGCGTTGGTCCGGGACGCTTGGCGCATCGCTCCTATAGTCGGAGCGCCCATGTCCCGTCCCGTAACCGGTCGCGCGCACCGAACGTTGCCCCACCAGATGCGCCCGGACTCTGTCTGGTGACCCTTCCCCGGGCGTACGAGGATCAACTAGTCGAGCGTGCCAAGGGGGACGCAGACGCCTTTGGGGAACTGTACGACCACTACTTCGGGCAGATCTACCGGTTCGTATACAGCCGGTTGCGCGACCAGGACGCCGCCGAGGATGTCACCTCCGAGGTCTTCTTCAAGGCTCTGCGCGCCATCGGCAGGTACAAACCCAGCGGTCACCCGTTCAGTGCGTGGCTCTACCAGATCAGCGTGAACGCGATTGCCGACCACTACCGCGCCCGACGACCTGCCTCGAGCCTCGACGACGCCATCGGTGTCGCCGACCCCGCGCAGCCGCTCGATGAGCGCGTCGCCCAGAGGGCCGAGGCGGCGCGCGTCTGGGCCGCCATCGACACCCTCCCCGAGCAGCAGCGCACGGCCATGACCCTGAAGCTGGGTGAGGACCTCAAGCTCGCCGACATCGGGATCGTGATGGGCAAGAGCGAGGGCGCCATCAAGCTGCTCATCCACCGCGGCATGATTGGCCTGCGCGCGCGCCTCGACCTCACCACCTTCGACCGGGGGGAGGTCTGATGCCCGATCCCCGCTGGTTCGACCCCGAGATCGAAGGGCTGTTCGACGGCGATCCGGGGCTGACCGAGCTCGCCCATTCGGTGCGCGCCGCGCGGCCGGACCCACCCCTTGATCCGCGCTTTCAGGGAATCCTCCGCGCCCAGCTGATGCGCGAGGCCCCCGCTGCCCTGGGCGCGGCCGCCACGCCTGTCCGCACACGCACCATCCGCCCCCGTGCCGTCAGGACGAAGCGCATCTGGTGGCGGCGATCGACACCGTTCGCCTGGGCCGGCGCCGGGCTCGGTGCCGCGCTCGTCGCTGCCACCTTCCTCAGCGTGTTCCGGACGCCCGTGCAGGACCACCAGGTCACCGCCTTCTCGTCGGTCGCGGAGCTGCACGCTGTCAGCCCCAGCAACGTGATCACCGTGGCCTTCAACGAGCCCATGAACCGGACAGCAGTCGTGGCTGGGCTACACATCCATCCTGCTACCCAGGTGACCACGTCGTGGCAGGGCAACAATCTGCTCATCACGCCCACCCATCAGCTGGCCGGCAACACGCCGTACACCGTGACCATCGACCGCAAGGACACTCAAGCATCCAACGGCCAGCTGGCCGCCAGCGACATCCGCATCTCCTTCGGCACAGCCCCGACGCCGCCGCCGGCGCCGGCGATCGCACAGCTGGTGCCGCGGCCGCTGGCGTCGGTGAGTGACGGCTCCCAGCTGATCAGTGCCGGCGGCGGCACGGTGATCGCGACCTCGTCGACGGCTGTCCCCACCACCCCGAGCAGCCTGAGGCCGTCGCCGTCTGCATCCAGCTCGTCGAAGGCCACGGCCACCCCGGCCACGGCGTCCCCCGGATCATTGGCGGGCGCAACCGCGGTACCGACCCTCGGCGGTGAGCTGATCAGCATGTCGGTGAGCGGAGGCGTGACGGACCTCGGTCCGGCCGCGTCGTCGGCCGCCCTGGCTCCCAACGCGCTCACGCTGGTGGCGGCGGTGCCAACCACGTCGGGGACGAACATTGAGCTGGTCCCGGTGGACGGCTCGAAGCGGAGCAAGCTCGCCACCCTGGCGGTCCCGGTGCTCGCCACCGGCTGGCTGTCCAGCGACACCGCCCTGGTCGCCGAGCCCGACCGCATCGTGTCAGTGGACCTGCTCGGCCACGTGAGCACGCTCACCACCCTCCCGCTGACCACGACCCGGGTCATCTTCTCGGCGAATGGCGGCCAGGCCTTCGCCGGCGCCACGTCCGCAGACGGGGAGCTCATCGACCTCACCAGCCAGCAGGCCCGATCGCTGCCGGGAAGCCGTCAGACGGCCGCCTTCAGCGGGGACGGCTCCGTCGTGGCCTGGGTCGACGCCACCGCCAGCCCCTCCCGGCTGCTCACCTCCCCGGTGGCACGAGAGGCAGCGGCGACGGTGCCGCTCGATCGCCCCGGTGATGTGATCAGCGACATCGCGCTTGACCCGACCGGAGGTCACCTGGCCGTCGTCGATCAGGCGGCAACCGGAGGCAGCGAGCTCGACGTCCTGGCGCTCCCCTCAGGGACGGTGATCGCCCGCGGCCCACAGGCGCTCGCCCCGGTGTACTCGGCGCTGGGGGACAGCCTTGTGTTTGCGTCCGGTGGCATCGCCCAGCTTGCGACGGTCCCCGGGATCGCGGCAGGAACTGACATCAATGTCCTGCCCGACGGCGCTGCCGGCACGCTGAAGGCATTCATCGACGCCCAGGTGGAGGCTGACAACGCCAGCCTGCAAACCCTCAGTGCCCCCGGCGTCGATGCCACAGGATCGACACCACAGGGTCTGTCGCGCGCCTACCTGATCAGCGCCGTGAGCAACCCGGATGGAACAGTGAGCGCGACCGCGCGGCTGATCGTCGATGCCACAGCCCGGCACGCCACCGCGGCCTTCGCCGACGAGTCGCTGGGGCTGTCGAAACGCGCCGGCGGCGGCTACCTGGTCACCTCCTTGATCGCCGGCCCGCTGCACGATGAACCGATCGGTCCGCACGTGCTGTCGGTCGTGCCCGTCGCAGGCAAGACCCTGGTGCTGCGCGTGAGCTTCGACAGCGACCTTCGGGCCAGCACGGTGGCCGATGCCATCGCCGTGGACACCCGCGCGGGCGACAGGCTGGTGGTCACCACCGTGTACGACGCCAACACCCGCACCGCCACCATCACGGTGCCGGTCCCGGCGGACACGGCGGTGACGCTCACCATCGCCACCACCCTCGTCGACGTCGATGGCCAGGCGCTCGCCAGCAAATTCAGGGTGGTCAGCGGGGGCTGATCTCCGGGGTGTTGCGAAGGGTGGAAGACCGGGCGTAGGATCCAGCCCGGGCGCATACCCGGCCGGGCCTGCGCGGTAGGAGGTGACACATGCACACGAGGGCGCAGAGCCGGGCGTTCGGAACGATCACAGCGGCGGCTGTCATGACAGTGGTGGCGTGCGGCAGTGGAACGTCCACGAGCAGCGGTGCGGCGACCAGCGCACCGGCGCAGATCGGCGGCAGCACCACCGTCTGGGCGGTGTGGTCGGGCACCGAGCAGAAGGACTTCCAGGCCGTCCTCGATGGCTTCAACGCCAAGACCGGGGTGACCGCTCAGTTCCAGTCGAAAGGCGACCAGCTGCCCACCGTCCTCGGCACCGCCATCAGCGGTGGTGCCCCGCCGGATGTCGCCATCCTGCCCCAGCCCGGACTTCTCCATGACCTGGTCAAGCAGGGTGCTCTCAAGCCCATCGACAGCTTCGTGGGAGACATCCTCAACAGCCAGTACGCAAGCGTGTGGAAGAAGCTCGCGACCGACGGCGGAAAGACGTACGGCGTGTACTTCAAGGCGGCGAACAAGAGCACCGTCTGGTACAACGTCAAGTCCCTGAACGACGCGGGTATCACCTCGCCGCCCAAAACCTTCGACAACCTTATCAGCGACATGAGCACTCTGCAGCAGGCGGGGACGACTCCCTTCGCGATGTGCGGGGGCTCGGGCTGGACGCTGACTGACTGGTTCGAGAACGTGTACCTGCGCATCGCCGGCGTCACCAAGTACAACGCACTCGCTGCGCACACGATCCCGTGGACCGATCCCACGGTCACAACCACCTTCCAGACCCTGGCCAAGATCTTCGGCACCGATGCCAACATGGTGGGCGGCAAGGCGGGCGCTGTGTCCACGCCCTTCCCCGACTGTGTCAGCCAGGCCTTCGGCCCAACGCCCAAGGCGGCATTGCTCTACGAGGCCGACTTCGTCGCCACAGTCATCCCCACCGTGAACACCGCTCTACAGCCGAAGACGGGCTTCAACTTCTTCCCCTTCCCCTCGATCAGTGGCTCCCCCACCTCGGTGGTCGCCGGAGGTGACGTGGCGGTGATGCTCAAGGACACGCCGCAGTCCGAGGCACTGCTGAAGTACCTGGCGTCGCCTGATGCGGGCACCATCTGGGCCCACCTCGGCGGCTTCACCTCGCCGAACAAGCAGGTGAGCCTCTCGGTGTACCCCGACGACATCTCTCGCGCCGCAGCCAAGGGCGTCATCGATGTCGGCGACAATGTCGCCTACGACATGAGCGACCAGGCGCCCGCCGCGTTCGGTGGAACGGCCGGGTCGGGCGAGTGGGCGGACCTGCAGAACTGGGTGCGCAATCCCACTGACATCAGCGGCATCGAGGCCAAACTCGAGGCGGATGCCGTCGCGGCATACGGGCACTGAGCTCAGGGGCGGACTCGCGGTATGACGACAGTCGCCGCGCCGCGGGTCCGTCCCGTCTCCAGCGCAGGCACACGTAGGCCGGGACGAGGCGGCTGGCGCCGCAGCGCGGTGGTGGCCCTCTTCATGGCGCCGGCCGCGGTGTTGCTCGGGGCAGTGGTGGTCTACCCCACCGTCGCCACGTTCGCTCGGAGCGTCTACAGCGACAGCGGCAATTTCGTCGGCGCGGGCAACTACAAGACCATCTTCGGCAGCGCCGACATCCTGGTGGCGATCCGCAACAACGCCATCTGGGTGATCGTCTTCCCCTTCCTGGTCACCTTCATCGGGCTGGTGTTCGCGGTGCTGACCGAGCGCATCCGCTGGTCAACCGCCTTCAAGGCGATCGTCTTCATGCCCATGGCAATCAGCCTGTTCGCCACCGGTGTGATCTGGCGCCTCGTCTACGAGACCGACCCAAGTCGTGGTGTGATCAACGCAGCAGTCGGAACTGTCGCCAACACCATCCACCCGCCGGGGCTGTACGCACTGCCCAACATCAAGCTGATCAGTGGACTGACGGCAGCCGCTGACGGCAGCATGGTGAGCACACGGTCAGCCGCCGCCGGCGGCACTTTGCAGCTCGGACTCACCGGCATCCCACCCAGCGCGGTGCCGCCCGCGGCGCAGACGGCACAGGCGCCGTCCGCGGTCGCCGGCGCGGTGAGCGGGCTGGTGTGGCGTGACTTTTCGCCGGGCGGCCACATCGGCGTCGTCGATGCCGGCGAGAAAGGGCTTCCCGGCGTGCGCCTCGACCTGCTGGCGGCTGGCGGGCAAACGGCGGCCACCACCACCAGCGGCGAGAACGGGGCCTTCCGGTTCGACAGCGTGTCCGGTGGCAGCTATCACGTGGCGCTCGACGCGGCCAACTTCCGCCAACCCTTCGGCGGCGTCAACTGGCTCGGGGTGCAGTCGCTCACGCCGGTGAGCGGGCTCGGCACCACCGGGCAGGCGCTGCTGGCCATCCCGCTGGCCGACCTGTCGGCGATCCTCGCGATGCTCTGGGTGTGGAGCGGCTTCGCCATGGTGATCATCGGGGCCGGGCTGGCGGCGCTCAACCGCGAGGTGCTCGAGGCCGCGCGCATGGACGGCGCCAGCGAGCTGCAGACCTTCCGCTACGTCACCTTCCCCCTGCTCCGACCTGTGCTGATCGTCGTGTTCATCACCATGATCATCAACGTGCTGAAGATCTTCGACATCCTCCTGGCGATGGTCCCGGACTCATCTCAGCAGCAGGCCAACGTGATCGCGCTCGAGATGTGGCGGGTCGCCTTCACGGGTCACAGGTATGGACTGGGCAGTGCGGTGGCGGTGTTCCTCTTCCTGCTGGTCATTCCTGTCATCGCCCTCAACATCCGCAGGATCCGCGAATGACCGCGATTGCCGCCCCTGCTCCGGCTGCCAGGGCCGCTGCGCCGAAAAGATCATTGCCGCGCCGCATCTTTGGACGCAGCGTGGTCAACGTGGTGCTTGTCATCGTCGCGCTGTTCTGGTTGGTGCCATCCCTCGGACTGCTGGTCACCTCGTTCCGTCCCGCCCAGGATTACTTCTCGTCGGGATGGTGGCACGCCATCACCAGCCCACTGTCGCTGACCGTCAAGAACTACCAGGCCATCTTCAAGAGCGGAACCATCCCTGACGCGCTGCTGACCACGGCGATCATCACGGTCTTTTCCACAGTCCTTGTGGTGCTGTTCGCGTCCCTGGCCGCCTATGCGATGGTCTTCCTCAACTGGCGCGGACGCGACTGGGTGTTCGTGGTCATCGTCGCGCTCATGGTTGTTCCGCTGCAGATGGCGCTGATCCCGGTTGCCGAGCTGTACGGCCACCTGGGCCTGTACGGCACCCTGCCGGGCGTCGTGATCTATCACGTCGCCTTCGGCCTTCCCTTTGCGATCTTCCTGATGCGCAACTTCTACACAGGCATCCCCAGGGACCTGCTGGAGGCAGCCCGGATCGACGGTGCCAACGAGTGGATGATGTTCCGCCGCATCGTGCTGCCCCTGGGCAAACCGGCGCTGGCGTCTCTGGCCATCTTCGAGTTCCTCTGGGTGTGGAACGACCTGCTCGTCTCGCTGGTATTCCTGGCCAACAATCCGCACGTTCCCATCACCGTGGCGATCTTCAACCAGCTCCGAACCTTCGGGACGAGCATCGACATCATCTCGACGGCCTCGTTCATCTCCATGATCGTCCCGCTGGCCGTGTTCTTCGCCTTCCAGCGCTACTTCGTGCGCGGCGTGCTCGCCGGGGCGGTCAAATGATCAGAGGAGTGGACTGAATGGCACGCATCGCGTTCGAGCACGTGAGCAAGAACTACAGCGGCGACGCCCTCGCCGTCAACGACCTCAACCTGGAGATCAACGACGGCGAATTCCTGGTGCTGGTGGGCCCGTCCGGGTGCGGCAAGACAACCGCGCTGCGCTGCCTCGCAGGGTTGGAGGACATCACCGACGGCCAGATCATCATCGGCGATCGCGTCGTCAACGACCTGCCTCCCAAGGACCGCGACATCGCCATGGTGTTCCAGAGCTACGCGCTCTACCCGCACATGACCCTCTTCGAGAACATGGCCTTCAGCATCAAGATGCGCAAGCGACCAGATGAGGAGATCAAGGCCAAGGTGCAGGAGGCGGCCAAGATTCTCGGCCTCGAGAACCTGCTCGACCGCAAGCCGGGAGCGTTGAGCGGCGGCCAGCGGCAGCGCGTCGCGCTGGGCCGGGCCATCGTTCGCGACCCGGCGGCATTCCTCATGGATGAGCCGCTCAGCAACCTCGACGCCAAGCTGCGCGTGCAGACCCGCGCGGAGATCGCGCGGCTTCACCAGCGCCTCGGCACCACCATCGTCTACGTCACTCACGACCAGGTCGAGGCCATGACCATGGGCGACCGCATCGCGGTCATGAAGGACGGGGTGCTGCAGCAGGTGGGCACTCCCAAGATGCTCTACGAGACGCCGGCGAATCGCTTCGTGGCCGGCTTCATCGGATCGCCGGCGATGAACTTCCTGCAGGGACGCGTGGCTGTGAACGGCGACAGCGTCGTGCTTGCGCTTGACGGCCTCGAGGTGCCGCTCAGCGGGCGCGCGGCAACGGTGGCGCGATCCCGCGGCGACGGCTCCGAGCTCACCCTGGGGATGCGCCCTGAACACTTCGACGCGGCCGGCTCGCAGACCTCGGGCGTGATCAGCGTCCCGGCGAAGGTAGAGGTGGTGGAGTTCCTTGGCAACGAGGAGCTCATCCACGCCAACGTCGCCGGCAATGACATCGTGGCGCTGGTACCGGCGTCGCGCGGCATGACAGTCGGCGACACAGTGACGCTGGTCATCGACGACAGCGTGGTCCACACTTTCGACCCGGGGTCCGATGCGGTGGTCACCGATGGCGGAGCGCCCCGGGCAGTGGCGGTCAGCAGCAGCGGGCCCGACATCCAGCGCTAGGCGGCAGAGCGCAACAGGGTCACCTGCACCGGAACGCGCAGCGTGCCGTCGGCGCCCGCGTGCCGGGCGAGCGCGTCCCCGAGCAGACGCTCGACGGCGCGCGCCGCGTCCACGGGAAGCGACAGCTCGTGCTGACGGATCAACGCCTGCGACAGCTGCCCGATGCCGTCAAAGCGAGCGACGTCGCTGACCACCTGCGACGTCCAATCCACAGGGAGCGGGGGCGGCTCGAAGGTGGCGAGCAGATGCGCCGGCGGGTCGCCGCTGACCGCCGTCCACGCGGCGATCAGCGCGTCCTCGACGGCACCGCGCCGTGGCACAAGCACGGCGACGTGGGGGGCGACGCGGGCCATCTCCTCAAGCGCAGCCACGCCGCCGCGCGTGGCGGTGATGCGCACGAGCGAGAGAGCCGCATCAAAGTGACGATCGCCGAAGGGCAGCGCGCCCGGCGACGCCGCTGCCACGTCGGCGTGGACGCGCGCAGCGCGAAGCTCGTCGCGCAGCTCAGCAGCGGCGCTGTCGCCGTCCTCAATCGCTGTGACCTGGCCCGACGGCCCCACAGACGTCAGCAGGCGCCTGGTGAGGCGGCCACTGCCGGCGAGCACGTCGACGACGCGCATCCCGGCGCGGATACCGGCGAGGCCGGCGAGCTGCTCGGCGAGCGGATCCAGCACCGCCGACGCGTACACGCGACTCCAGCTCATGGCGGTGGGCGAGCGGCGTCAGGGACCGACGGCGACCACCGCGGCCGCGATGGCGGCTGCGCGCGCCGGGTCGCGGAGCACGCGCAGGAACGGCCGGCGCCGCTCCTCCCAACGCTGCGCAGCAGCCACCAGCTCGGGGTGAGAGTCGATGAAGTGCGTGGTGTACGCACCGGCCACGAAATCGGGGTCGTCGAGGATGGCCAGGTGGTAGTCGATGTTGGTGCTGATGCCGGTGATGGCGTACTCGAGAAGAGCGCGACGCATGCGCGCTGTGGCCAGCGCGCGATCGGGTCCCCAGCAGATCAGCTTGGCGATCATGGGGTCGTAGTTGGGCGACACCATGCCCGGGGCGGCCAGCGAGGAGTCGACCCGCACCCCGGGGCCGCCGGGTTCTCGATACCCGGTGACCTGTCCCGGCGACGGCATGAAGTTCTTGGCGTACTTCTCCGCGTTGATGCGGCACTCGATGGCGTGGCCGCTGGGAACGAGGTCCTCCTGGCGCAGCTGCAGCACCTCGCCCGCGGCGATGCGCAGCTGCTCGACCACGAGGTCGACGCCGTACACCAACTCGGTCACCGGATGCTCCACCTGCAGTCGCGCGTTCATCTCGAGGAAGAAGAACTCGCCGTTGCTGTAGATGAACTCCACAGTTCCGGCGTTGACATACCCGACAGCCCGCGCGGCGGTCACAGCCGCCTCGCCCATCCGGGCGCGCGTCGCCGAGTCGATGGTGGGCGATGGCGACTCCTCGAGAATCTTCTGATGGCGGCGCTGGATCGAGCACTCGCGTTCGCCGAGATGGACGATGTTGCCGTGGCCGTCGGCGAGGACCTGGATCTCGATGTGCCGTGGCGAGTCGACGTAGCGCTCCAGGAAGACCGTGGCATTGCCGAAAGCGCGCAGGGCTGTGCTCTGCGCGGCCGGCAGTGCCTCGCGCAGCTCCTTCTCGTCGCGGGCGACGCGCATGCCGATGCCGCCACCGCCTGCTGACGCCTTGACCAGCACCGGGTAGCCGACCTCGGCCGCTGCCACCACAGCCGAGTCGACATCGTCGAGAGCGTCGCTGCCGGGCACGATGGGTACGCCGCTGTCACGCATGCGCTGCCGTGCCGGGACCTTCTCTCCCATCGCCGCCATCGCGTCCGGGCCGGGGCCGATGAAGGTGACGCCGCTGTCGGCGCAGGCGCGTGCGAACTGCTGGTTCTCGCTCAGGAAACCGTACCCGGGGTGAATCGCCTCCGCGCCGGTGGCCCGGGCCGCATCGATGATTCGATCGATCCGCAGGTAGGACTGCGCCGACGGTGCCGGCCCGATCTCCACCGCCTCGTCGGCGAGGAGCACGAATGCGGCGGTGCGATCCGCCTCGCTGTGCACCGCCACAGTGGCGATGCCGAGGTCACGACAACCCCTGATCACCCGCAGGGCAATCTCCCCGCGGTTGGCGATGAGGACCTTGGTGAACATCAGTCGATCTGCACGATGGGGTCGCGGGGCCCGACCACGTCGCCCTCGTTGACGTGCACCGCGCTGACTGTGCCGGCGCGCGTCGCGGGGAGATCGTTCTGCATCTTCATGGCCTCGAGCACGGCAACGACGTCCCCGTCGGCCACGATGTCGCCAACGGCGACGGCGACTCTGATGATCAGGCCCTGCATCGGCGCTGTGACCGTCCCCTCGCGCACCACCGGTGCGCCGGCGGCGGCCAAGGCGGCGCCGCCGCCCGCTGCCACGCCGGCGCCGATGACGCGGACGCTGTAGCTCTGCCCGTCCACCTCGACGGTGAGCTCACGCACGTCTCCTGGAGCCGGCTCCGCGACGGCCTCGCCGGCCGGGATGGCGCTCTCCGCGGCGTCGTCGGACGCCGCTGCGGTCTGAGGCTGCTCCGGTTCTGCTTCATCGCCAAGGCTTTCGGCAACCAGCTCGCCGCGCCGCAGGGCCACCGTCTCGACGGGGAAGAGCGCGAAGCTCACCACCGTGGCGTCATCCGGCCTGGCCACCCCTTCGCGACCCAGCTCGCGGCGCAGCGACGGCAGGGCCGGCTCGAGGAGGTCGGCGGGGCGGCAGGTGATCGGTTCCTCGCGTCCGTTGACCAGCCGGCGAACCTCGCTGTCGATGGGGTACGGCGGTGAGCCGTACAGCCCCAGGCAGTAGTCCTTGACCTCCTGGCTGACGGTGGCGTAGCGGTCGCCGTCGCAGACGTTGTAGACCGCCTGGGTGGCCACGATCTCGATGATCGGCGTGATCAGCGGCGGGTGGCCGAGCGCCGCGCGGACCCGCGCCGCCTCGGTCTCGACGTCGTCGAGGCGGTCGAGCTGATCGCGGTCTCGCAGCTCGGCGAGCGCATGGCCCATGGCCGCCGGCGGCAGCCGTCCGCGCAAGGCTGAGCTGTCGACGCGCAGGGCCGGGACATCCACGACCGCCGAATACGCCGTCAGCCGATGCTCCAGCTCCGCGGAGGCGGCGCTGACCAGCTCGAGGTCGATGCCGGTGTCGAGCTCGGTGGCGCGCAACGCCGCGATCACGCCCTCGGCCGACGGCACCGATGCGCCTCCGGC
The DNA here is from genome assembly GCA_036732145.1 of Candidatus Dormiibacterota bacterium. Lineage (GTDB taxonomy): Bacteria > Chloroflexota > Dormibacteria > Aeolococcales > Aeolococcaceae > Aeolococcus. Next base: position 13,810 of record DAINCY010000018.1, read on the forward strand.
GAGAGGGGCGAGGGCGACATCAAGCCGCGACGCCCCGGCGACCGCGGCGGCGTAGGCGGCGAACTCCGCCTGGCCGGTCTGCGTGGACAGCGACAGCGCCAGCGGCAGTCCGGTGGCGTCGACGAGGCGCTGGACAAGGCTGCTCACGCGCGCCACGCCGAGCAGGCCGAGCGGATCGTGGATGCAGATGGCGTCGGCGCCGATGCCGGCGAGCTCCTCCGCGAGAGCCACCACGAGGTCGGGGTCGTGGCGGGGGGAGTCGGCGTAGACGATGGCCGCCTCGACCTGACGGCCCGCCGCGCGAGCAGCCTCCATGGCGCGGCGCACGTTGCGAATGTCGTTGAGCGGATCGTGGATGCGGAAGCGATCGATACCGGCGTCCGCCGCCACTCTGATGAACGCGTCGACGACATCGTCGCCGACGTGCCGGTGCCCGGTCAGCGCCTGGCCGCCGAGCGACGCCACCAGGGTGCTCGAGGGAGCGGCCTCGCGGATGGCCCGGAGACGCTCGAACGGGTCCTCAGCGAGGAATCGCAGAGACGCCTCGAATGTGGATCCTCCGAAGACGTCGAGCGCCGCGAACCCGCAGGCATCGAGAGCCCGAGCCACGGGAATGGCGTGGCGGCTGCGCAGACGGCTCAGCAGCAGCGCCTGCTGACCGGCCCGCAGCGAGCACTCGACCAGTTCAAGACGCTGCATGGCGACCGATTGTAGGGATGCCGGGAGGGAGTGCTAGCACCCAGCCAGACAGGACGGCCGCACCATCGACAGCTCCTCAGCCCATCCATATCGTGGCGCTCATGACATCACGCTCGGAGCGGCGGGTGGTTCGGCTCGCCTGGGGGATTGGCCTGTGCTCCCTCGGGCTCGTGGCCGCCGGCGTGGTCCTGCTGGCCCTGGACTGGAAGGCAATCGATTCGCTGCAGGCGGCGCAAGCCCTCCCGTATTTGCTCCAGGCGCCCATCGTCGCAATCCTCGGAGTGCTGATCGCGGCACGCCGGCCCAGGAACCCGATTGGTTGGTTGCTGCTGGCGGTCGCCGGTGCCTATGCGATCGGCTGTTTCTCCAACTTTCTCGCCATACGCGGGCTGCTGGCGGGCGCATCGCCACGAAGCTGGGTGGGATGGCCCGCCTTGGTGTTCAACAACACCGGAGCGCTGGGTGCGATTTTGCTCGTCTTCGTGATCCTGTTCTTCCCGGACGGGCGGCTGCTGCCCGGGCGGCGCTGGCGGTGGGCCGCGTGGGCGCTGTTCGTCAGCGCCACTGTGACGATCGCGTCAACGATGATCGGGCTGACGCCGATCCAGCTCTTGCCCCGGCTTCCCAGCGTGCCCAACCCACTCGCCGTGCCTGCGCTCGATGGCCTCACCAACGGCAACGGCCCCTTCAGCCTCGTTTCGTTCGTGTCAGCGCTCGCCGTCACCGTGGCAGCAGTGGTGGTGCGCTTCCGCCGTTCTCGGGGGGTGGAGCGGCGCCAGCTGCGCTGGTTCGCGTACGTCGCCGCCGCCGCCGTGGGACTCACCGTGTTGAGCATCCCCCTCGGCATCGTCAATTCGGATCTGGGAAACGCCTTGGGGGGTCTGGGGTTCGGCGTCGGAATCGGCGTGGTCCTTCCCGCCACGATCGGCCTGGCGGTGATGAAGTACGGCCTGTACGATATCGACGTCTTCGTCAGCCGCACCATCGTGTATGGCTCACTCGCCGTCTTCATCACCGCGGTGTATGTGGGCATCGCGGTGGGCATCGGCACCCTGGTTGGCAGCGGCGGCAAACCCAACCTTGGGCTGTCGATCCTGGCCACGGGCATCGTGGCGGTGGGGTTCCAGCCGGTGCGCGAGCGGGTGCAGCGGGTAGCCAACCGGCTGGTGTATGGGAAGCGAGCCACTCCCTACGAGGTGCTGTCCCAGTTCTCCGAACGCGTGGCCGAGTCGTACGCCAGCGAGGATGTCCTGCCCCGCATGGCGCGTGTGCTGGCCGAGGGCACCGGTGCCGACCTGGCCGAAATCTGGCTGCGCAGTGGTGTCCTGCTTCGACGTGCAGCGGCGTTCCCGGCCGAGTCGCCGGCGCAGGCTTCGGTCACGTTCGACAGCGGTGAGGCGCCGTCGATTCCACATGCGGATCGCACAGTCGAGGTGCGCCATCAGGGCGAGCTGCTGGGTGCCTTGACCGTCACCAAGCGCCGCGGCGAACAGCTCACGCCGATCGAGATGAAGCTGATGGACGACCTCGCCCACCAGGCGGGCCTTGTGCTCAAGAACGTGGGCCTCACCGCCGACCTACAGGCAGGGCTGGACGACCTGCGTGCGTCCCGGCAACGGCTCGTGGCCGCACAGGACAATGAGCGACGCCGGCTGGAACGCAACCTCCACGACGGCGCCCAGCAGCACCTGGTCGCCATCAAGGTGAAGCTCGGGCTGGCGGAGATGCTCCTGGCCAGGGACCCGTTGAAGGCCAGAGCAACCATCGGCGACCTCAAGGGCGACGCTGATGAAGCGCTCGAAACCCTCCGTGACCTCGCCCGCGGGATCTATCCACCCCTGCTTGCCGACAGGGGCCTGGCTGCTGCACTGCAATCGCAGGCAGCGAAGGCCACACTGCCGGTGCATGTGGACGCCGATGGCGTCGGTCGGTACCCGCAGGAGACCGAGGCAGCCCTGTATTTCTGCACGCTGGAGGCTCTGCAGAACGTGCAGAAGTACGCCTCGGCTTCAGACGTGGCCGTGCGGTTGCGCGATGACGGCGACCGGTTGGTGGTCGAGGTTGCCGATGATGGATGTGGGTTCGATGTGCACGCTGCCACGCGAGGCGCAGGATTGACCAACATGGAAGATCGGCTCGACGCCCTCGGCGGAACGCTGGAGATCACATCGACGCCGGGCGCGGGAACGACGCTGCGTGCCGCCGTGCCGGTGTCGAAGACGGCGCGAGCGGCGCTTGTCTCTGAGGGGCTTGACGTGTCCACCCATAATCTGGTCTTCCCCCTTCCCACTCGCTGAGGCCGAGGCCGAAGCCGCTGGTCGGCGGACCGACATCGGAGAATCGACATGGACACTGCCTTCACCCGGCTCGTGGGATGTTCGCACCCGCTGCAACAGGCGGCGATGGGCGGGGTCTCAGGTCCGGAGCTGGCCGGCGCCGTGGCGCGCGCTGGTGCGCTCGGCATGCTGTGCGAGTTCGACCTGGAGCCCGCTCCGGATCGGATGACCAGCGCGTTGGCCGGTGCCGGCGACGGCACGATCGGCATGGGATTCTTCGGGCATCGGATCCAGAACGACCTTGGGACTTTCGAGACCGCGGCGGCGCGACTCCGTGTCGTCGAGGTGTTCTGGAGCTCTCCCGACCCCGCGCTCGTGGCTCGTGCGCGGTCGGCCGGGGAGGCGCTCGTCGCCTGGCAGGTCGGCTCGCTCGATGACGCGCTCGCGGCGCAGGACGCCGGCTGCGACTTCGTCATCGCCCAGGGCGTCGAGGCCGGTGGGCACGTCCGCGGGACGCAGCCCCTCGACGAACTGCTGCGGGCGGTGTGCGCACGTGTCTCCATCCCCGTCGTCGCAGCCGGTGGAATCGCCACCGCGGAGAGCGTCGCCACCGCAGTGAGTGCCGGCGCCGCGGCCGCCCGTGTGGGTACCGCCTTCGTTGCGACCCACGAGTCGCGGGGCCATCCCGCGTACGTCGAGGCGCTGCTGGCCGCCTGGTCGGGCGACGACACCGTGCTGACGACCGCATTCGGCGAGGGCTGGCCGGACGCGCCGCATCGGGTCCTGAAGAGCGCACTGGCAGCAGCGGAGGCCTTCGAGGGCGATGTCGTCGGTGAGAGCGGTGCGCCGGGCGCACGGCAGCCTGTCCGTCGCTTCAGTGTTGCCACCCCGAGTCGGCAGGTCGAAGGCCGGATCGACGCGATGGCGCTCTACGCCGGGATGGGCGTCGGGAGCGTGAGCCGGGTGCGACCCGCGGCGGACCTCGTCGCGGAGCTCGTGTCCCGCCTCGTCTAGGCGAGAGCTGAGGAATGCACGTGGATCCCCGCGGGCGATCGCAGCAGCGGTCTCAGCTGGGAGGAGGGAGCGGCTCGAGCAGCCTCGTAGACCCGGACTCCAATCCGTCCGCTCTGTCGACACATATGGAGGAGACGTGGTGCACGCTTTGCTAGTGACCGTGAGCATCGATCCCAGTGGTATGGACGAGGCGGCAGAACAGCTCCGTTCCCGGGTCGTACCGGCTGTCAAGCAGTCCCCGGGCCTTGTCGCCGGCTATTGGCTCAGCCCCAAGGAGGGCAACGGCGCTCTCGAGGGCTACTCGGTGGTCGTTTTCGACGACGAGGAGAGCGCCAAGAAAGCAGAGGAGATGGCCAAAAGCTCCCCGCTGGCCCCAGGAGTGAAGTTCACGGGTTTCGAAATCCGGGAGGTCGTCGCCCACACGTAGACCTGAACCGCCCTGGGCGGCATCACGAAGGTTCCAGAGAGACGCGAGGCGCCCTGCAGACCTAGCCTCCGACCGGCACGCATGCCGCAATGGGAAGGACCACGCGCAGAGTGGTGCCATTGCCCGGACTGGAGGCGATGCGCAGCGTTCCGCCGAGGGCATCAAGGCGATCCTCCATGTTGGTCAGGCCATTGCCGCGAATCGTGGTGCTGACATCAAACCCGCGGCCATCGTCGACAACCTCGACGGACAGCTGATCGCCCTCCTCGCGCAGGCGCACCACAGCACTCGACGCCTGCGCGTACTTCTGAATGTTCTGCAGGGCTTCGAGGATGCAGAAGTAGAGCGAAGAGTGCTCCCCAGAGCGCGGTGCTCAGCCCAAACCCGCCGAGCACGGGGGAGTGCGACGACAAGCCGATCGCGATTGCGGCAATTGCCATGGCCATGCTGATCACAGCCACGAGCCACACAAGCCAGCGGAGCACTCGCTCACTCATCTGGCGGGAGTATGCCCGTGGCCGCGGCGCCGCGAAAGGGCGCCAGCCACCGATGACGAGACCTAAAACATCACTCCCGGCGGTGGTGCTGATACCCGCGTCGGCGGCACCGACTGCGGATTTCTACCGGGCGGTGTCGCCCATCCTTTTGCCACAAGAGATCGGGCAACTGGGCGCGGGTTCAGACCTGCGCTTCGGCCTCGATCTCCACCTTCCATCGCGGATCGAGCAGAGCCTTCACCACCACCATGGTCGCGGCTGGGCGCGTCTCGCCGAACACCTCGCCGTGAGCGCGTCCGACAGCGTAGGAATCGGCTGCGTCGACGATGTACATCCTGGTGCGCACGACGTGGGCCAGCGTGACGCCGGCGTCCTTGAGGGCGGTGTCGATGATGTCCAGGCAGCGCCGCGTCTGCACCTCCGCGTCGGCGTCACAGCTCCCGTCCGGCCAAACCGGCGCGGTGCCGGAGACCAGCACCCGACCGCCGACCGCGATGGCGCGGCTGAAACCGATGCGGCCCTCGTACGGAGATCCGGACGAGATGCGCGTGCGCTCGCTCACGTCGCTCGCCACCGCTTGGGTGGTCACGTCGTTCACGGTGTGAAACCCTGCGGTGGCCGCGCCGTCTCCCGCATCCGAGTGCGGTGCTCCGCGACAGCTGCGGCGACATTGTGGTCACTGAGCGCGATGATCTGCGCGGCGAGGTGACCGGCGTTGCGTGCGCCCATGTCGCCGACGGCAACGGTGGCGACGGGGATCCCCGGGGGCATCTGCACGATGCTGAGGAGCGCGTCGAAGCCGCTCAGCGGAGTTGAGGCGAGCGGCACGCCGATGACTGGGATGGTGGTGAGCGACGCCAGCACTCCGGGCAGGTGAGCCGCCGCGCCGGCGCCGGCGACGAGCACGCGCAGCCCCCGGTCGCGCGCCTGTTGCGCGTAGCTGCGGACGATGTCGCCGGCGCGGTGCGCGGACATCACGCCGATCTCCCAGCCGACGCCATAGCCGTCGAGAACCTCGCCGCACTTGGACATCACCGCCAGGTCGGACTCGCTGCCGACCACGATGCCCACCATCAGCTGTGCGCTCATGTCTCTCCCACCTGATCCCGTCCGATGTCGCTGCGATGCTGCATGCCCTCGAAGTGCACCTCCGGCAGCGAGGCGTAGACCTGCCGCCGGGCTGCGTCCAGGGAATCGCCGCGCGCCACCAGTGTGAGCACCCTGCCTCCGTCAGTGCGCAGTGAGCCGTCGCGCCGGCGCCTGGTCCCGGCGTGGAAGGCCAGGATCGAGGCATCGAGCCGCTCCAGCCCGGTGATGGTGTCGCCGCGGCGGGGTGTTCCCGGGTATCCGGCGGCCGCCAGAACCACACCAACTGCACAGCCCTGCTGCGCACGCTGCACCGGCCCCGGCGACAGGCTGCCCGCAGCGCAATCGCGGAGTAGGTCGAGGACATCCTCGTCGAGCACTGGCAGGAGCACCTGCGTCTCCGGGTCGCCGAACCGCGCGTTGAACTCGAGCACACGCAGCCCCTCCGCGGTGAGCATGACCCCCGCATACAGGCAGCCGGCAAAGGGCGTTCCCAGCTCGGCGAGCGCCTCGACGCAGGGACGGAGAACCTCGCGCTCCACGCGGTCGAGAAGGCCGTCGTCAACCCCGGCCGGTGGAGTGACCGCCCCCATGCCGCCGGTGTTCGGTCCGGTGTCGGAGTCGCCAATCCGCTTGAAGTCGCGAGCGGCGGGGAGCACGCGCAGGGTGTGCGAGTCGGTGAGGGCGAGCACGCTCACCTCCGGCCCCTGCAACCGCTCCTCCACCACCACCCGGTTGCCTGCGCTGCCGAAGCGTCCCTCGTCGAGGCACGCGGCGACGGCCTCACGCGCGGCATCGATGTCGCCACACACCGTCACCCCCTTGCCCAGCGCCAGGCCGTCGGCCTTGACCACGCAGCGCCCCTCAAGCTCGTCGACCATGGCCAGCAGTGCCGGACGGTCCACGGCCGTTCCGCTGCGCCAGCGGCCCGTGGGGATGCCTGCCCTGTCCATCAGACCCTTGGCGAAGCTCTTCGAGCTCTCGATGCGCGCCGCCGCCGCACTGGGACCGAACACCGCGATGCCCGCTGACCTGCAGGCGTCCGCGACCCCGGCGGCCAGCGCGGCGTCGGGGCCGACCACCACCAGTCGAGCGTCGCAGTCGCGCGCTGCTGCAACCACGGCCGCCGGGTCGTCGGCGGCGACGGCGACGTTGGTGGCGAAGGTCGCTGTGCCCCCGTTTCCCGGCGCGCAGACGATCTCAACCTCCGGATGACCCTGCGTGCATGCCCACGCAAGCGCGTGCTCGCGGGCTCCCGAGCCGGCAATGAGCACCCGCATCGCCCCGCGGCCTACTCCCACTCGATGGTGGACGGCGGCTTGCTGGAGATGTCGTAGACGACGCGGTTGACACCGGCAACCTCATTGACGATGCGCCGGCTGATGGTGGCGAGCACGTCGTAGGGGATCTTGGCCCAGTCTGCGGTCATGCCGTCATCCGACTCGACGATGCGGATGGCGACGACGTTGGCGTAGGTGCGGTTGTCGCCCATCACGCCCACTGATGAGATGGGCGTCAGGATGGCAAAGCTCTGCCAGACCTTGCGGTACAGCCCGCTGCGCTTGATCTCGTCGATGACCACCCAGTCGGCGGCGCGCAGTGTGTCGAGGCGTTCTGACGTGACCTCGCCGATGATGCGGATGGCCAGCCCGGGTCCCGGGAACGGCTGCCGCCAGACCATGTCCTCGGGGAGCCCGAGGGCGAGACCCACCTGGCGCACCTCGTCCTTGAACAGGTATCGCAGGGGCTCCACCAGCTGGAAGCGCAGGTCCTCAGGGAGGCCGCCCACGTTGTGATGCGTCTTGATCTTCTGCGCGTTGTGGGTGTCGTGCGAGGTCGACTCGATGACGTCCGGGTAGAGCGTTCCCTGGGCGAGGAAGTCGATGTCCCCGAGCCTGCATGCCTCGGCGTCGAAGACCTCGATGAAGGTGCGACCGATGGCGCGACGTTTCTCCTCGGGATCGACCACCCCGGCGAGCGCGCCCAGGAATCGCTTGGTGGCGTTGACATGCACCAGGTTGATGTGGCGCTGCTCACCCATGATCTCGACGACCCGCTGGCCTTCGGCACGGCGCAGCAGCCCGTTGTCGACAAAGACGCAGGTGAGCTGGTCGCCGATGGCCTGGTGCACCAGCGTGGCGGCCACCGCCGAATCGACCCCGCCGCTGAGCGCGCACAGAACCCTGTCCTTGCCGACCCGTGTGCGGATGTCGTTGACCGCCATCTCGATGAAGGACGACGGTTCCCAGGTGCCTGCGCACCCGCAGACGTCGATGAGGAAGTTGCGCAGAATCTCCCGCCCCAGAGGGGTGTGCACCACCTCGGGGTGGAATTGGATGCCGTAGCGGCCCTTGGGTCCGGCCATGGCGGCGAACGGAGAGTTCAGGGAATGGGCAACCGAGCGGAAGCCCGGGGGGACCTTGGTGATCACGTCAGCGTGCGACATCCACACATCGATCTCGGACGGCAGCCTGTCGAAGATGCCGGTGCGCTCATCGACGCTGATGGAGGCGTGCCCGTACTCGCGACGCTCGGCCGGCCGCACCGCACCACCCAGCTGATGGGCGAGCAGTTGCATGCCGTAGCAGACGCCGAGGATGGGCAGATCGAGGTCGTACAGAGCTGGGTCGGGATGGGGCGCACCCGGGTCGTAGACGGACGCGGGTCCTCCACTGAAGATGAGTCCGCGCGGGGAGCGGCGGCGAATCTCGTCGGCGCTGATGGTGCCGGGCACGAGCTCGCAGTAGACCCGCGCCTCGCGAACGCGGCGGGCGATGAGCTGTGAGTATTGGGAGCCGAAGTCGAGGACGAGAACGGTGTCCTGGGCGACGGCCGGGTCCGGGGGCGCGATCGAATCCTGCTTGGGGATGACGGCCGCCCCGCGGCTCACACTCCCATCCCGACGCGCTGTTCGCGCTGCTGGACCTTGCCCTCTGTTTTGATCGAGGGGGCGATGACCATCTCGGTGCGCTGGAAGTCCTGGATGTTGCGCGCGCCACACACGCCCATCGAACTCTTCAGCGCACCCACCAGGTTCATGCTGCCGTCATCGACATGCGCGGGGCCGAAGAGGATCTCGGCGAGCCGCCCCTTGATCCCGGTGCGGATGCGGGTGCCGCGCGGAAGGTTGGGGTCGGGCGTCGCCATGCCCCAGTGGTTGCCACCTCCCGCCGCCTCCTCGGCGGACGCGAAGATGGAACCGATCATCACCGCGTCGGCGCCGCTGGCGAAGGCCTTGGCAACGTCGCCGCCGAGGCGCATGCCGCCGTCGGTGATGATGGCCACGCGCTCGCCGCTGCGACGCAGGTGGTCGTTGCGGGCGGCGGCGCAGTCGGCGGTGGCGGTCACCTGGGGGACGCCGACACCGAGCACCCCGCGGGTGGTGCACGCCGCCCCCGGACCGACGCCCACCAGCAGGCCCTTGACGCCCGTGTCCATCAACTCGAGCGCGGTGGCGTAGTCGACGCAGTTGCCGGCGATCACCGGGATTCCGACGGAGGCCGTGAGGTCCTTGAAGGAGAGGTGCTTGTAGCTCTTGCTGATGTGACGTGCAGTGAGAACCGTGCCCTGCACTACCAGGACGTCGGCACCGGCCTCCTCCACGATCGGAGCGCGACGCTCTGCGCCCGAGGGTGTGGTGGAGACCGCGCACGGGACGCCGGCCGACTTGATCTCTTCGATGCGCTGACCGATCAGGCCGTCCTGAACTGGGGCGGTGTAGATCTTCTGAAGAAGGACGTTGATGTCCGCTGGGGTCGACTCCGCGATGGAGTGGAGAACGTCGCTGGGGTCCTCGTAGCGGGTCTGAACGCCATCCAGGTTGAGGACCGCGAGACCGCCGAGCCGACCCATCTCCTGGGCGAAGCCGACGTCGACAACGCCGTCCATGGCCGCCGCCAGAAAGGGGATCGCGAATGTCGAGCCGTTGAGGGCGAAGCTGACATCGATCTCGTCTGGGTTGATGGTCACCCGTCCGGGCACCAGCGCCACCTCGTCGAAGCCGTAGGCGCGCCGCGCCATCTTCCCTCTACCGAGCTCGATCTCCATGCGGCCCCCCGATCACGGTCCGAAGACAGAAACACCCAGCGCGGCACAGTGCTGGCTGGGTGATGAACAGAGCGGGCAGCGACAACCCCACCATCAAGGGAGTGTAGCAGAGCAGAGCGGCCGCTCGGCTCGGTCCAGCGCAGCATCTTGTGGCTTCCTGTAGCACGAGCCCCCACATGTGGTGTCCGCGAGGCGTTCAGGGGGCGAGGATCTGGCTCGCCCCGTTAGGGATAGATACCCCGGACCTCGGTCGCGTCGGCCACCCTGCTGACTGCGATCCGGTACGCCGACTCGCGCAGCGACACGTTCTCGGCGTGGGCTTTCGCACGCACCGCGTCGTAGGCACGCACCATCACCTCGCGCAACCTGGCGTTCACCTCGCCGGGCGCCCAGAAGAATGTCTGGAGATCCTGCGCCCACTCGAAGTACGAGACCACCACGCCGCCGGCGTTGGCCAGGATGTCGGGCACGATGACCACGTCACGATCCGCGAGCACGGCGTCTCCGTCGGGGTCCACGGCCGCGTTGGCGCCCTCGGCGATGACGCGCGCGCGCACCTGCGCCGCATTGGCGCCGGTGATCTGCGCTTCCAGCGCGCAGGGGACGAGCAGGTCGACGTCGAGGGTGAGCAGTTCATCGTTGGTCAGCGTCTGCGCGCCTCCGTAGTCGGCGAACGCGCCGCCCTCCTCCTTGAGGGCTGTCAGGGCGTCGACGTCCAGGCCGCCCCCGCTGTGCACCCCACTGCGACTGTCGGACACCGCCACCACGCGTACGCCTGCGGCGGCCAGCACCTGTGCCGTTGTCGAGCCCACCTGCCCGAAACCCTGAACCGCGACCGTCGCACCGGTCGGGTCGATGCCGCAGTCGAGGAGCGCCTGCACGGCGACGGTGGCGATGCCACGGCCCGTGGCAGCGTAGCGACCCTCTGAACCGCCGATGGCGGTGGGCTTGCCCGTGACCGACGCTCGCACCGAATACCCGGCGTGCATTGACAGCGTGTCCATGATCCAGGCCATCTCCTGCGAACCGGTGCCGATGTCCGGTGCCGGGATATCGCGGTCGGGGCCGAGCAGCAGCGATATCTCGGTGGCGAATCGGCGGGTGAGCCGTTGCCGCTCGGTCGCGCTGAGCGTCTTGGGATCGACGATCACGCCACCCTTGGCGCCGCCAAATGGCAGGCCGACCACGGCGGCCTTCCAGGTCATGAACATGGCCAGCGCGCGGGCGTCGGCGAGCGTCATGGCGGGGTGATATCGCAAGCCTCCCTTGGCGGGTCCGCGGGCGATGTTGTGCTGGACGCGGAAGCCCGTGTACACGCGCAGACTGCCATCGTCCATCTCCACGGGAAAGTGCACGATCAGCTCGCGCTTGATGTGCCGCAGGACGGCGGTCAGCGAGGGATCAAGGTCGAGCTGGCGGGCGGCCTTGTCGAAATGGTGCTGGGCGATAGCCAGGGTTGCGCTGCCCTGCACCGCTGCAATCATGGGCACACCTTATCTCGCGCGTGCGCCCTTCGTGGGTCGACAAGCGACGCGGCCGCGTACGCCCATCGCAGCGAACCGTTCTGACGCGTCCTCGACGCGCGTCGGTGCGGCGGGCGGCGGTGGCACCGGCGAGGTTGCTGCGACATCGCAGTTCGCCACCGCATTTGTGTCCCGCATGCGGTCGCGACATTCGCTGCGCGCACCATGTCGAGGGACTGCGCACCGGCTGTGGGTCCCGTCCTATCCCGACACATATGTCACAAATGTGCATGCACATTGACAATAGTGTGTATAAGCAGCATGCTATGCTCGATCCGACGGGGGGTTTTGACCACCTCCTGTCACTAACAGCCGTCGTGATGATCCGAAGAAACAGATGATCATCACCAAGGAGGCCCGTACGAATATGGCCAGGACCCGACGTAGGAGAGGCGGACTCGACAAAGCCGTGAGCCGCACTGTCAAACGCGTAGGCCGCCGCGCCAGCGGTGGTGACCTTTTGAAAGCGGTGCAGGGACTAGTCAAGGCTCTGCCCGTGGGCGAGTTGGACAAGCGACTCGCCGGACTTGAGAAGAGCGTCTCACGTCTCGAGGGCGAGATTCGCAAGGCCGCCCGTCGAGTGGTCGGCGGCCCCGCCAAGCGCGCCACCGCCAAGCGCGGAACCACCCGCAAGGCCGCGACCGCCAAGCGGACCACAACGCGTCGTGCAGGAGCCGCCAAGCGGACAGCCAAGCGTCGCACCGGTGTCAAGCGCACCGCCACACGTCGCGTCGGCGCCGTCAAGCGCACCACCCGCAAGGTAGCGGCCAAGCGGACCACAGCTCGCAAGTCGACGGCCAAGCGCGCGACGACCGCCAAGCGCAGCACCGCGGGCCGCAAGGCCGCCACGACACGCCGCAAGACGGCCGCCAAGCGCAGCACCGCCGCTCGCAAGGGCGCCGCGACACGCCGCAAGCCGGCCGCCAAGCGCAGCACGGCGGCCCGCAAGGGAGCGGCGACGCGCCGCAAGACAGCCGTCAAGCGCAGCACAGCGGCCCGCAAGGGAGCCGTGACGCGCCGCAAGATGGCCGCCAAGGGCAGCACGGCAGCCCGCAAGGGAGCCGTGACGCGCCGCAAGACGACAGCGAAGCGCGCACCCGCCAAGCGGGCAACCGGCCGCGTCGGCGCACGTCGTGGCGCTCGCAAGGCGCCCTCGGCTCCAGCAGCGGCAGCACCGGCGACCGCGGCGACTCCGCCAGCTAGCTGACCAGCTCGTCACTGAGGAAGGCCCCGCCATCGTGGCGGGGCCTTCTCTTTTTGTCCGCTCAGCGCGCAGCGGTGGCCAGGCCTTCGAAGAGTGCGCTCAGGGACGACGCCGCGTGCCGCACGGCCGCGGCGTCGACGTCACGGTGCGTGACGCATCGCAGCCTGTGCTCGCCGAGGGCGCCGATGAGAACTCCCCTCTGCGCCGCCGCACGGATCACCTCGTCCGCTGCGACCGTGGAGTCGAACATCACCATGTTGGTGGGCAGCGTCGCCTCGATCACTGTCACACCCGGGGCGTCACGAAGCTCGTCGGCGAGGACTGCGGCGTTGACGTGGTCATCAGCAAGGCGGTCGACATTGTTGTGGAGGGCGTGCAGGCCGGCGGCGGCGAGGATGCCCGCCTGGCGCATGCCGCCGCCCAGTCGCTTGCGCCACAGCCGCACCTCTCCGATGCAGTCAGCGTCGCCACTGACCACCGATCCGACCGGAGCACCGAGGCCCTTGCTGAGGCACACCGACGCCGTGTCGCAGTCACGCACCAGACGCGACGCGTCGACGCCGAGCGCCACCGCCGCATTGAAGAGGCGAGCGCCGTCGCAGTGCACACGCAGGCCCCTGCCGTGCGCCGCGCCGGCAGCAGCGTCGATGGCTCCCACAGCCACCGCGGTGGCCGCGCGTCCTCCGTGGGTGTTCTCGAGCCAGAGCAGCCGTGACACCGGCTTGTGGATGTTGGGCTCGTGCACAGCCGCAATGACCTGAGCCGCCGTCGGCGCTCCATCGACGGCGTCGATCGTCTGCAGCATCACCCCTGCCACAGCCCCGGCGCCACCGGCCTCGTTGAGCACCACGTGAGACATGGCGTCGACGATCACCTCATCACCGGGCCGCGTCTGCGCAGCCAGCGACGCGAGGTTGCCCATGGTGCCGCTCGGAACGAACACCGCCGCATCCTTGCCGAGCCTGGCCGCCATCTCCTCCTCGAGCCGGCGCACGGTCGGGTCCTCGCCCCAGACATCGTCGCCCACCTCGGCCTGTGCCATCACCCGGCGCATCTCCGCATCGGGGGTGGTGAAGGTGTCACTGCGCAGATCGACGGGGACGGACCACGCTGGTGACATTGCTGGGACCCTCCATCTCGGCATCATCGTCACCGGCCATACATACCCGGTTGCGGCCGCCGTGCTTGGCATCGTAGAGGGCGGCGTCGGCGATCGCCAGCAGCTCGGCGGCGCTGGTGGTGTCGTCTGGGTACGCGGCGCCTCCGACACTGACCGTCAATGACGCGGTGAGGCGACCTCCGTCGATCGGCACCGCCATGGCCTCGGCCGCGGCACGGATCTTCTCAGCGACGCGCCGCGCATCGGCGGCGGCGGTATTGGACATGACCACGATGAACTCCTCGCCTCCATATCGGGCGGCCAGGTCGGCGCGGCGGATGCTTCCGGTGAGCGTGTGCGCAAAGGAGCTGAGCACGACGTCACCGACCGGATGCCCGTAGGTGTCGTTGACCTTCTTGAACTGGTCGAGGTCGATGACCAGGATCGCGAGCGGGGTGTTGAGCCGCTCGGCAAGAGCCACCTGCTGGCCAAGATAGTCGATCAGGAACCGATGGTTGTGGAGGCCGGTGAGGTCGTCGATGGTCGCTTGGCGCTGCACCATCGTGATGAAGCGGTCGCGTTCGACCGCCAGCGCCACCTGCTCGGCGGAGCTCGACACCAGCGAGGCATCGCCGCTCGTGAACCCCCCACTCACGCGAGCCAGTCCGAGAACGCCGAGCACAGTGCGTCCCATCCGCAGAGGCGCGACGCAGAAGTCGCGCATGCCGGAGCGCGCCTCGGTGCTGGCCGGTCCCGCGCCGACCAGCAGAGCGTCGGCGCCGCCATGGCGATGAGCGCACCCCAGCGGACCGTCCTCGGTTAGCACGGCGGCGACATCGACGTCGAGACCCTCTCCGGCGCTGACCGCGAGGCTGTCGGTCAGGTCCGAACCACTGACCAGGATGAACGCGCAGTCCGCGCCCGCCGAGTCGCGCAACTGCGCGCAGACCTCGCCGAGGGCCGTCTCGAGCGGCTGCGGCGAGTTGAGCTCGCTGGCGATGACCGCGCGTGCCCGAGCCGCATTGATGGTGGCCCGCAGCTGGCGGCGCATCTGCTCGAAACTGGATGCGAGGCGCCCGATCTCGTCGTTGGCGACGTGCGGGACGGGGATGTCGTACTCGTCGCGAGCCAGCGCCGCGACGGCGCGGTCGAGACGACGGAGCGGCATCTGCAGGTCGGTCTGCACCACCAGCACGATGAAGAACATGGCGATGACGATGAGACCGAGAAGGATCGCGACCGGCTGCCAGAGCGTGCTCACCTCCGCCACCGGCGTGCTCACCAGCACCGCGAAACCCGAGCCCAACTGTCGCGCGTCAGCGCCGGCCTCGCGACCACCCACGTCGACGATCTGAGCGCCGGCGTTGGGTGGGAGCACCGCGCCGACGCCGCTGCTCACGGCCGTGCCCGGAGCCGCGATCTGGTCGAGGACGGTGCTGCCTGCGGAGACGATCTGATTGCCGTGCACGATGGCGAGCGCTGCAAGGTCGGCGGACGTGGTGATGGCGCCGGAAAGGGAGCGCAGGAAAACGGCGTCGACGGGACGTGCGATGAAGGCGCTCTCACCCGTCCCCACCGCGGCGGACGATTCGATCAGCCACGGCGTCCCATCGGGCCCGGCGATCACTCTGTCGGACGACCCCAAGGAGCTGACCAGCGCGCGCACCAGAGTGTCGCCGGCAGGCAGGAGCACACCACCCCGCACCGCCATGTCGGCGAGAGAACCGTTGACGCCGACGACGTCGGAGCTACTGTTCACCTGCGAGTACCGCACCAGGGTGCCCTCGAGCGCGCTCTCGTTCTGGGCCGCGAGCGCGGGCCCCAGCTCCTGCGACATGCCCGATGCGAAGGACGCCAGCGACCTCTGCTGGCCGGCGACCAGGTTGGCGACGATACCGGCCTTGTCGGTGGCCCGCTGGGTGGCCTGGATCCGGTTCTCGCGGCTGGCGAGTGAGAGCGGGATGACCGCGATGAGCACTCCCGCCACCGCGATGATGGCGGCGAACTTGACGGAGAAGCTGAGGCGAGACCAAACCAACGGGAACCGGCGGCGGCGCCGCGTCGGATGCCTCACCGCGGGAACCGGGACGGTTGTGAAGTGCGCATGCGCTCGTGGCCATCCTACTTGGCGGTTCGAGGCCGCCTGTATGACCGTTCGGTGACGATAGAAGCGCGGTTGCGCTTCACGCTGCCGTACCCTGCAGGCATGCCTGCGGTGGTGATCAGCTTTGTCGACGGGGAGGTGCTGCACGCTGAGATCCCCGAGCTGACCTTTGAGATGCCGGTGATCGAGGCGGAGGTCCGAGGCGTCGAGCCCAACAACCAGCGCGCCATCCTCCCCCTGACCGCCATCACCCAGATCGTGGTGGGCAGCCCCGAACCGCCTCCCGGCAACGACGTTCTCGAGGGTTGGGACAGAGCGGCATTCCACTTCCTCGATGGACAGGTCCTGCGCGCCTCGATCGCTCCACAGGCGCTGCTCGGCCGCCACGGAGGGATCTGGAAAGTGTTCCCGCCCGACGGGGTCGAGGTGACCACTCTGGCCATCCCGTACTGCGCCCTCAAGGCCGTGTTCCACGTGCGCCAGTGGGACAGCCGCCCGCGGTCAGAACGCGGCGACGACGGCGACCGCATCGACACGGTGACCCGTGTCCTGGCCGAGCGGGAGCGGCACCTCGAGGAGCTCTCCACCCCGGAGCAGCGCCGCCCGTTGATGAGCCGGATCGGCCGTCGTCGAGCACCCTGAGCCGGCGCAGAACGGCGTTGCCAAGGAACCGATGGTACCTTTGCTCCCGTGTCGCCCAGCCCAGCAATGATGCCATCGGCGGCGGACGCCGGTGCCATGACTCCGCCGGGCCGCCTTTTCAGCCGCCGCACAATGCTCTCGCTCCTGGCGGCCGCGATCATCGTCGGAGTGGCGCTGTGGCGGGCACCGATCAACTGGGCTGACGCGTGGACGCGCATCCGCCACGCCAAGATCGACCTGTACGTGGCCGCCATCGCCGTCTACTACGCATCGTTCCTGGTACGCAGCTGGCGCTGGAAGCTGTTGCTGCGCAACGCCGGCGAGAACCGGAGCACCCTGTCGCTGCTGCCCATCCTGATGGTGTCGTTCTTCGTCAACTGCGTGGTTCCCGCCAAGATGGGCGACATCTACCGTGCCTACCTGGCTCGGATTCGTCAGCAGGTGGTGGCGGCGCGCGCGCTGGGCACCATCATCGCGGAGCGTCTTCTCGACCTGGTGGTGCTGATGGCACTGCTGCTGGTCGCCGGGGCAATCGTCTTCCACGATCGCGCACCCGCCGTTCTCGTCCCCTATCTCATCGCCGGTGTCTTGGTCTGCGCAGCGGGCGTCGGCGCCATCGCAGTGATGCGCGCCGGTCGCGGCCAGCGAATTCTGCGATTGCTGCCGGAAGCGGTGTTCCACCGCTACGAGAGCTTCCGGATGGGGACTGTCAACTCCTTCAAGAACCTCACACTGTTGGTGCCGCTCACCGTGCTGGTGTGGGGGATGGAGAGCGGCCGCCTTGCGCTGGTCGTGTACGCGCTCGGCGACGGTTCTTCTCTGGGCGCGGCGCAGCTTCTGCTCATCGCGCTGGTGGCGGCGCTGCTCACCACCGTCCCGTTCCTCCCCGGCGGGCTGGGGCTGGTCGAAGCGGGGATGGTCGGCGTGCTCGTCAGCGTCGGGGGCGTCGGACGCAGCGCGGCCCTGTCGATCGCACTGCTTGACCGCAGCATCAGCTACGGCAGCGTTGTGGCCGTCGGCGCGCTGGTCTTCGCCGTGCTCCACGTCCGCGTGCCGCGACGGGCCGATGAGGTGTTGACTGGGGCGGCGCCGTGAGAGCTCTCGTGACCGGCGGAGCCGGCTTCATCGGATCCACGCTGGTGGACGCCCTGGTCGGCGCCGGCGCTCAGGTCAGCGTGGTCGACGACCTCTCGCGGGGACGCCGGGAGCAGCTGAACGCCGGCGCCGACTTTCACCAGCTGGACGTCGTCGACGATCGCCTCGCCGCGCTGGTCGCCTCGATCGCTCCGGAGATCGTCTTCCACGAGGCGGCGCAGATCGACGTGCGCCGCTCTGTGGCCGAACCGGTCCTCGACACCCGCATCAACGTGCTCGGCACCGTGAACATCCTCGAAGCGTCCGTGCGCGCAGGGGTGCGGCGCGTGGTCTTCGCCTCCAGCGGCGGCGCTCTCTACGGCGACACTGACGTACTGCCGACGCCCGAGACGCACCCCTGCGTGCCGGCGTCCGGCTACGGCGCCGCCAAGCTTGCCGGCGAGACCTACGGGAGCGTCTTCCACCAGGTCCACGGCCTGGACTTCATCGCGCTCCGCTACGGCAACGTGTACGGCCCGCGCCAGGATCCTCGCGGCGAGGCTGGGGTGGTGGCGATCTTCGCCGAGCGCCTGCTGGCCGGCAGCGACGCCGTCATCAATGGGGACGGCACCCAGACGCGCGATTACATCTTTGTCGACGACGTGGTCGACGCCAACCTGCGTGCCGCCGAGACCGCCGCGCTCGGTGCCTTCAACATCGGTACCGGTCGCCGATGCGACGTCAACGAGCTCTATTCCCACATCGCGCGGGCTGCGGGCGTGGAGCGCGCGCCGCAGCATGCGACCGCCAAGCCGGGTGAGCAGCGCACCTCCTGCCTGGACGTCACGCGTGCCGCAGAGTTGCTCGGCTGGCGTCCCCGGGTTCCTCTCGAGGAGGGCATCTCACGGACGGTCGACTGGTTCGCCGGCCGCGATCGTCAGTAGCCGCAACGCCTCATCGCAGCAGTCGGCGGCGTGGTCGGCAAGGGCGGTCACCGCTGCCGTCAGTCCGGGACTTGCTGCTCCACCGGCCTGCAGCATCCGCCAGGCCCAGGCGGTGTCCTCGGCGGCGGCGGCGAGCAGAGTCCGAGCGGTCGCGTCGTTGTCGTCAAGCTCGGCGGCGGGTGCAAGTCGATCCAGGGTCTGCTGCACCGCCGCGCTCACGCGCCTGCCATCGCGGGCGCTGTCCGTGTCCAACGCGAGCGCTGCGTCCGCGGACTGCACGGAGGTGGCGAGATCGGCAAGGGAGGTGCCCAGCGCCGCGTGCAGGGACCTCAGGAGGGCAGAGGTCGCTGCGGGGGGCGGCGGCGTGCCTCCGAGCGAGCGGTAGGCGCCGACCAGGACGAGAACCGCGACAAGGATCGCGATGACGTAGACCGCGATGTCAGCCTCACTTGTAGCGGAAGGTGATCCGCCCGCGCGTGAGGTCGTAGGGGCTCAGCTCGACGCGCACCTTGTCGCCGATGAGGATGCGGATGTAAAACTTTCGCATCTTCCCTGCCGTGTAGGCGAGCACCTCCTGGCCGGTGAGCAGCTTGACCTTGAACATCGCGTTGG
>DAINCY010000019.1:0-32313 GCA_036732145.1 Candidatus Dormiibacterota bacterium
CCACCGACGCGGGCGCCTCGGCCGCCACCGACGCGGGCGCCTCGGCCGGCACCGACGCGGGCGCGGCCGCGGTCGCCGCGACGTCCTCGCGCAGAATGCGGCCGCCTGGGCCGGAAGCGGTGACCTCCGCCGCCGTCAGCCCGGCCTCTTTGAGCAGCCGCCTGATCAGTGGAGAGGGGCGGCGCTCCTCAGCGCCGTCGGCTGACTCCGGCGTCTCTCCGCCGGTCGCCGGCTGCGTCACGGGCTCCGCCGCGCCCTGCGGAGCGCTCGCGGCCGGCGCATCCCCGGTGTCCTCGCCGTTCACCTCCATCCAGGCCAGCGCAGCGCCGACCGGCACCGTCTCCCCTTCGCGCACCAGGATCTCCAGCAGCACGCCACCCTGCAGGGACGGAACCTCCATCGACACCTTGTCGGTGGCGATCTCGAGCAGCGGTTCGTCGGCAGCCACCGGGTCGCCCTGGCCGCGCAGCCAGCGCGTCACGGTGCCCTCGCTCACCGTCTCGCCGAGCTGGGGCATGGTGACCTGGACTCTCACCAGGTCACCGCGACGTACTTGCTCTCCATGAACTCGAGGAGACCGTCGTGGCCGCCCTCGCGGCCCAGCCCACTCTGCTTGACGCCGCCGAACGGCGCTGCGGGGTCCGAGACGATCGGCCGGTTGAGCCCGACCATGCCGGACTCCAGCGCCTCGCTGAAACGCAGCCCACGCTGAAGGTCGTTGGTGTAGACGTACGCCACCAGGCCGAATTCGGTGTCGTTGGCCAGAGCGACAGCCTCCTTCTCGGTGTCGAAGACAACCAGCGGGGCGACGGGACCGAAGATCTCCTCCCGCAGGATCGCCGCGCCGGCGGGCACGTCGACGAGAACCGTCGGTGGGTAGAAGAAGCCGGGGCCGTCGGGAATGTGGCCGCCTGTGGCGATGAGGGCGCCATCGCCGACCGCGCCCGCGACGAGCTCGGCGACCTTGTCGCGGCCGGCGGCGTTGACCAGCGGCCCGAGCTGGACGCCGTCCTCGAGGCCCGGCCCCATGCGCAGAGCTCCCATGGTCTCGGCGAGCCGCCGCCCGAACTCCGCGGCGATGCCTCGCTGCACCAGGAAACGGTTGGCGGCGGTGCAGGCCTCGCCGCCGTTGCGCATCTTGGCCACCATGGCGCCGGCCACGGCGCTCTCGAGGTCGGCGTCGTCGAACACGACGAACGGGGCGTTGCCGCCGAGCTCCATCGAGCAGCTCACCACGCAGTCGGCGGCCTGATGGAGCAGGCTGCGACCCACCTCCGTCGAGCCGGTGAACGACAGCTTGCGCACGCGGGGGTCATGCAGCATCGCCCCCACCATCGGCCCGGAGCGTCGCGAGGGCAGCACGTTGACGACGCCCGCGGGCACACCGGCGTCGCTGAGCAGCGCTCCCAGCGCCAGCGCCGTCAGGGGCGTGTCCGAGGCGGGCTTGAGCACGACCGTGCAGCCCGCAGCCAGCGCCGGCGCGATCTTACGTGTCGCCATCGCCGCCGGGAAGTTCCACGGCGTCACCAGCACGCTGACGCCGATCGGCTGCCGCAGCACGAGGATCCGGTTGGTCCCGGCAGGCGCGGTGTGCAGATCACCGCCGGCGCGGACCGCCTCCTCGGCGAACCAGCGGAAGAACTCCGCCGCGTAGGTGACCTCGCCGCGCGCGTCGGGGAGCGCCTTGCCGTTCTCCCTGACGATCAGCCGCGCCAGCTCCTCGGTCCGCTCCGTCATCAGATCGAATGTGCGGCGGAGAACCTCGGCGCGCTGCCGCGGCGCTGTCGCCGCCCAGCCGGGCAGCGCCTCGTGCGCGGCGCTCACCGCGGCCAGCCCGTCCTCCACCGAGCCGTCGGCGACCACGGCGATCACCGCGCCGGTGGCGGGGTCGTCGACCTCGAAGGTCCGTCCGTCGGACGCGTCCACCCAGCGGCCACCGACGAGCAGTTGCGACGGCACGGCGACGGCCTCGGAGCTCAGCGTGATGGTGCTCATGACTGCATTGCCCTCTCGATGGTGGTGACGATGCGCTCGACGGAGGGGATGGCCATGTCCTCGAGCGCATCGGCGGACGGAAGCGGGATATGCGGCGTGGTGATGCGCAGCGGCGGCCCGTCGAGGTCGTCGAAGCACTCCTCGGCGACGATCGACACCAGCTCCGCCCCCCATCCGCAGAGCCGGGGGTTCTCCTCGACGGTGAACATCCGCCCGGTCGCGGAGACCTCCCGCAGGATGGTCTGTGTGTCGAGCGGCACCAGGCTGCGCACGTCGATGACGGTGGCGTCGATGCCCCGCTCGGCCAGCTGTGCCGCGGCGGCGAGCGCCTTGGGCACCATCGCGGCCAGCGCCACGATGGTCGCGTCACCCCCGTTGAGGAGCACCTTGGCCGAGCCCAGCGTGTCGACCAGCTCGCCGTCGGGGACCTCGCCCTTGGTCGCGTACAGTCCCTTGTGCTCGAAGAACATCACCGGGTCCGGGTCGCGAACCGCAGCCGCGAAGAGGCCGACGACGTCGGCGGGGTTGGATGGTGCCACCACCTTGAGTCCCGGGACTGCCATGGCCCAGTTCTCGACGGATTGCGAGTGCTGAGCGCCGAAGCGCAGCCCTCCGCCGTTGCCCGACCTGACCACAAGCGGGAAGCTCACCTGCCCCCCGGTCATGTACGAGCTCTTGGCGATCTGGTTGGCGACCAGGTCCCAGCACACGGCGAAGAAGTCGGCGAACATGATCTCCGCGATCGGTCGCAACCCCGTCATCGCCGCGCCCATGGCGGCACCGAGGATTGCCTGCTCGGAGATGGGGGTGTCGCGCACCCGTTCGGGGCCGAAGCGCTCGAGCAGCCCGACGGTGGCCTTGAACACGCCGCCGGCCCCGGCGACATCCTCGCCCAGGAAGACCACGTTGGGGTCCCGCTCCATCTCCTGCGTGATCGCCCGGGCGACCGCGTCGCGGTATGTCAGTTCCGCCATGACCAGCCTCCATCGGACCACACATTCTTCATGAGCAGCTCCTCACCCGGTGGCGGCGACGCCTTGGCCTCGACGGTGGCGGTCTCGACGTCGCCGTCCGCGGTCTCCTCGACGGCGTCGAGATCCGCCTCGCTGGCGCCCTGCGCCACCAGGCGCGCGCGATACAGCACGATGGGGTCGTACGCGGCCCAGGCCGCGACCTCCTCATCGGGTCGGTACTTGCCGGGATCAGCCCGTGAATGGCCGCTGGAACGGTAGGTGCGCGCCTCGATGAGCGAGGGGCCTCGGCCACTGCGGGCCCGCTCCAGGCACTCGCAGGCGGTGAGGTACATGGCGTCGGCGTCGTTGCCGTCGACCAGGATGCTGTCGAGCCCGTAGGCGGAGGCGCGATCCGCCGCCGGGTTGGCCACGGCGGTGACATCCCCGATGGGCGTGTACTCCATGTAGAGGTTGTTCTCACACACGAACACCACCGGCAACTTCCACACCGCCGCCAGGTTGAGCGACTCGTGGAAGGCGCCGATGTTGGTGGTGCCGTCTCCGAAGAATGCCACCGCCACCCGCGGCTCGCCACGGTACTGCGCCGACCAGGCGGCGCCGAGAGCGATGGTCAGGTGAGCACCGACGATCGCGTAGGAGCCCATCACGCCGCGCTCGACGTCGGTGAGATGCATCGATCCGCCCTTGCCCGACAGCACACCGCAGCTGCGCCCCAGCAGCTCGCCCATCACCCCGGTCATCGAGGTGCCCCGCGCCAGGGTGTGGGCGTGACCGCGGTAGGTGGCGAACGTGTAGTCCTTCTCGTCCATGGCCTCGCCGAACGCTGCGGCGATCGCCTCCTGTCCCAGAGACAGATGACTGGTGCCCTTCACCAGATTCTGCAGGAACAGGTCGTAGGCGCGCTTCTCGAACTTGCGCATGCGGACCATCTGCCGGTACAGCCCCAGCTGCCTGGTGGCGTCCACGCTGCCATCGGGGCGGTACAGCGTGGCCGGGTCGACCCCCGGCGGTCCCGACGCCGCGGTCGTCTCATCGGTCGATGCAGACATGTTGGTGGCTTCCTCTGGTGGCGATTGGCTGCCGGTCAGTACCTGTTGGTGACGAAGAGCTCTTCCGCCGGAAAGAGCGTGAGCAGGGCGCAGCCGCCGGACGTGACCACGACCTCCTCCTCGATGCGTGCCGCCGACTGACCGTCGCTGGCTGGACAGTACGTCTCCAGCGCGAAGACCATGCCCTCGTGCAGTTCGATCGGGTTCTCGAGTGAGTTGAGACGGGAGATGATCGGCCGCTCGTGCAATCCCATGCCCAGGCCGTGGCCGAATTGCAGCCCGAAGGCCTCCATCTCGCTGTCGAAGCCGAAGTCCGTGGCCTTGGGCCACAGCCTGGCGATCTGGTCGGTGGTGACCCCCGGCCTGACGAGGTCGATGGCCGCGTCGATCCACTCCCGGGCGCGCTTGTAGGCATCGCGCTGCGCCGGGCTCGACCGGCCCACCGCGAAGGTGCGGTAGTAGCACGTGCGATAGCCGTTGAACGATTGGATGATGTCGAAGTACGCCTGGTCTCCGGGCCGGATCAGCCGGTCCGAGAAGTTGTGGGGATGGGGGTTGCAGCGCTCGCCGGAGACCGCGTTGATGGCCTCGACATCGTCGGATCCCATCTCGTACAGGCGCTTGTTGGCGAGCGCGACGATCTCGTTCTCGCGCACGCCGGGCTTGAGGGCCTCGGCGATGTCCTGGTAGACGCCGTCGACCATGGCGGCGGCGGTGGACAGCAGCGCGATCTCGTCCGCCGACTTGATGAGCCGCGCGTCGAGCATCACCTGCTGGGCGTCGCGGACCTCGATGCCGACCCGCTGCAGCTCGAGCAGCATCGGTGTTTCCGCGATGTCGACGCCGAGTGGCATGCCGGCGACCCCGGCAGCGGCCAGCTCCGACTGGATCTCGGCCACGGCGCGGGTGATCAGGCCGGCATCCGGGGCCACCGCGCCACGGAGTCCGAGCATGCCGGCACGGCTGTTCTCCGGCCGGATCCAGGGCGCGTACAGCCGGTGGTGTTTCGCTGCCGATCCGAAGTCCCAGACGATGGGCTCGCCGCCCCGGGTCAGCAGCACGTAGCGGGCCACCTTGTCGCGGGCCCACTCGCCGATCATCGTCGCCGAGATGTAGCGGACGTTGTTGATGTCGAAGAGCAGCAGCGCGCCGAGCTCCGAGGCGTCGAGCGCGGCGCGGGCACGGGAGAGCCGGTAGGCGCGCAGCCGGGTGAAGTCGACGCGTTCCTCGAAGTCGACATTCATGCGACCCGGGCTGGGCGGGATGGCCCCGGACAGTGGACTCACGGCTGGTCGTCCTCGACCGAGCTCCCTTCAGCCGATCTGCGCGCGGCCGGCGGGACGCCGGGCGACGTGCCCAGCCCGTCGCTCACCTCGACCCCCTCCGGCTGCAGCTCCACGCCCGAGTTCCTGCCCTGCTCGATGAGCAGGGCAGCGAAGTCATCCTCGGCACGGCCGCGACCGATCGCAGCCTGCACCTGGTGATGGGTCGCCGCTGCGACGGGCATCGGCACCTCGAGCTCCCGGGCGGCAGCCAGCCCGAGGTCGAAGTCCTTGCGCAGCAGGGAGGTGGTGAACGTCGGTGTCATGTCGAGATTGACCAACGCGGGGGTCTTGTAGCCGGTGAAGACGGAGCCGAGCACCGACCCGTTCATGAACGCCATCAGCGCGTGCCGGGGGACGCCGCCCTTCTCGGCGAGCACGAGGACCTCGGCGAGCGACTGCGTGACCACCCCGAGGAGGATGTTGTGAGCCAGCTTCACCAGCCGAGCCAGTTCCCCATCGCCAACGTAGGTCACGGAGCGGCCGATGATGCTCAGCAACGGCACCACTGTGTCGAACGCCTCGCGTGAGCCCGAAACCGCAACCGACAGCGCACCCGCCTTGACCGCCTTCGCGTTGCCACTGACCGGGGTGGCAAGGAACGCCGTGCCACGTTCCGCCGCAGCCAGGCGGATGCGCTCGGAGGTGGCTGAGGAGACGGTGGTGAAGTCGACGATGATGTGCGGCGCTGACTCCTGGCGCAGCAGGCCACCGTCACCGAGCATCACCTCGAGCAGCTGGGGATCGGCGGCGACGATGGAGAACACGATGTCGCAGTCGGCGAGCTCGGCGACGGAGTCCACGACGCGAGCACCGCCGGGCACAAGGTCCTCTGCCTTGGCGCGGGTGCGATTCCACACCCGGACGCTCTGCTCGGCACCGAGAAAACGCTGCACCATAGCGTGACCCATGCGGCCGGTGCCGATCCAGCCGAGGGTGGGGTTGTCGGGGGTCATGATGGCATCTCCTGTGCTCCCTATCCCAGCTGGTCGCTCATCCAGTCCGCCATCACAGGCCTGTACTTGTAAGCGATGTTGTTGCAAACGTGATTGCCGTCCGGGTACATGACCAGCGTTGAGTTGGGCGCCTCCCGGGCAATCCGCTCCGCCTGTTCCGGCGGAAAGAGCCGGTCGCGGGCACCGTGGATGACCAGCAGGGGTTGAGTGACCTTGTCCAGAACACCCTCGAGGTTGAGGGCGTAGGCCTTCTCCTTCGCCTCCGCCTCATTCGCGGACTTCGTGTAGAAGACGTAACCGCCGCGGGTGAGGGGGTTCAGAGCATCCCAACAATCGCCCAAATTGTATGGCCCCGCCAGCCCAACCACGGCCGCGAGGCGGGGCTCATGAGCAGCCGCGCGCGGCCCGTAGATTGCGCCCATGCTGATCCCCATCAGGCCGACCCGGCCGAAGTCGCTATCAAGCCCCAGCGCCTCGAGATGGTCGAGCAGCGGTGTGATCACGGTTTCCCAGTTCGGCCGGATGGCGAAATGGACGGAGTTCTCGGACTGGCCCGGGCCATCGATGGTGAGGGTGGCCATACCGCGGCGGAGAAACTCGTCTTCGATGGCGAACATCTCCTCCTTCGACGAATCGAGACCGGGCACGATCAGGACAAGCGGTGGCGTGTTCTCAGTCTGCGGACGGCGCAGATGTCCCGGGATGATGTGGCCCTCGAATGGGATCTCGAGGCGTTCTGCCGGTGGTTCGAGGTGCGCCAGGGTTCGCCCGTACACCGCGACTGAGCGGTCACGGAGCTGCGCGTGCAGCTGGAGGTCCTCGAACCACAGGAACTTGCCGAGGTGGTAGCACCAGGCTGCGCGTTGATACCCCGCGGTCGCCGACACCATTCGTCCACGCTGCTCAGCCTCGCGGCCGAGCTCCTCGTGCACTGCGCCGGCGGCGTGCCAGTTGGGCGCCCAGTCGGCCCACTCGGCCGTCTTGGTCAGGACCGCCTCGAAGTCGTTGACGTCGATCCCGTTGGCAACGAAGCGCGGCTGCCAGTGGTGCGCTGCGATCTGCACACGATTCATCGCATCAGTCTTCACCGGCGTTTCCCCCGCATCCGACACCGACGCCCACCCGGCCTGGCCCACCCATCACACCGGCGCTCCGAGGAAGAGACGGCCGATCTCAGCATTGCCCAGCACGTCGGAACCGGTTCCTTCGAGCCGCACGCGCCCGCTCTCCAGCACCACTCCGTGGCTCGCGAGGCCAAGTCCAGAGCGCGCGTTCTGCTCCACCAGCAGGATGGTTCGGCCGGCCTTGTTCATGTCGCGAATCAAGTCGAACACGATGGCGTGCGACTTTGGATCCAACCCCATGGACGGCTCATCGAGGACCATGAGCGTGGGATCGAGCATGAGAGCGCGAGCGAACTCCACCATCTTCTGCTGTCCGCCGGACAGCGCTGCGGCCCGCTCGTGGCGGCGCTCCTCCACGAGGGGGAAGGTTGCGCACACCTCTTTCATCCGGCGCTCCGTGAGCGCGCGATCCGCCAGCGTGTAGGCACCCATGCGCACGTTCTCCCAGACGGTCATGGTGGGGAACAGACTTCGTTCCTGCGGGACCTGGACGATGCCGCGGCGGAGAATCTCGCGCGGGCTGACACCGGCGATGGAGTCACCACGGAAGCGCACGCCGCCCAGGCGAGGTCGGAGCAACCCGCTCACGACGCGCAGGATCGTCGACTTGCCGGAGCCGTTTGGCCCGACGACGCAGGTGATGCCGCCCTCCTCGACAGCCAGATCCAGCTCGTGCAGGACGTCTCCTCCGCCGTAGCCAACCGTCACGCCTTCCAGCTCGAGCAGCGCGCCCACTCAGGTCCCCAAATAGGCGTCGAGCACAGCCGGATTCGCGCGCACCTCGGTTGGGGTGCCACTCGCAATGACTCGACCGCGCTGGAGGACGATGACGTCCTGACAGAGACGCATGACAAATGGCATGTTGTGCTCCACCAGGAGAAATGTGACCCCTTGCGCATTGAGCTGACGGATGTGCTCGGCGATGCGATCGAGCAGAGCCGGGTTGACGCCGCCGGCAGGCTCGTCGAGCAAGACCAGCTGCGGCCGCGCCATCATCACGGCAG
The DNA here is from genome assembly GCA_036732145.1 of Candidatus Dormiibacterota bacterium. Classification (GTDB taxonomy): domain Bacteria; phylum Chloroflexota; class Dormibacteria; order Aeolococcales; family Aeolococcaceae; genus Aeolococcus. The sequence goes on from DAINCY010000019.1 coordinate 8,425, forward strand.
CGAGCTCGAGCAGTTTGCGCTGGCCGTAGGACAGCGAGCCGCTCAGCGCGCCGGCCACGTGGCTGATGTCCATGAACGTCAGCATCTCCATGGCCCGTGCCTTTTCGTCATTCCACTGTCCACGTGAAAACAGGCCCCGAATTCCTGCGCGGCGCACGGGCACCAACATGTTCTCCAGTGCCGTGAGCCGCGGAAATACCCGAGCAAGCTGGAACGTTCGGGCAATGCCGAGTGAGTAGATCCGGTCCGGCCCCAAGCCTGCAATCGACTGCGAGTTGAGACGCACGTCGCCGGCGTCTCTGGAGATGAACCCGGTGATGAGGTTGAACACGGTCGTCTTCCCCGATCCGTTGGGCCCGATGAGGCCTGTGATGCTGCCTGGCTGCAGAGAGAGCGAGCATGCGTCCACCGCTGTCACGCCGCCGAAGTGCTTGCTGAGGCCCTCGACCTCGAGCAGGCTCACGGGGGCTGGACTCCGGGAACAGCCCGGCCTTCGCGGGTGCCTGTCGCGGTTCCGGTGGGCCCGACGGCGCGGCGCCGTCGCCGGTTCTCGAACAGCTCCATGACGGAGGGCAGGATGCCGCGAGGCAACAGGATGATGACCAGCAGGAAGACGGCAGCATAGAAGACCAGGTAGAGCCGGCTGGCGCCGAAGTTGTACGAGAGCCACAGCTGTGATGGTTCCAGGATGAGCGCTCCGAGCACCGGCCCCCACAGCGTCCCCAGACCGCCCAGGAAAACCATCAAGACCATGGAGATGCCGATCAAGGGATCAATGACGAACTGTGGGTAGATGTACGTCACGTAGTAGCCGTACACGGCCCCGATCATGCCCACCAGCGCGGCGCTGATCACAAACGCTGTGAGCTTGAAGGCGCGAGCCGGCACACCCACGGCGAGGGCCTTGTCCTCGTCGTCCCGAATGGCCAGCAGGCCCAAACCGAATTTCGAGCGGCGGATCCACCAGGAGGCCGAAAGCCCGACCAGTGCGAGCAGCAGCATGACGTAGTAGTAGGGGGTGTTGAAGAAGTCGCCGCTCCATGTCGGGACTGGGAAGCTCAACCCGGAGCCTCCACCCGTGAGCCCGATCAGATTCTCGGCGAGCAGCTGGAGCATGAACATCATGGCGATGGTCACGATGACGAACGTCGCTGCGCGAGTGCGCAGGGCAATCCAGCCGATCCCGAGCCCGAGCAAAACGGTGAGAAGTCCTGCCACCGGGACAAGGAAAAAGGGCATGTACCCGGCCGCGATCCCGAGGTGCGCCAGCAACAGCCCGAATGCGTAGGCCCCGAATCCGAAGAAGGCGGCATGCCCGAGCGAGATGTAGCCCGTGTATCCGCCCATGATGTTCCAGGCCGTGGCCAGCCCCACATACATCACGGTGAACACGGCGATGTTGACGGTCGCCGGATCGGGCGCAAAAACTGGCACAAGGAGCGCCAGAACAACGACGCCAACCAGGGCTGCGACCTTGACCACACCCTTCCCTCGCAGCCTGCTCATGCGCGATCTCGCACCGTGATGCCGTACAGGCCCTGCGGGCGCACGACCAAGACGGAAACAAGGATCACGAAGAAGACGAAGTTCCCCCACACCGGTGATATGACCACCGCGGTCACGTCGATGGTGACGAGCATCACCATCGCGCCGATCACCGCGCCGCGCAGGCTGCCGAGTCCGCCAAGGACGATGATGGTGAGCAGCCGCGAGATCAGGTCGTAGTGGCTCCCCGGGTTGAACGCATTGGTGATGCCGAAGACGACCCCGCCGGCAGCGGCGGTGGCGACGCCGACGCCGAAGGCCAGTGCCGAAATGCGGTCGACGTTCACGCCCACCAGCTGGGCGGCAGTCCGGTTAAGCATGGTCGCCCGAATCGCGCCCCCGAAGGCGGTGCGGTACAGCAGCCAGAACATCGCCGCCAGTATCGCCAGGCACAGCCCGAACCCGAAGACGTAGACATAGGCGATGCGAAAACCGAAGATCGGGAACGAGGAAGTGTCGTACCAGGCGGTCAGCTGCACGAAGTTGTTGGTGAAGATGAAGCCGAGAAGCCCCTCGATGCCGAGCGCCAGCGCATACGTGACCAGCACCGAGAGCGCCTCGCGGTCGCTCTTCAGCGGCCTGACGAAGACCACCTGCAAGACCACGCCCAGCAGAAACATGGCCGGCATCGTGACCACCAGGCTGAGAAATGGATCGATGCGCAAGTGGCGGAGCAGGGCGAAGCTGAGGTAGGCACCGAGGATCACGAGCGCTCCGTGCCCGACGTTGATGATCCGCATCACGCCGAAGATCAGTGTGAGGCCGGACGCCATCAGAGCGTACACGCCGCCGGTCAGGATGCCGAGGACGACTGCTTCGAGGACGAGGGTCACAAGGGCCCCCTCCTACGGAGCGAAGGTGGGCTTGGGGTACGTCGGAGGGGCGGCGGCGAGGGCGACAGGGTACACGGGGACTGTCGCCCCGTTCTGCCATTGCACGAGGAAGGTGGCGCCGTTCGGCTTGCCGGCGGAGTCGAAGGCCATCGGCCCCTGAATCGTCTGGAAGGTGCCGCTGTGCATGGCGGTGATCAGGGACGAGTTGGCGATGCTGAAGGCCTTGGTTGCCGCTTGATCAACCACCTGACCAACACTGTAGGCCTCGGCGGAGTCCTGGGGGATGTCGGCCGCCGCGCCACCGTTCTTGGCGATGAACCCAGCCACGAACGCGGCGTTGGCCAGCGTCTTGGCGCTCGCCCACCATCCGGCTGGGACCATCACTCCCGCTGTGTTCGCCGCCCCGACCTTATCCGAGAAATCCTTGCCCTGGTCCGGACCGCCGGTCTCGATCATGGCCTTGGGGTTGTAGTGCTGCTGCTGGAACGCCTTGATGAAGGCGACGCCGTCCGGCTCCTGGGTCCCGAGGATGACGACATCCGCGTTGGCGTTGATCACCTGCTGAGCCAGAGGGGTCCAGTCCGTGGTCTCCGCCGGGTACACGTGGCTGGTGACGGTCTTGACGCCGCCGGCCTCCAGCAGAGCCCTGGCTCTGTCGACCTGAGGCTGCGTGAACGGATCGTCCGAGGTGGCGTATGCGGCGGTCGCCGGGCGCTGGGCTGCCGGCAGCGAGAGCACCCATTGCGTGAAGCTGACAAGGTTGTCTGAAACAGGGGCGGGCTGCACGAAGAAGAGCGAGTGCAGGCCGCGGTTGAAGACGCTCGGGCCTCCGCCTGCCGGCTCCGCGAAGGCATACCCGAAGCGATCGGTGACCGTCGAGGCCGGGATGGTGAGCAGGCTGCTGAATGGCCCGAAGACAAGGGCGACCTTGTCCTGCGTGATCAGGGTCTGGTAGTTGGTCACCACCTGCTGCGTGCTGCTCGCGTCGTCGACGTACTTCATGGTCACGTGATGGCCGAGCAGGCCACCCTTGGCGTTCTCGTCCTTCGCCCAGAGGTCGTAGCCCTGAACGAGTGCCTTTCCATCCCCGGAGAAGTCTCCGGTGAGGGAGACGGAGACGCCGATGGTGATGGGCGTGCCGGTCTGCGCTGTCGCACCGCCACCGCTGCTGCTGCCGCACGCTGAGAGGCTCGTGAGCCCGAACGCCGTGACGATCGCCGCCCGGGTCAAAAGTACAGGCCTTGGCATGGTCCACTCCCCCTCGCCGAGGCGAGGCTTCTGCGCCGTTGAACAAACGATTGCGCTACCCTAGGACACAGCCAAAACCAATGTCAAGGGTGGAGGGAGATGCCGGTCACGCTCAAGGAGCTGGCGGTGCGCGCCAAGGTTCACCCATCGACCATCTCACGCGTGGCCAACAACGATCCCGGCCTGCGCATAGCCACGGCGACGCGTTCACGCATCGAGGCCCTCTTGCGGGAGACGGGGTACCAGCCCAACGGCATCGCCCGCGGCCTGAAGCTGCGCCAGACCAATGTCTTGGCGGTCGTCATCCCGGACGTCACCAACCCATTCTTCGCCGCCCTCTTCCGCGGGGTCGAGGACGCGGCGGCGCCACGCGGTTTCAACGTGCTTCTCTGCAACACGGACGGAAGCCCGGAGCGCCAGCGCTCACATTTGCAGAGCCTCCAGGCCCGTCGCGTCGACGGCGTCATCCTGGCAAGCAGCTTCCTCAAGGACTCCGGCGTGCGCGACCTGCGCAGGCAGCAGGTCCCCTATGTCCTGGTCAACCGCTTCAGCGACGAGGGCGAGGACCCGTTCGTCGGCGCTGACGACCTGGTCGGAGGCCAGCTCGCCACCGGCCACCTCATCGAGCTCGGGCACAGGCGCATCGGTCATCTGGCGGGCAGATCCACCGTCAGTACAGGGGTCCTGCGCCGGCGGGGATATCTGGCCGCCCATCAGCTTGCGGGTCTGCCAGCCGACCCGCAGCTCATCGTGGAGGCTGGTTACACCGAGGAAGGTGGCGCGCTCGCCGCGCGGCGCCTTCTCTCGCTCCAAGACCCCCCGACCGCGCTGTTCGCGGTCACGGACCTGGCAGCGGTGGGCGCCGCCGGGGTGGCCCAGCGCCTGGGTTTGCGCATTCCTGAGGACGTTGCCATCGTCGGCTACAACGACATCCCGCTGGCGAGCCGCGTCAGCCCGGGCCTCACCACGATGCACGTCCCAATCCATGAGTTCGGTTCAGTCGCCGTCAGCCTCTTGCTGGAGCAGATCGAGAACGACGAGCCGACTCGTCGCCGCGTTCTGTTCACGCCCGAGCTGATGGTGCGAGATTCGACCGTGGCCCACGCGCTGTCTCGTCCCTCGCAGACCGCGGTGCGGCGTCTCAGCACTGAATAGATCCGCGCTGACCTCGCGGAGCTGGCGCGGCCCTCGTGTTGCCCAATCGTTTGCGCAACCCGAGAATCGCCGCTGGCGGACGCGTCGCAGGGGTTCGCCCGTCCTTAGTCTAGGCGGCCCTCGGCGCGACGACGACAACGGGGGATGGGGGAGTGACGCGGCGTCCGGCGCGCCAGGTGTCGAAGGCCTCTGCGGTCATGGGACGGGCGAGGTGATAGCCCTGTGCAACGTCGCAGCCGAAGGCCGCCAGGGCTCGCAGCGCGTGCTCGCTCTCGACGCCCTCGGCGACCAGCCTCAGGCCCAGGTTGTGGCCGAGGTCGACGAGGCTCTGCACGATCAGCGCGTTGGTGCGGTCCTCGATCATCGTCATGACGAACGACCGGTCGATCTTGAGCTCGCTGACGGGCAGGGTCTTGAGCTGGCCGAAGCTGGTGTAGCCGGCCCCGAAGTCGTCGATGGAGATGCAGACCCCCAGGGCGGACAGCTTCTCCAGCACCTGCTGCGCCCTCACCGGCTCGGTCATGATCGCCGATTCGGTCACTTCGAGCTCGAGCAGCTCGGGAGCGACTCCGTGCGCCGCGAGGAGTTGGGCGACCTGGTCGGGCAGGCGCTCGTCGAGCAGGTTGCGGGCGGACAGGTTGACGGAAATTGGCAGCGGCCGGCCGGCGTCCGCCCACGTGCGTGCCTGAGCGAGGGCGGTGTCCAGGACGCAGCGGGTGAGCGGGCCGATCAGTCCGGTGTGCTCGGCGAGCGGGATGAACGCGTCCGGAAACACCAGGCCGCGCTCGCGGTGCTGCCAGCGCACCAGGGCCTCGGCGCCGACGACCTCGCCGGTGCTGATGGTGACCTTGGGCTGGTAGTGCAGGACGAAGTCGCCGAGGTCCAGAGCCCGGCGCAGCTCCCCGAGCAGCGCGAACCTGGCGGGAGAGTGCGCGTCGAAGGCGGGGTCGTAGGCGAACACCCCGAGGTTCTGGGTCTTGGCGACGTACATGGCGATGTCGGCGCGCTGCAGCAGGGTGGCGGCGTCCTGGCCATGTTCGCCGGACAGCACGATCCCGGCGTTGGCCTCGATGTCCAGATCGACGCCCTCGACCTCGAAGGGCCGCGCCAGGGACGCCGTGAGCTTGGCTGCGACGGCGGTCGCGTCGTTCACGCCCTGCATGTCGGGAAGCAGGACCGCGAACTGGTGGCCGCCAAAGCGGGCAACGGTGTCGACGGCGCGCAAGGCGCCGGTCAGGCGCGGCCCGACCTGGGCGAGCAGCTCATCGCCGTAGTGGTGGCCGAAGGTGTCGTTGATCTCCTTGAAGTGGTCCAGGTCGATGATCAACAGGCCCACGCGGGTGCGGGCACGGTGGGCGGCGCGCAGCGCCTGTTCGAAGCGGTCGACAAGCAGCTTGCGGTTGGGCAGTCCGGTCAAGGCGTCGTGCAGGGAGTCGTGGACGGCTCGGGCTCGTTCAAGATCCAGCAGGCGGCGGTGCCCGCGGGTGATCAAGGCCAGCACGGCGGCGAGCAGCAACCCCGCCAGGAACACCACAGGCGTCAGCAGGCGGGTGAGGCTCTGCAGGTGCTGCATGTCTGCCAGCTCAGTCGCCGCGAGCCGCTGCTCGTCTGCTGCGGCCGTGACGACCATCGCGGAGATCGTCCTGAACGCCGGCTCAATCTGGAAGTCTTCGATCCGCAGGGCTGTGGCTGGGTCCCCACTGTCGACCGCGGCGAACAGCTGGTCGATCGCCCCGAGGTTGTTGCGGTGCTGGGCCACGACACGGTCCACAAGAGCCTGATGGGCGGCGTCGGCGGCCAGCCGGACCTCCGCCAGCGCGGCGAGAACCGCGGCGGACGCCCTGTCGTAGCTGGCTCGGACCAGAACCCCCGGATCGCTGCGGTACTCGCGCACCAGCGACTCTTCGGTGGCGACCGCGCCGGCCGCCGACGCATAGTCATCGGACAGGCTGTTCTCCGCGACTGCCCGTGCCGCCGCGGCACCGGTCGTCTGGGATGACCACACCGCGAACCCGCTCACGGCGAGCAGCACCAGCACCAGGGCGACGCTGGCCACCCTGCTGCGCCAGGCCACCCGCCGGTCCGTCTTGTTCGGCGGCATGCCGCCGCGCGCCGCGCGGCCGACCGTCGCATCGGTTCCGGTTGTGATCGCGACCTCGGCGGGCGTCTGGGCCGCACCCTGAGCGTCTTGCATCTCACTCCGTGGCGCGCCGCGACCGCGCGATCAATCCAACAGACGGATCATCAGCCCGCTTGGCGGTCACATGGGCCGGGGCTGCGAACTGTGACCAAGCTGGGCCGGAGCCGTCGCTGTTGTCGCCGCCGGCAGGGACACCAGCGATCGCGTGCTCCGGCTCGAGGCAGGCAGGAGCAGGATTGGCACGGAACGCGCACACGGGCGATGCCAATGGCACGTCACGCCGTCACACATCCTGCACCAGCATCTCAACAGAACGGTCGCGTCACCGGGGCGTCGTTCTCAGCGGGTTGACAATCCTGGGACACCTTCCCTCGCCGCGGCGCGGCCGCGGCTCCAACCTATGGCAGACGCCTGCTCCTGTGGTCGCAGCCCCAACAACCGGAGACGCAACAACCGATGAGCTTGTGGACCAGCCGCTTCACCGAACGCCGGCTCAAGGCGCGGTTTCGCTGGGCCGCCTTGCTGATGATGCTGCCGCTGGTGGGGCTGGCGGGCGTGTCGGGGGCCGGCCTGGTGGCGAGCACCAATGCGTCCGCTGCGCTCGACGGAGCAGAGCAGCTCGCCGCCGAGGTCAGTCTCTTGGACACGCACGTGCAGGCCTTCAGCCTTGCCGCCTTCGACGTCCTCGTTCGGCACGGGACCACCGACCTGACGGCCATGGGGGCAGCCGAGAAGCAGGTCGATTCCGACCTCGCGGCGCTGGCCAGGGCGCCGAGCCTGACGGCAGACCAGGTCAGCGCGCTGCCCGCCGTCGACGCGGCGTGGAAGGCAACTCTCGCCTACCGGGTTGCCGTCCGACGTCTGGGAAGCTTGGCCACGGGTGACCCCGCTGCCGCTGCTGCGCTGCAGGATTTCCTCTACTCTGACCTGACGTCGGTCACCGATCGCCTGTCGGCTCTTGAGACCGTCGGAGGTACCCACGTCGCCGGCCTGCGCCAGCAGCGAGACGCGGCGGTGCGAGCGTCGGCCATCGCGGTGGTGCTCGCTCTCGTCCTCGGCCTGGCGATCGCCCTGTGGTTGTCGAGCAGGCTCGCGCGATCCGTCCTTCGGCCGCTGAGCGCGCTCAAGCGGGCCACCACACAGCTTGCGGCGGGGGACCTGCGCCATCGCGTCGCCACCGGAGGCGGCGATGAGATTGCCGAGCTTGGCGAGGCCTTCGACACCATGGCCGGCCAGTTGGAGGAACAACGCGACGCCGTGCGCGCACGCGAGAGGCGACTCGCCGCTCTGGTCGAGAATGCCAGCGACGGAATTGTGGTCATCGGCGCTGCCGGCGAGCTCATCTTCGCGACCCCATCGTTCCGCGAGTACGTCGAGAGCGACGGCGTCGCCGTCGCGCAGCTGACCGACATCGTTCACCCTGATGACAGCGAACGGGTTGGCGCGGCATGGCAGCGCGCGATGCGCGGCAGCGAGGGGTCCACCCTCGAGGTCGAGGCCCGGCTGAAGCACAGAGACGGCACATGGCGTCACGTGTGGGCCAAGCTGACCAATCGTTTCGGCGACGCGGCGGTGGCTGGGATGGTGCTCAACATCAGCGATGTCAGCGAGCGGCATGAGTACGAACAGCAGCTGACGTTCCAGGCCCTCCACGACGCGCTCACCGGGCTGGCCAACCGCGAGTTGTTCCGGCAGCGGCTGGAGCGTTCGGCGTCCACGACCGAGGACGGGCGCGTCAACAGCGTGCTCTATCTCGATTTCGACGACTTCAAGACGATCAACGACACCCAGGGACACCAGGTGGGTGACCAGTTCCTGGTGGCCATGGCCGAGAGACTGGTCGCGGCCGTGCGGCCGGAGGACACGGTTGCCCGTCTCGGCGGCGACGAGTACGCGGTCCTCCTCGAGGGTACGGACACCCGGGCGGCGGTGACCGCCACCGAGCGCGTGCTCAACGCCCTGCAGCGACCGCTCAGGCTCGAGGGCAGGGAGGTCGCTCCGCGGGCCAGCGTCGGCATCGCCTCAGCGGCGCCCGGGACCGTCAGTCCCGAGACCTTGATCGCCGACGCCGACCTGGCCATGTACTTCGCCAAGCGCCAGGGCAAGGCCCAGTACCAGGTGTTCTCGCCGGCGATGCGAACAGATCTGCTTGACAGGTTGCAGCTGGGCGAGGAGCTGCGGGCGGCGATCGAGGCCGGTGGCATCGAGGTCCACTACCAGCCGATCGTCGACATGGAGAGCGCGTCGATCGTCGGCGCCGAGGCGCTCGCTCGCTGGAACCATCCAACGCGCGGTTGGGTGGGCCCCGCGGTGTTCATCCCACTCGCCGAGGAGCTCAACCTCGCCGACCGCATCGATGCCTTTGTCCTGCGCGCGGCGTGCACGCAGGGTCGCGCGTGGGTCGATGCCGGCCTGCCGCTGTTGCGCATGGCCGTCAACCTGTCCGGCAGCAATCTCGACAACCCGGACCTCGTCGCGACGGTCGCCAGGACACTGCAGGAGACGGGCTTCTCGCCCGCCAACCTCGAGTTGGAACTGACCGAGGGCGTGGCGATCGCCGAGTCGGAGGGTGTGCAGACAACGCTCGAGGACCTCAAGGCGCTGGGGCTTCACCTGGCCATCGATGACTTCGGCACCGGCTACTCGGCGCTGTCGCGGCTGCGACGGCTGCCCTTCGACACCCTCAAGGTCGACAAGGTCTTCGTCGATGAGCTGGCCGCCGTCAACCCCGGGTCCACGTTGGCTGAGAGCATCCTCGACATGGCGCGTGTGCTTGGCCTCAGGGTGGTTGCCGAGGGTGTCGAGACGTCGTCGCAGGCAGACTACCTGCAGCGTCGCGGCTGCGACTTCGCCCAGGGCTATCTCTTCAGCCGCGCCATCGAGCCATCGGCCTTCGAGTCCCTGCTTGTCGACGGGGGGTCGCTGGGTGGGCTCAAGGACGAGGCAGCGATCGCCTGACTGGTCCCCGTCACGACCCCGGCTTGGGTCTCCCGACCTCCTGAACAAGCCAGCCATTGCCGTCGGGGTCGCTGAAGGAGAGGAACGAGCCGTAGTCGCTGCGTTGAGGATCAGGCCCTGGCATCTGACCCCCGGACTCGAAATGGTAGATCTCGCTGACGTCCGTTCCACGCTCCGTGAGCTCGGCACGCGCGGCGTCGATGTCGGAGACGACCAGGTGCAGGCCCTGAAGCGAGCCCGGCGCGTCCGTGTTCCGCATGATGGTGATCGAGCACGCCGAGCCCGGCGGTGTCAGCTGCACGATGCGAAAGTCGTCGCCGGCGCGGTGGTCGACGTCCAGATTGAAGCCGGCCTGCTCCATGTAGAAGGTCTTGGCGCGATCCACGTCCGAGACGGGAACTATCACGAGTTCGAGCTTCCAGTCCACGATGAAACCTCCTGTGGTCGTCGGTTGGGTCCCGGTCAGCTGAGCACCAGCCCAGCGCTCGCGTTCTCCATCGTCCTGTTCTACGAGGTGAAACGTCGACTCCGACGGAAACTCATCGGTGACGCGATGAGTGCGCCGGACGCGGCCTGGCCGCTGCTCGGTCCACCGAGCGGATGCGGCTCACGAAGACTAGCGCCGTCACGATGGGGGTCACCCGGGACCGTCTGCTGGGACGCCTCCACGACTCCGCGGCGGGGTGAGCGGGTCCGAGGCGCTGGTGCGGTGGACGGCGGGTGGCGATGTCGTACGGGTAGGGTGCGGCGATGCGAGCGGTGCTCTATGAGCATTTCCGGCAGGTGCCGGAGCTGGTCACCGTGCCGGACCCGGAATGTCCGAAGGCGGGGGTGGTCATCGAGGTGGCGGCCACCGGCCTGTGTCGCAGCGATTGGCACGGCTGGATGGGACACGATCCCGGCATCCGGCTTCCTCATGTGCCCGGTCACGAGCTCGCCGGCGTGGTCGCCGAGGTCGGACCGCAGGTGCACGGCTGGTCGCGCGGGGATCGGGTCACCGTGCCGTTCGTGTGTGCCTGCGGTGACTGCGACACCTGCCGTCGCGGGGAGCACCAGGTGTGCGAGCGGCAGTTCCAGCCCGGGTTCACCGGCTGGGGATCCTTCGCGCAGCTGGTTGCCATCGATCGCGCCGACGTCAACCTGGTCAGCATCCCGGAGGGTCTCGACCTGGAGGCGGCGGCAAGTCTGGGGTGCCGCTTCGCGAGCGCACACCGGGCGGTCGTTCACCATGGGCGCCCGCAGCCGGGCGACTGGGTGGTGATTCACGGGTGCGGTGGCGTGGGACTGTCCGCGGTGATGATCGCGGCAGCGCACCACGCACGGGTCATCGCCGTCGACGTGTCGCCTGCGGCGCTGCGGCTGGCCAGGGACGTCGGCGCGTCGGTGACCGTCAACGCCACAGAGAGCGACGTCGTCGCCGTGGTTCGCGACGTCACCGGCGGCGGCGCACGGGTCTCGATCGACGCCCTCGGCAGCACCAAAACATGCCAGGACTCGATTCGCAGCCTCAGCCCCCGCGGTCGCCACGTTCAGGTTGGGCTGATGGTCGCGGACGACGACATGCCGCCGCTGCCCATGGCTGCCGTGATCGCCGGCGAGCTCGAGGTCATCGGCAGCCATGGCATGGCCGCGCACGCGTACCCGGCGATGCTCGCCGAGATTCTCGACGGCTCCCTGGTGCCTCAGCGGCTGATCCAGCGCCGCATCGAGCTGGCCGAGGCCGGTGGCGCGCTCGCAGCCCTCGACGATCTGCCCACGCCAGGCATCACGATGGTCCTGGTGCGCCCGGTCGGTTGACCTCCGTGCGCTGAGGCCGCGTGCCCGACGCATCTAAACGGGCAAGAGGATCGCGCATGTACCCATTCGAACGGTTCACGGACGAGGCAAAGCGGGCGCTCACCCTCGCACAGGAGGAGGCGGAGCGCTCACGAGGGCCATACATCGGCACCGAGCACCTCCTCCTCGGATTGCTCCGGGTTGAACATGGCCGCGGCGCAGAGGTCGTGCGCAGTCTCGGTGTGAGCATTGAGGCAGTCCGGTCTGCCATCGACACGCTGCAGCCGAAGAACGAGCGCGCGATACGCGGGCTCGTTCCGACGTCAGTCGTGAAGAAGGTCATAGAACTGGCCTTCGAGGAGGCGCGGCGAGCCGGGGACCTCGGGGTTGGCACAGAACACCTCCTCCTCGGCATCCTCGTGGAGGCCGACAGCGGCGCCGCTCATGTCCTTGCCAACACCGGCGTCACGGTCGAGAAAGTGCGCGAGCAACTGTCGTCGGAGCCCCTGAGCCGAGAGGTGGTCAGTGGACCCGCGGCCTTGACTTCGAGTGGTTCGCACCACGCCGCCCGCGGCATGACGCCCGACGACGGACGTCTGGTCGGCGAGGTCCTCGCCCGCGCGATCGCGCTGGCCGGGGAGCGACGTGAGGGCTTGGGGACCGAGCACTTCCTGCTGGCGCTCGCCGAGCAGGGCTCCAGTCGAGCGGGGGAGATCCTCCAACAGCACGGGCTGAGCCGACCCGCGATCGAGAAGATCCTCGCCGGTCCACCCGCCGGCGAGTCGCCACCGTGAGGGACGCGAGTCGATGCGGTCTTTTCCTGACGAGCCTTGTCGTGTTCGCCATCGCGTCGTGTGGTCAATCCGCCACGTCGTCAGCCTCGCTGAACTCGTATGTTGCCGCGGTCGAGCCAATTCGGCTTGGGGTCAACAGTCTCCTCAACGGGGCTGATCCAGTGCTCAACGCATATCGCGAGCACCGCCTGTCGGGGCAGCAAGCTGCCAGCGAACTCGGCCGCCTGGAGCAGCGATTCGCCACGTACACGGTCGACATCTATGCGGTGCAGCCATCGGATCCGACACTCGCCGGCATCCACGCTCCATACGCCCACACCTTCGTGCTCGAGGACTCCTACCTGAGCGCGCTGGTCGCAACGCTGCCCGCCGGTGACTTTTCCAGCCTGCCCAACACGCAGTCCGACCAACGAGCGGCGATCATCGAATGGAGAACCCATATCGAGGTCCTGGCACGGGCACTCGGTGTACGCCTACCCGGCGACATGCAACAGGCTGGGCGGGGCGAGATCGCGCCGGCGGTGTTGGGAAGCAGCTGAGTCTCAGCGCGTCGGCTCAGTAGCCGTAGGGGTTGCTTGTGGCCGCAGGGCTGGGGGCACTCCCTGCCGGCGTGGCCGACGGGGCGGCGGCTGCCCCACCGGAGGCCGCAGCAACGCTGGCCCAGTGCGGGTAGTTGCCGTTGGCGTCGCCGGGCTTGGTGTCCCCGGAGTAGAAGTACAGCGGAAGGCCGTTGAAGGTAACCTGGGTGCCCTTCCCATCAGTGCGGGTGATGGTTGCCCACTTCCCGGTGATCCCCGCGGCCGCCGTGGGGGACGTCCCGGCGGGGACCGTGAGCGGGGGCCATGTGGTGATACAACCTCCCGTGCACGCGCTGGTGCTGCTTCCGGCTGTGTCCTTGTCGAATTGGTACAGGGTCATGCTGTTGAAGCCGGCGACAAGGACGGCGCCGTGACCGCTCACCGTTGCCGAGATGACGGTCGCGCTCGACGTGGGACTCGGGGTGGCCGCGTTTTGTCCGCCTGCAGAGGTGGTGCTGCTGGCAGTCGCACCGCCGCAGCCTGCAATGGTGAGCAATGCGGCGCCGGCCGCAATCCGGCGAATGGTGATGGTGCGCATGTCATTCCTCCCGAGTGGTCGTGCACCAAGTGTGGAACCACTGCCGTCCCTGCACACAAGGTCCGAAGGTCGTACGACGGAGCTCAGGTCATCCCGTGGCGCTGCGCCCATAGCGCCGCCTGGGTGCGATCGCCGACCCCGATGCGCCCGAAGATGCTGGTCATGTGCGCCTTGACCGTCTTCTCGCTGATGGATAGGCGCCAGGCGATCTGCTTGTTGCTGAGGCTGCGCGCCACCAGCCTGAGCACGTCAAGCTCGCGGACGGTCAGCTCCTCGAATGGTCGCCGTCCCCGCCGCGCGGTGAGCAGGGCTCGGGCGGCCCGCGGCGAGAGGGGCGAATCACCCCTGGCGGCCGCGCGCACGCCGCGGAGCAACTCGTCGCTCTCTGCGTCCTTGAGGATGTACCCGACCGCCCCACTGTCGAGGGCTTCCATGACGCGCTCGTGGTCGTCGAACGAGCTGAGCATGACCACGGGCGTCTCGGGACGGACCGCCAGCAGGCGGCGCGTCGCCTCGATCCCGTCCATCCCCGGCATGGAGAGGTCCATGAGCACGACGTCGGGTTGCTGCGCAAGGACTGTGCTGACGGCCTGCTGGCCGTTACCGACGGCGTCGACGACCTCGATGTCGCCCTCGCCGCCGAACAGCTCACACAGCCCGCGTCGCACCAGGGGATGGTCGTCGACGATCACCAGGCGGATGCGAGTGGCCATCAGCACGGCACCTCCACCGAAGCACGCGTCCCGCCCCCGGCGCGTGACATTTCGTGCAGGCAGCGACTGACGTTGCTCGCTCTTGTCATCTCCAGCCCATGCTGCCCGATGTCAGCGCAGGCCGCGCACGAGTCGTTGGTCGTACGACCACGTGGATACGGGCTACCAGATGAACGGGATGAGCCGCCGCGTGCGTAGCGCGTAGTCCTGGTAGTGCGGGTACGCTTTGGTGAGCAGGCGCTCCTCAAACCGCGAGCGCACCAGTTGGATGGCGATGAAGGGCGCCAGGTCGGCAACCGCAAGCGCCCCGGGATTGACCATGACGAAGGCGCACGCGGCCAGGATCTCCGCGGCGTACAGGGGATGACGCACCATCCGGTACTGTCCTGTGGTGACCAACCGCCGCGCTTCGGGAATGATGCTGAGGCTGCGCCTCAGGTAGAGCAGCCCGTACACCGCCAGCGTGAATGCGACGACGGAGATCGCGCTGGAGACCCCGCCGAACCACGACGGCGGCGAGTAGAGTCGCCCGCCCTGCGGGAGCGCGCCCACGACCAGCTGCCCCATGGTGCCTGCCAGACCGGCAGCGCGAGGCAGGAACCTGCCGTCGCGCATGCGCGGTGCCGGTCGTCCGACGTAGATGAGGACGGGGATGACACAGAAGAGCAGGTACAGCGCCGCCGGCAGCGGCCCGCTTATCACCGCAAGCAGGTTCGCCGGATGGGGCAATGCGCGCACGTCGCCGACGACTCGTAGCCACTGCGCATAACCGAGCTGCGCAAAGAAGGTTGCCGGCATCAGACGTCCGAACACAACCAGCCGAATGGCGTCTGTCGACGTCGTGTGAAGCCGCGATGAGGTGGCTTCGAGCGTCATCGCCGAGAGTCTAATCGGGAGTGCAATCGGGGACTGGAGCGTCGCCCTCGGGCTCAGGGTTCGTCGGCGGGGATCGGATGGCCGCCTTGTGCCGCGTGGCTCCCTTTGATCACGACTGCAAGTCGAGCGAGGAAATGGCGCCACCCATCCCGGTGCTCGACGGCCTCCGGCTCGGGAAGGCCACTGTGAATGATCTGGACTGTCGTGCCTCCGGCGTGGGGCTCAAGACGGATCTCCAGCGTGCTCGCGCCTGGCGGCAGTAGCTGGGATCCCGCGTGGCCCCAGCTGATCACCAGGCGATGGGGAGGGTCGATCTCCAGGTACTGACCACGGACCGCCACGCCGCCGATGTCCAGCGTGAACTCCCCGCCGGGCGAAGGGTCGAGTACGGCGTACTCGCCGATCCAGCGCACCATCGCCTCTGGGCGGGTGAAATACTCGAAGACGACCCCGGGGTCGGCGGCGACGTGGACCGAGGCGGTGACGGGCTCAGCCGTCATCGCCCGACTCGACGGCCTGCTTGAGGCGTTGAAGGCTCTGTGGCCAGAGCTCGGCGAGGAACGCCTGCAGCGACTCAAGCCCTTCTGGACGGATGACGTACAGGCGACGCTGCCGGTCGGTGCGCACCGCCACCAGCCCGGCCTCTTTCAGCACCTTCAGGTGCTGCGACACCGCCTGCTGGCTGATGTCGAAGTTCCTGGCGATCTCGCTGACCGAGCATGGCTGATCGCGCACGAGGAGCAACATCGCGCGCCGGCGCGGCTCGGCGAGCGCCGCAAACGTTGCCTCGGCGGTCATGCCGCCACAGGATACGGGAGCGGGGCGCTCAGCGCAACGGTGGACTTGTACAACCCATGCCTTGTAGAGTGTCCATGTTGGCCAAGCGAAGGAGGATGCGTGTGAATCAGACATCGCTGCACGAGGTGCGCTATCCCGGCGAATCGGACCAGTACCGCCGGGCGCGCGACGAGCTTCTGACGACAGAGATCGACCTGCGCCGCCAGATCGAGGTCGCGGCCGCGCAGCGGCGTGGCCTGCCGGTCGGCGGTCTGGTGCCGGAGGACTACACCTTTGATGGGTGGGACCCAGATACCAACGCCGCGCGGCCGGTCCGGCTCTCTGCGCTGTTCGCGGACGGCAAAGACACGCTGTTCCTGTACAGCCACATGTACATCCCGGGCAAGGCGGGGCTGCCGCTCGAGGGGCCCTGCCCGGCGTGCACGTCGATCATCGACGGAATCGATGGCGCGGTGCCGCACATCACGCAGCAGATCAATTTCGCGGTGGTTGCGAAGCCGCCGATCGAGCGCTTGCGCGCGCACGCGCAGTCGCGTGGATGGCGTCACGCCCGGCTGCTCTCCTCCGCGAACACGACCTACAACCGCGACTACCACGCGGAGGCGCCCGACGGCGCGCAGCGACCTGTGGCCACGGTCTTCGCGCGCCGCGACGGCAGGATCCATCACTCGTGGAGCAGCGAGCTGATGTGGGTCCCCAGCGAGCCCGGACAGGAACCCCGGCACGTCGACTTCATGTGGCCGCTATGGTCGGTGCTCGACCGCACCCCCGAGGGCCGAGGCACAGACTGGAGCCCTGAGCTCGACTACTCGCCGCGAGGATAGCCTCGATGATCGCCATACTCGCGTGATGGTCGACCTGCGCCGCGAGGGCCTCATCGCTCGGGCGATCCGTCCACGGCGAGGACAGCCCGACCGCCGGATGCGATGGCTTCGTACTCGGTAAATGAGCACGCCGTGGCGCGAGCGCGACGGCTCATCGACGCCCACCACTACGTGCTGGAGAGCGACTGGGGTGACGCGCAACCGAGCGCCGACGACGAGAACGGCTTCTTGGAGTCGCATTCGTGGGATGAATATGCCGAATGGCATCTCGGGCTCACCGACGGTGCGAACGACGACACCAAGGCCAGGTACGGATTCGTCTATGGAGACTTCCATCGTGTCCATCGCATGGGCCTGATCGCATGTCGGTATCGGGCTGCGGAGTTTCGGCACAAGGAAGTCGAGCTCGCGGCGCATGAGCTCCTACAGCACCTCGATACGACACGGGCTTGAATTCGCCAAGCTAAGCTGCACTCAAGGATAGCAACGGCGTCCCTCAACCACACCGAGACCTCCCAATATGAAGGCCCTGTCGACCCTGACGAGGTGGATACGGAGGGCGATTCGGACCGCGTGCCAAGCGACCTCCTCCAATGACCCAGCTCCGGCCCGCTCGATCCGGCGTGCCTGGTGGCGACCAGCGGTCGTGAACCTGGGCGACGAGAGTCGCGCGGCGGACGCTGCCGAGGCGGACGCAATTGCCCGCTACGGCCACTCAGACCTCCCGCTTCTCCGGCAGCGCCGCCGTCACCGAGACACATGAGGTCGCTGCAATCGCTTTGCAAGCGTGTCATCTCACCCTTGGTTTGAGACCCCTGCTGAGCGTACCTTCCGTCCCAACCCAGAGGAGCCAAGGCCATGTCCGATCCGATCGACCGCCTCATCCACGGCATCGAGCACGCATCCATCTCCGCAGCAGCGGGGTTCGCCCCGGACGCTGTCCTCGACGCCACCGTGCCCAACTGGCGATACACCGTGAAGGGCGCCGGCGCGATCGAGGCCGAGCTTGGCCGCTGGTTCGCTGACCCCGGCCACTTCGAGGAGCTGCGGCGGAGCCCGCTTCCCGATGGCGCGGTGGTCGAGTTCGTGCTCACATGGGAGGAGGACGGTGAGCCGCACATGTGTCACCAGGCGCACAAGCTCGAGGTTCGCGACGGCCTGATCGTCAAGGACACCGCATATTGCGGTGGCAGATGGGGCGCCGCGCTGCAGGCGGAGATGGCGGAGGCCGCGGCAGCCGGTGCTTGACGTTCCGGCGCCCGCGTCACGAGTGCGGATCGAGGCCTCCATTGCAGACCTGCTCCGTGACGCGCAGCACCGCGAGCCATGGAAAACCGCGGACTCGCTGTCGGGCAGTGGGTTCGAGCGCGCCACCATCGATGCCGAGCCCTTCGTGGTGAAGTACCTCTGCGTCGACGACGACTGGATCATGCGCGCCACCGGTGACCTGCACTGCCGTCAGCTCACGCTGTTCGCCTCTTCCACGCTCGATGCCCTGCCGTCGGTCATCGATCACACCGTGATCGCGTGCGCGCCGTACACGTCGGAACGGGGTCACCGGAGCGCCGCCATGCTCATGCGCGACGTGTCCGGTGAGCTGGTGTCGGCTGGGGCCGCTCGGATCACGATCGCGCAGCACCGCCGGTTCCTCGACCACATGGCACAGCTGCATGCGGCCTACTTCGGGTTCGAGGACGCTGTCGGGCTCTTCCCGCTTGCCCATCACTTCGTGAGCCTCACCCCGGGCATGGCTGAGCTGGAGCTCGCCGCCGGTAGGACGGACCCCGTACCGGGCGCGGTGCGTGACGGCTGGGAGGCGATGCAGTCGCTGCATCCTGATGACGCGAAGAGGCTGCTGGCGCTGGCCGCTGACCCCTCACCACTCATCGTCGCGCTGCGCGCCGGCCCGCAGACCCTGCTGCACGGCGACTGGAAGCTCGGCAATCTCGGCTCTCACGCCGACGGCGGCACCATCCTGCTCGACTGGGATCGTGTCGGCGAGGGGCCGCCGCTGGTCGATCTCGCCTGGTACCTGGCGGTGAACTGCGACCGCCTGCCGGAGTCGAAAACGGACGCGATCGCTGCATACCGCACCTCGCTCGAGGCGGCCGGCGTCAGGACGGCGACGTGGTGGGACGCCCAGCTCGCCGCAGCGCTCGCCGGCGCATTCCTGCAGCTCGGCTGGTCGAAGACCGCCGACGCCGAGGAGTTCGCCTGGTGGAGCGAGCGCTTCGCTGAGGCGCTGCCGCTGTCGTGAGCGAGTTGTGCCTCGCGTATGAGGGCTCTGCTGCGGCGTGGGCCGGGGGCCCTGCGCGATTGTACGAGCGCCTCGCCGAGCGCATCGTCGCGCCCCTGGCAGCGGAGCTCAACGGTGCGCTGGTGATCGATGTCGGTGCCGGGACCGGTGCGGTCTGCCGCGCCCTCCGAGCCGGCGGCGCCAGGCCGGTCGCCCTCGACGCGTCCGCCGACATGCTCGCCCACGGCGGTGGCGCCGCGGTGATCAGCGTCATCGGCGACATGCTCGCCCTGCCCTTTCTCGACTGTACCTTCGACGCAGCGGTCAGTGCGTTCGCCATCTCCCACGTCGACATGCCGCAGCGGGCGCTCGCCGAGATGGGGCGGGTGGTGCGCCGCGATGGCCGGGTCGTCGTCGCAGTCTTCGGAGCCTCGCCGGCGAACCCGTCCAAGGACGTGGTCGACGATGTCGCCTCGCGTTTCGGCTACCGCCGTCCCGCCTGGTATGCGGCGCTCAAGACCCGCAGCGAGACGCTGAGCAACACTCCCGAGCTGCTTCGCGCGTGCGCGGAGGCGAGTGGGTTGCGCGCGGTGCACGTCGACGACATCGTCGTCGAGTCCGGCCTCGATTCCCCCGGCGAGATCGTCGAGTACCGCATCGGCATGGCCCACCTCGCGCCCTTCATGGGCTCGCTGTCGGCGGAGCGGCGCGCAGAGCTTGTGAGGCAGGCGATCTCCGAGGTGCGCGAGCGGGGTCAGGCAGTGCGTCCGCGCGTCCTGATTCTCTCCAGCCGAACCTCCGCGTAGTGCAGAAAGGCTGAGCGAGCCGCGGGGTCCAAGCTCGCCGCCAGCTGCTCGCGGTGTCTGCCGGCAAGCTCGAGGCACAGTTCAGTGCGGGTCGCGGCGCCCAGCTCGGCGAGCAGCCACCATGCCTCCACCCCGGCGACCACCGACAGCGAGTCGCTGAGCTCGCCGAGCACCCCGGCGTCGGGCGGCGCGGCTCCCAGGCCGGCATTTGCCTGCAGGCGAAGCACCTCACCGAGCTGCCTGTAGCGCGGAGCGCAACGAACGGCGGCCTCGTCGACAAGTCGCGTCGCCTGATGGAGGGCCGCGGTGTGGTCGCCGCGAGCCAGCGCCATCCTGCCCTCGAGAAGCTGGACGCGGAGCCGGTGGCGCCACGAGTAGGCGTACGGCTCGCGCATCACGTCGCGCGCCGCCGCGATCCGTTTCGCAGCCGAAGAGAGGTCACCGCCGTCGACGTCGTCGTCGCAGGGGTCGAGGATCGCGTACACCTCGAGCTCGCGATAGCCGGTATCTCTGGCCCCGGCGCGCGCCATCTCGTTGCACTCGCGGGCGTGATCGACGTCCCCGACGTTGCGGTGCACCCAGGAGCTCATGTTGAGGCCGAGGGACGTGTACCGGGCAAGGCCGCGACGCACCGCCTCCTCGGAGGCTCGCCCAAGAACGCGCAGCGCGTCACCCGCGCGGCCGCAGGTCGCCAGCGCGTAGCCGTGGATGAAATGGGCGTGCACGGGCGTATAGATGGTCGACAGGGACTCAGTCGTGGCGTACGGGCTGGCGGCGATCGTCCCGATCGCCCCGCCGGGTCGGCCCATGTGCACCAGGAGGAAGGCGTGCACCGACGTCGGTTGCCGCAATCGGTGCTCGCGGCAGATGCTCAGCGCCATCTCCATCCGCTCGGCGGCGACGGCGACGTCGCCTCGCGCATGCAGCGCGCGGGCGTGGACCACCAGTCCCTCCACGCGTTGCCGTGGGTCGCTCCCGTGATCTGCGAGGGCTTCGCCGAGGGCTGCAGCGCGATCGAAGTCGCGGCAGTAGTAGGCGATCGCCCCTGCCACCTCCCAGGCGCGGAGGTCGTCACCGCGGTCCACCCCGGCCTCGGCGTCGAGTTGCGCTTCCTGATACCGCGCCAGGCGGAGCAACACGATCGCCCGCTGCAGGCGCGCCGCGGTGGTGTCCTCTGCGCCGAGCGCCTCGCCGGCGAGGTTGAGGGCTGTCGCGTCGTCGAAGCGGTCGGCGGCGACCCGGCTCGCTGCGGTCAGCGCGGCCGACGCGATCGCACGCGCGCCGCTCAGCCGCGCGTGGTAGGCCACCAGCATTGGATCTGAGCCCGCCTGCAGCGTCAGGACGCGCGCCGCCTCGCGGTGGAACAGCGCGCGCAGCGGGGAACCGAGTGAGGCCTCGAGAGCCTCGCGGGCCACCTCGTGGCGAAAGACGTAGGCGCCGTTGCGTTCGGCGAGCAGGCCGAGCGCGAGCCCTCGCTCGAGATCGGCGATGACCGTGACCGGATCGGCGCGGCGCACCTGGGCGAGCACGTCGACGTCGACGCGCGTGCCAAGCACGGCCGCGGCCCGAATCGTCTCCGCCGCGCCCTCGGCCTCCGCGCAGCGTGCGAGCACTGCAGCCTGCACGCTGTCTGGGAGTGGATCGTGGACATCGGTTCGTGCCAGCTCGGTCAGAAACAGCGGGTTGCCGCCGCTTCGCCGGTGCAGCTCGGCGGCCCTGTCCTCGCCGACGATCGACCGTGCCGCGCTGATCGACAGCGGCGCCAGCGAGATGGTCAGTGCGCCACGAGGTATGTGGCCCTCGCCGCTACGGCGGGTCAGCAAGATCAGCAACCGCCCCCCACCGTTGGCCGCCAGCCCCGCCAGCCAGTCCACGGTGAGCGGATCAGCGCGCTGCACGTCGTCGATGAAGAGCACGACGGGCGACGGCGCGATCCGGGCAACCACTCTCCCCAGAGCGGCCAGCACCAGCGCGATGCCCGCCGGCGACGAGGCGAGCATCTGTGCCGAATCGGCGTTGGAGACAGGATTCGGGCCGCGCCAGTCAAGGAGCGGCTCGAGCAGCGGGGCATCGGTTGCGAGCAGCCGGCGTGCCGCGTCGGCGCCCGCCTGGCGCAGGTGCACGCCCACCAGCTGCAACGCGGGTTGCAGTGGCAGCGCGCGGCTCAGCTGCTCGCACCGGCTCATCAGCACTGGCGTCTCCGCGCCCAGCCCATCGATCCACGCAGTGGCCAGGGCGGTCTTGCCAATTCCCAGCTCTCCCTCGATGACCGCGATGACGGGTGGGCCGTGGTGCACCGAGCCGAGCAGATCATCCAGGGCACGAAGCTCGTCACCGCGTTCGATCAGACCGGCCACGGCGCGGCTGCCGGCGCCGCGCGCGTGGGCGCCGGCGACTGCGATCCCCAGCACCGGCAGGCCCTTGAGCACGGCCCGATGCGCCGCCTCTGTGTCCGCGGACGGCGAGACGCCGAGTTCGTCGCTGAGGCGCTGTCGCAACCGCTCGTGCAGCGCCAGGGCTGTGGAGGCGCGCCCCTGGGCGGCCAGTCCCGCCATCGCCAACCGGAGCGCCTCCTCGTCGTACCCGTCCCTGTCGATCGCCTGCTCAGCCGCCTCGACACCGGTGGTGAGGTCGCCGGCGGCGAGCGCGGCGCGCGCGACCAGACGGCAGGCATGCGACGCGAGCCGCTCCACCTCGCGGCGATCCTCCTCGGGCCACACCTCGTCGTCCAGGGCCGGGTGGGCGAGCAGGGTCCGCGCCGACATCGCCGCGGCCAGCGCGGCCGCCGGGGCATCATCGGCGAGCCGTCGGACCGCTTCGGCCACGAGCTGTCCTGCAGCGTCGAGGTCCAGCCAATCGACATGGAGCGCGTATCCACCGTCGCCGTGAGTGATCCGGTGAGGGCCGAGCACTCGTCGCAGCCGGCTCATGATGACCGCCAGTTGAGCCGCGGGGTCGCGGGGATGCTCGTCGCCCCAGAGCACCTCCTGCAGGCCTGCGACCGGGACCGGCCTGCCGCAGGCGATGGCAAGCCGCTTCAGTGCGGTCCGCGCCTTGCGGCTGCCCAGATCCCGCTCGGCGACGCCCTCGACATCGAGGCCGCCGATCACGCGCACCCGGAGCACGCGAGGTGCGGGCGTGGACGCGCGCCTGACCGCCGCCACCTCTCCGTCTCGGACCATGGCCCGTACGATACGGGCCATGGATCCACGTCGAGACGAAGGTCAACCCTGACGGTCAGGACTTGGCGTAGTTGCTCGCCCCGTTCCAGTCGATGAGCACCACGGTCTCGTCGCCGACCACCCAGGCGTCGTGCCCGGATGGCAGGGCGGTGACGTCTCCCGGATGGGCATCAAACTCGGCGCCATCCGCCATCTGTATGTGGAGCACTCCCGACGCGTGGTATTGGAAGTGCGGAGCCTCACAGAGCTCCGTGCCCGCGACCGGCTTGACGTGCACCGACCATTTCCAGCCCGGCTCGAGGCTCAGCCTGCCGACGGTGCCACCGCCGATGTCGACGAGCTCCAGCCGTCCCTTCTCGAAGGTGCGCACATCGTCCGGCTGCGACATGGTCTTCTTCTCCGCTGCCACTTCTGTTGCCATGACACGTCCTCCTGGTTGATCCGGAGCGATGGCTCCGGCACTGCGGACGCATGGTCGGTGAACGCGGTTGCAGGAAGCCTGCAAGCGGGAGCGTTGCATCAGGTCGAGCCGTTCCGTACGCAACAGTGCCGACGCAGCACCGGCCATCTGGCGACTATGTCCTCCCAAGCGCGCTGGCCATATCCTGGCCGTGCCGACAGCCCAGGGGGGCACCGATGTCGCCTTTGCTCAACACCACGACCGAGCCCCACATGCTCGCATGCCAGCGCGCTGTTGGCGCTGTGCCAGTTCCTCCTCGGCCCGGTCCGCCACAGGGATCCAGAGGCAGCCACCGGGCGGGGGCGCTGAGATGACCGCCTTGCAGTCCCCGGTTCGTGAGGCGGTGACCCCAGGAATCTTCGCCGGCCGAGTCGCCGTCGTCACCGGCGGAACTCGCGGAATCGGCGCCGCCATCACCAGCGAGCTGGC